>CAYMDM010000064.1:0-16270 GCA_964389235.1 uncultured Burkholderiaceae bacterium
CGCCGGCCGCGCCCAGCAGCCCGGCGATCGCACCGATGGCCAGCAGCTCGGCCGCCGCCACCCGCCGCAGCAGCGAAGCCGACGCGCCGATCGCCCGCCAGATGGCCTGATCGCGCGTGCGCTCCAGCCGCGACAGCCCGAGCGAGGCCATCAGCACCGCCAGCCCCGCCGCCACCGCGAACAGGAACAGAAATTCCACCGCGGCGATGACCTGCTCGATCAGCCCGCGCAGATGCCGCAGAATGCTGCCGACATCCACCACCGTGAGATTGGGGAACTGTCGCACCAGCGCATCGTCCATGCGCAGCGCGTCGCCCGGCGCGTGGTAAGCGGCCAGATACGTCACCGGCTGGTCGTGCAGCAGATTGGGCGGCAGCAGCACAAAAAAGTTGGCGTGCATCGAGCTCCAGTCGACCTCGCGCACACTGGTGATCGGGGCCGAGAGCCGCTGCCCGGCGATGTCGAAAGTCAGGGTGTCGCCCAGGCCGAAGTGCAGCAGCTTGGCGATGCCCTGCTCCACCGACAGCCCCTTGCCGCCCGGCCCGGCGGTGGCCGCCCAGTCGCCAGAAACGATGGTGTTCGCCTTCGGCAAGGTGTCGCTGGCCGACAGGTTGAACTCGCGGTCGACCAGTTCGCGCGCGCGCTGCGAGTCATAGTCGCTGCCGAACACCGGCTTGCCGTTGATCGCCACCAGCCGCGCGCGCAGCATCGGGTACCACTCGGGCTCGCCCACCCCGCTGCGCGCCAGCGCCGCGCGCACCGCTGCGGCCTGATCGGGCTGGATGTTGATGACAAAGCGGTCGGGGGCGCCCGGCGGAATCGACTCGCGCCACGCCTCGATCAGACTGGTCCGCATCAGCAGCAGCGCCACCAGCGCCAGCATGCCCAGACCCAGCGCGGTGATCTGCACCACACTGCTGCCGGGCCGGCTGGTGATCTGCCGCGCCGCGGTGCGCCACACCGGCCAGCGCGCCGCACCGCCACGCCGCGCCCAGCGCCGCAGCAGCGCCAGCAGCCCCCAGGCCAACAGCGCCATCACCGCGGCCACGCCGATGAATCCGCCGGCGGCGATCAGCCCGAGCTTCATGTCCCCGGCCTGCAACCACAGCAGCACGCCGAACGCCGCAACGCCCGCGCCCAGGGTCAGCGCCGGCATCGCCCGCAGCCGGCCCAGGCTGCGGCGCAGCACCGCCATCGGCGGCACCGCTGCAAGCTGCAGCAGCGCCGGCATCCCGAATGCCAGCAACAGCAGCAGCCCGGTTGCCGCAGCGAAGGCCGCGGGGCGCCAGCCCGGCGACGGCAGTTCGCGCACCGGCAGCAAGCCCTGCAGCAGCCCGATCATCGCCGCCTGCGCCGCCAGCCCCAGCGCCACGCCCAGCGCCGCGGCCATCAGCCCAAGCCAGAGAAACTCTGCCGCATAGCGCCGCAACAGCACTCCGCGGCGCAGCCCCAGCGCCTTGTGCACCGCGGCCGGCTGCAGGCGGCGGCGGGCAAAGTCGCGCGCCGTCTGCGCCACGGCAATCGCCGCCAGCAGCGCGGTCAGCAGCGCGACCAGATGCAGAAAGTCGCTGGCGCGGCGCAAGGTCTGCTCCTGCGCCGGGCCGCTGTCGGCCACCGTCTCCAGCCGCAGCCCGCGCACCGGCTGCGCCTTCAGCCGCGCCTGCACCCAGGCGCGAAAGGTCTCGACGGCGGCCGGCGGGCCGGCGACGGCCAGGCGATAGGTGACGCGGCTGGCGGGCTGGATGAGGTCGGTCGCCGGCAGGTCGGCGCGGTTGATCATCACCCGAGGTGCGAACTGGATGAAGCCGCTGCCCGTGTCGGGCTCGGTGTCAATGATCGCGGCAACGCGAAACTGCGCGTTGCCCAGTTGCAGCGTCTGCCCGACCTGCAGGTGCAGCGCCGCCAGCACGGCCGGCGCCACCCACGCAGTGCCCGGAGCGGGCGGCCCGGTGTGTCGCTGCACCGGCGCGTCGAGCCCGGCGCGCAGCCGCATCGCGCCGATCAGCGGATAGTGGTCGCCGACTGCCTTGAGCGACACCAGCCGGGTGTGGTTACCGTCGGCCGACAGCGCCATGCTCGGGAACACCGCGGTGTGGGTGAGCCGCAGCCCCAGCGCCTGCGCCCGCCGCGCGTAATCGGCAGAAATGACGTGGTCGCTGGCGATCACCACGTCGCCGCCGATCAGTTGCGCGGCGTCGCGCGTCAGCGCTGCGTCCAGCCGCTGCGCGACAAAGCCCACCGCCGACAACGCCGCCACCGCGAGCACCAGCGCGCCGGCGAGCAGTCGCAGTTCGCCGCCACGCCAGTCGCGCCAGAGTTGTCGCAGGGATTGCATTGCAGGTGGGTCGGGTTATCGCGCCTCGCTGCCGCGAATGGGCGGCGCAGAGTGCATTGTCCCCGCCGACTGCTGCCCGCCGCTGGCGCGGGGTCATGCGCGCTGGAACGCGCTGCCTGCATCGCGCCAAAAACAAAGCGCCGCGGGGCGGCGCTTGAAGGTCATGCGGTGGGGTGGCTGATGGGACTCGAACCCACGACAACCAGAATCACAATCTGGGACTCTACCAACTGAGCTACAGCCACCACGAAAAGCGCGAGATTCTATACCGAAACGGACTCGCTCCCGTTGCCGATACGGTCTTCAGCCAGCCGCGGTTGCCCGGCCCGGCTTGTAGAAGATCTGCACGTCGAAGCGCTTTTTCAGGGTTTCGATGTAGGCGTTGGCAACCGCCTCGGTCCAGACCTGTTCGCTGGCGGCCTTTGCCGCGCGGATCTGCTCGGGCGTGGGCGTCGGCGTGTTGACCTGATCGAGCTGCACCACCGCATACCCCTGGTCGCCGAGGTCGACACCGGCCAGCGCGGGCAGCTTAGCCGATGGCATCGCAAACGCCTTGGCGACGACGGCGGCCGGCACATCAGGCGTCGGCTGGTCGCGGCGCAGGGTGGTCGCGGGCCCGAAGTTCAGCCTGGCCGGGTCGGCCAGTGCCTGCGCGCCGGCCTTGGCTGCGAGCTGCGCGGCCTGCTGCTGCACGTAGAGCGTGCGGGCCTTGTCCGCCACCTGGTCGAACGGCGGGGTCTGCGCCGGCTGATACGCGGTCACCCGGGCCGAGGCCCATACGCCCGGGGCGATCTGCACCGCGGGAATGTTGTGGCGGTTGCGCAGGCTGTTTTCGCTGAACACCGCATCGAGAAACGCCTGGCTGGCCAGCGGGTTGTTGCTGCCTGGCGGTGCGGCCACCGGAGTGCGGGTGACGTCGCCCGCGGTCTGCACGGTCAGGTGCAGTTTGTCGACCACCGGCTGAAAGGTGTCCGGGTGTTCGTACACGGCGTTGGTGAAGGTGTCGCTCGCCGCGGTCAGCGCCTTCTGCGCGGCCTGCTGCGCCAGTTGCGCCTCAATCTGCGCCTTCACCTCGGCAAAGGTCTGCTGCTTGCCCGGTTTGATGCCGGTGAGTTCGATGATGTGCCAGCCGAACTGCGACCGCACCGGGCCGAGGATTTCGCCGACCTTTTTCGCCTCGAACACCGCGTCGGCAAACGGCTTGACCATCGCCCCGCGGGTGAACCAGCCCAGATCGCCGCCGTTGGCGGCCGAGCCGGGATCCTGCGAGTCCTTGCGCGCCAGTGCGGCGAACTGGCTGGGGTCGGCGCGCACCTGTTTGGCGATCGCCTCGGCCTTGGCTTTGGCGGCGGCCTGCTGTTCAGCCGTCGCGTCGGCCGGCACGGTGATCAGGATATGGCTGGCCCGGCGCTCCTCCGGCGTCGTGTACTGCGCCAGATGGGCGTCGTAATAGGCGCGGGCCTCTGCCTCGGTCACCGGCTTTTGCAGCGCCGCAGCGTCGAGCACCACATACTGGATCGACGCCTTTTCGGGCGCGCGAAACAGCGCCGGGTTGGCCTTGTAGAACGCCTGCACCTGCTCGGCGCTGGCCTGCACCTGCGCGGTGTAGGCCGCCGGGTCGAAGCGCGCGATGCGCACCACCCGCTGCTGCGACTGTTCACCCGCAGTGGTGCTGGCCAGCGACTGGCTGCCGATCAGGTTGCCGGCGATGCCGCCGATGGCCTGCTGCAGGATGAGCTGCTCGCGCATCTGCGCCTCGAACTGCGCGGTGCTCATGCCCTGCGCCTCGATGAGCTGTCGGTACGCCTGCAGATCGAAACTGCCGTCGGGTTTGCGCAGCGCGGCGATCTGCGGGATCTGCAGAATGGCCTGCTGCACCTGCGCGTCGGTGACGTTCAGATGCTCGCGCGCGGCCTGCAGCTGCAGCAGCCGCTGACGGATCAGCCCGTCGAGGGTGCGCATTTTCTGCTCGGGCGTGTCGATCTGCTTGATGTCCACGCGGCCGCCGAGCATGGCCTGGATGCGCTCGATTTCCTGGCGGTTGGCCGCGTCGAGCTGCTCCATGCTGATGGTCTGCCCGTCGATCTTGGCCGCTGCGTTGCCGCCGCCCTCGAAGTGGCTGTAGCCCTGGATGCCGAACAGCACGAACGACGGAAAGATGAGCAGAAACAGCACGATCTGGATGAGCTTGCTGTGTTTGCGGACGGAATCGAACATGGGCTGCGAAAAGAGGTGCGGCGCGCGGGGCGCAAGCGACGTGGGCGGCACAAGACCTTCGCTGCGCCTGCCGCCGGTGGTGGGTGCTGAGGGGTTCGAACCCCCGACCTACGCCTTGTAAGGGCGCCGCTCTACCAACTGAGCTAAGCACCCGACGGGCCAAAACAGGAATGCCCGCCAGGGGCGGGCACTCGATGCGCGGCCGTGAAAACGACCAAGAAGCTGCGCCGATCGGGCCTCGCCGCTGCTGGCGCGGCGGGCGCGATATTACTCGACCCGGCAGCCGCTGCGGCGCCCGCCGGGGTGGGCCGCACGCATGGGCTTGGCCGAAAGCGCGATCGGAGGCTCGATTACTTGATGGCGTCCTTCAGCGCCTTGCCGGGGCGGAACTTCGGGATCTTGGCGGCCTTGATCTTGATGGTCGCGCCGGTGCGCGGGTTGCGGCCGGTGCGCGCCGGGCGCTTGGTCACGGCGAAGGTGCCGAACCCGATCAGCGAGACCGAATCGCCTTTTTTGAGGGTGCGCTTGACGGCGTCGATCATCGCATCGAGCGCGCGCGCCGCTTCGGCCTTGGAGTTGAGTTGCGCGGTTTTGGCGATGTGTTCGATCAGTTCGGCCTTGTTCACGGGTGGTCCTCTTTGAGCGTTGGAAAAGTGGCGCGCGGCTGGCGCGGGTTCAGGGGTTGAAGCGGGGCGCGGCTTGCGCTGGGCGCCCGAACGAAAAACGACCGGGCGATTAGACCGGCGCGCTTTCGGCCATGTCAATCCGGCCGCGCCCGGGAAATTGCAAACTTTGTGCGGCGGTTTGATCTGCTGCGGATGTATGTCCGCCCGCCGCCCGCGCGGCACGTGCGCCAGGCGGGCTCACGCGGCCGCGACGCAATCGGCCACCGCGCGGCCGACGTCGGCGGTGCCGGCGTGGCCACCGAGGTCGGGCGTGCGCGGCGCGCCGCTGGCCGGGTCGAGCACGGTTTCGATCGCTGCCAGCAGCGCGTCGTGCGGAGCACGGTGGCCGAGAAAGTCCAGCATCAGCGCCGCGCTCCAGATCTGCGCAATCGGGTTGGCGATGCCGCGGCCGGCGATGTCCGGCGCCGAGCCATGCACCGGCTCGAACAGCGAGGGAAAGCGCCGCTCCGGGTTGAGGTTGGCCGAGGGGGCGATGCCGATGGTGCCGCAGCAGGCCGGGGCGAGGTCGGAGAGGATGTCGCCGAACAGATTGCTCGCCACCACCACGTCGAACGCATCGGGCCGCTGCACGAAATGCGCGGTGAGGATGTCGATGTGAAAGGCGTCGTGCCGCACCTGCGGAAACTCGGTTGAGATCGCCGCGACCCGCTCGTCCCAGTAGGGCATGGTGATGGCGATGCCGTTGGACTTGGTCGCCGAAGTGAGGTGCCGGCGCGGCCGCTGCGCCGCCTGCGCAAACGCATAGCGCAGCACGCGGTCCACGCCGTGGCGGGTCATCACCGTCTCCTGCACCACCAGCTCGCGCTCGGTGCCGGCGAACATGCGCCCGCCGATGCTGGAGTATTCGCCCTCGGTGTTTTCGCGCACGATCAGCAGGTCGATCTCGCCGGGCGCATAGGGCGTTCCGTCACGCCGCACCAGCGGCGAGCGCACGCCGGGCATCAGCCGCGCCGGGCGCAGGTTCACGTACTGGTCGAACTCGCGGCGGAACTGCAGCAGCGAGCCCCACAGCGACACATGGTCGGGCACGGTCTGCGGCCAGCCGACCGCGCCGAAAAAAATCGCGTCCATCCCGCCGAGCTGCTCTTTCCAGTCCAACGGCAGCATGCGGCCGTGGCGCTGGTAGTAGTCGCATGACGCAAAGTCGAAGTGCTGCAGCTGCAGCGCGATGCCAAAGCGCCGCGCGGCCGCGTCGAGCGCGCGCAGCCCTTCGGGCACCACTTCGCGGCCGATGCCGTCGCCGGGGATCACCGCGATGCGCAGGGTCTGAGTCATGCCAGTCTCCTCATTTGTGGTCAGTCGGCGCGGGGCGTGCCGCAGCAGCGGGCGCACGCGTGACCGCGACCACGCCGGCGGCCACCAGCGCCATGCCGGCCACGGTGGTCGGGCCGATGGCCTCGCCGAACAGCGCCCAGCCCATCAACGCGGTGACCGGCGGCACCCAGTAGATCAGGCTGGTCACCTGCACCGCGGCGCCGCGCTGGATCAGCAGATAGAGCAAGGCGCTGGCGCCGATGGTCAGCGCCAGCACCGACCACGCCAGCGCGCCGATCATCTGCGGCACCCAGTCGATGCGCTCGGGCTCCAGCAGCGCCAGCGGCGCGCTGAGAACCAGCGCACTGATCATCTGCACCGCCAACGCACTCCACACCGGCGCGGCGCGCACAAAGCGCTTCTGCCACAGCGTGCCGGCGGTGATGCTCGCCAGCGCGAGCAGCGCCAGCGCCAGGTTGGCGGCGCTGATCTCACCGCCGTCGAGCTTGTGCACGACCACCAGGGTCAGCCCGGCAAAACCGGCCAGCAGCCCCAGCCACTGCCGCGCGCTCACCCGCTGGCCGCGCGCGGAAACGAACAGCGCGGTCAACAGGGGCTGCAACCCGACGATCAGCGCGACCGTGCCGGCGGCTATGCCGTGCTTGACCGCGGCCCACACCCCGCCGAGATACCCCGCCTGCATCAGCGCTCCGACGATGGCCAGATGCAGCCATTGCCCGCGTTGCCGCGGCCACTCGCCGCGCCAGCTCACCAGCGGCACCAGCAGCAGCAGCGAAAACGCATAACGCAGGCTGAGGAATTTGAGCGGCGGCGCGTGCGGCATGCCGTAGCGCGCGACGATGAAACCCGTGCTCCAGATCAGCACGAACACCCAGGGCATGACCCGGCGCGCAAGCGCCGCGGCGCCGGCAGACTCGGCGCGGCTCACGACAGCTTCATTCCAGCCAGCGCCAGGCGGAAGTAATACAGCATCGACCAAACGGTGAGCACCGCGGCGATCCAGATCAGCCACTGGCCCCACACCGCGGTGTCGAACCAGCCGAACAGCCGGCCGTCGAACAGCAGAAAGGGAATCGCCACCATCTGCACTGCCGTCTTGACCTTGCCGATGTAGCTCACCGCCACCCGCCTGGACTGGCCGAGCTGGGCCATCCATTCGCGCAGCGCTGAAATCGCGATTTCGCGGCCGATGATGATCAGCGCCACCAACGCATCGATGCGTCCGAGCTGCAGCAGAATCAACAAAGCCGCCGACACCATCAGCTTGTCGGCCACCGGGTCGAGAAAGGCGCCGAAGGCCGAGGTCTGGTTCCACTTTCGCGCCAGATAACCGTCGAGCCAGTCGGTGATCGCGCTGAGCACGAACAGCGCGGTCGCAATGACATTGCGCTGCATCGGGGTCAGCCACGCATCAGGCAGGAAGTAGACGCCGACGATGAGCGGAATGGCGCCGACCCGCGCCCAGGTGAGCAGCGTGGGGAGGTTGAGCGCGCGCGATGTCATGACAACAGACCGCTGAGGCGTGGCGGGGATGCGGGTCGACGAAAGCGAGAAACTTGTGGCCGGATGCAGAGTCCACTCCGCATTGGTGTGATCGGCCCGCTGGCATGATAGGGCTGCGCCGCGCCCGCCACCGCCCGAAGGCAGGAATCCCCGAATGAACGCCAACTGGTTCGCCGCCCATATCGATCTGCTGCTCTATTTTTACGGGGCTCTCGCCATCGCGCTGGTCGTATGGACGCTGTGGCGCGTGCGCACCCGCAGACGCACCGGCGACAGCGGACAGCCGACAGGGAAGCGCGGGCCGGATTGAGCAGGGAAGGTGCTGGTGGGCACTCACCCGATGTCCACCGGCCTGGAAGTCGGGTGCGCCGATCCAGGCACATCCACCCAGGCCAGCAGACCGCCGCCCTCACGCGGCTGCAGCCCCACGGCCCAGCCATGCTGCTGCGCCAGTTGGCGCACGATGGCCAGCCCCAGCCCGGAGCCGGCACCCGGTGTGCGCGCCGCATCGAGGCGGACGAAAGGCTCGAACACCGACGCACGATGCTCGGCGGGAACGCCCGGGCCACGGTCGGCCACGGCGATGCGTATCCAGCCGGGCGTCGGCGATGGCTCGGCCAGCAGCGTGATCTGGCCCGGCGCATGGCGCACCGCATTGCCCAGCAGGTTGTCGACCACGCGCTGCAGCGCGGCGGCGTCGGCCCAGGCGTGCAGCGACGCCGGACACTGCACGTCGAGCTCGGCGCCCTGCGACCGCGCCCACTCGGCATGCTCGTGCTGCCGCGCCTGCAGCCAGGGCAACAGCGCCAGATCTTGCGGCGCCTGCGCCTGCAGGCCACGCGCCAGTTGCAGCACTTCGCCGATCAGGCGGTCCATCGCCAGCACATCGCGCTCGATCTGGTCGAGCCGAGCGTCATCGGGCTGCATGCGCTGCAGCTCCAGCGCCAGGCGGATGCGCGCCAGCGGGGTGCGCAAGTCGTGCGACACCCCCGCCAGCAACGTGGTGCGCGCCTGCAGCAAGGCGTCGATGCGCTGCGCCATCTGGTTGAAATGCGCCGCGAGCCGCGCCAGTTCGCGCGTGCCGCTCTGCGGCAGACGCTGCGGCGCGTCGCCGCGCGCCAGCCGGGCTGCGGCCTGTTCCATGGCTTCCACCGGACGGGTGATGCGCCGCGCCCACCACAGTGCCAGACCGATGGCCAGCGGCAGGGTCAGCAGCAGGCCGAACAGCAGCGCCCGCAGCGGCTGGGTCTGAATGCGGCTGTTGTCCACGCCCACGCCGATGTCGCGTCCGCCCGCGGGAATGCTGGTCCACAGCCAGACGTGGCCTTGGGCGTCGGTGCGCTTGTCGAAATACAGCGGATGGCCCACGCGCTGCGCCAGAGCCTGCTCGACGTAGCCGATGTACAGGCCGTGCAGCAGCCCGCTGTCTGCCGGGGCGGGCATGCCCGGCTGCAGGCTCAGGCGGTAGTTCTGCTGCAGCTCGCGCTCGAAAGCCGGGCGAGTCTGCGGCGGCAGTTCGGCCCAGGTGCGCGCCGACAGCACCATCAGCCCGGCCAGATCGTGCGCCGAGCGCTGCGCCATGGGTTGCAGCACGAACAGCAGCGCCACCGCAGCGAACGCCAGCTCCAGCAGAAGCACCAGCACCAGCATCGCGCGCACGGTCTGCAGCCGCAGGCTGGGGGTGCGCAACAGCGTGTCGATCAGTCGGACATCGCGGGGCATTGCGGCGCGCGGGTGGGTCAGACCGCGTCACCCGCGGGGTTGAACAGATAGCCCTGGCCGCGGATGGTGCGGATGTACACGGGATGCGCGGCGTCGGGCTCGATCTTGCGGCGCAGCCGGGTGACGCGCACGTCGATGCTGCGATCGAAGGCGTCGCGCTCGTAACCCTTGAGCCAGTCGATGAGCTGGTCGCGGCTGAGCACCCGGTTGGGATGCGCGGCCATGACCTGCAGCAGGGTGAACTCGGCCACGCTCAGGCCCACGTCCTTGCCGTCGCGCAGCAGACGAAACGCCGCGGCATCAAGCACGTAGGGGCCGAACCGCATGACCCCTTGCGCGGCATCGGCCACAGCCTTGGACGACTTCTCGGCACAACCTCCGGGCTGGGCCCGCCGCAGCAACGCGCGCAGCCGGGCGAGCAGCTCGCGCGGGCTGAAGGGCTTGGACAGGTAGTCGTCGGCACCGACCTCCAGGCCGATGACGCGGTCGATCTCGTCGCCACGAGCAGACAACATGAGGATGGGCAAATCGCCGTCTCGCCGCAGCTCGCGCGCCAGCGCCAGCCCATCTTCGCCCGGCAGCATGATGTCGAGGATCACGGCCTGCGGTCTGGCCTGCGCGAGACTGGCGCGCATGGCCTCGCCGTGCGCCGCCAGATCGACGACAAAGCCGTTGCCCGCCAGATAGTCGCGCAGCATGGCCCGCAGCTCGGGGTCGTCGTCGACCACGAGGATGCGCGGGCCTTGTGAGTGGTGCGGATTCCCCATGCCAAAAGTCTAGGGCCGCGGCGTCGGCCTGCGCGCATCTTGAAATGCAGTGAAACACAACGTCACGCGGCGCAACCCAATGCAGCGTTGGCGACATTGCCACGCAACCCGGCGGTCGAACCATGCCGTCATCGACCCCGCTCACTGCCTTGTCCGCCTCGCCATGTCGCTCCGCCCGGTTCCGTTCCATCGCGTTATCGCATCGCTCAGCGTGATGTCGCTGTTGGGAATCGGCGGCACGGCTGGCGCGCAGCAGCCGCGCCTGGACAGGGGCACGCTGCTCGAAGCATCGCGGCAGGTGGCGGCCGATCAGGCCAGGCTGCTCGAAGGCAGCGTCGCGCCGCCTCTGCGCCAGACGCCGTCCGTCCCTTCCACGGGGGACACCCCCGCACTGCGCAGACTGCAGACGGGCGGCCCGAGCCGTGAGGTGCAGGACTCGCCCTTCGGCACCGGCTACGAGCGGCGCATGGAGCGCGCCGCCGCGGCCGCCGGGCTGACTGAGGGCGCGCCCTCGCGCCCGGCTGCCGCAGGAGCGGCAGCGGGCGGCGCGGGTGCCGCAGCCGGTGCGCACGCAGGCGGACAAGGCAGTGGGCGGGGTCGACGCTGATCGTTCAACTTCAAGGAGTGCATCATGAAACACATCAAGTCTCTTCGCAGCCTCGTTGCCATCGCCGCCATGAGCGCGGCCGGCTCCGTCTTCGCCGCCGGCATGGGCGGTGGCGGTATGGGTGGCGGTATGGGTGGCGGCATGGGTGGCGGCATGGGCGGAGGCATGGGCGGAGGCATGGGCGGAGGCATGGGCGGAGGCATGCCTGCCGGTGGCGGCGCTGGAGCCGGGCAGATGCAGCAGCATCAATACCAGCACCAGAATCAGAACCAGCACCGCAACATGCACCAGAACGGCGGACAGGGTGCGGGTCAAGGCGCGAGCCAGGGCGCGGTGCAAGGCCAGAAGCTGCAGCAGCGCGATCGGCTGCAGGACCCTGCCCTGCACTCCACCACGCCCGCGGCGCCTGCCGCCCCGACCAACTGAGCCGGAGGACCACCCGACATGCAACGCCGACTCTTTCTGGGCTCTGCCGTCGGCGCTGCGCTGTTGACTCTGGGAGGCTGCGGCGGCGGAGACAGCGCCGTCGCCGCAGCCCCGGCGACCACAGACGCAGCCACCCCCACGGCCGCTTCATCCGCCCTCAGCACCCAACTCGCCAGCATCCCGCCCAGCG
The DNA here is from genome assembly GCA_964389235.1 of uncultured Burkholderiaceae bacterium. Taxonomy (GTDB): domain Bacteria; phylum Pseudomonadota; class Gammaproteobacteria; order Burkholderiales; family Burkholderiaceae_C; genus Thiomonas. The sequence goes on from CAYMDM010000064.1 coordinate 11,729, forward strand.
AGCTGTCCGCCAGCGAAGCGCAGGCGCTGGTGTTCATGCGCGAGGAGGAAAAACTCGCCCGCGACGTCTATCAGTCGCTGGGTGCGCAATGGGGGCAGAAGGTGTTCAGCAACATCGCCGCCAGCGAACAGCAGCACATGGACGCCGTGGCGTTGCTGCTGACGCGCTACAACCTGCCGGACCCCGCGGCCAGCACGGGGGTCGGCGTGTTTGCAGACCCGGCGCTGCAGCAGATGTTCAACACCCTGATGGCGCAGGGGCAGGCTTCGCTGGTCAGCGCGCTCACGGTGGGAGCCACCATCGAAGATCTGGACATTCTCGATCTGCAGCAACGCATCGCCGCGACCGACAATGCCGATATCGCCCTGGTGTTCGGCGAACTGATGAAAGGCTCACGCAACCACCTGCGCGCGTTCATCTCGCAGTTGAGCAAGCAGGGCGCGAGCTACACGCCGCAGTACATCAGCCAGGCCGAATTCGACGCCATCATCAACAGCCCGATGGAAACCGGCAGCGTTTGACCACACACCGGGGCGGCATGCCGCCCCACCTCGATGGGGGTTCAAGGCGACTCAGTGTTCCCTTGAACCGTCCGCGACGGGCCGGCGTGTCGAGACTCGCGACGGGCCGGGAAGACCCTGATGCCTTGTCTTTGAGTCCATAAGTTAGTATTCGATCACTTACTTTTAGCCAAGCACATGGACTCCCATCCTCCCCACATGCCTGCCGACGCCCGCCGCGAGGTCACGGTGGAAGCCGTGATTGCGTTGGCGGCCGAGCACAATCCGGGCGACATCACCACCAGCGCCATTGCGCAGCACATGGGCCTGACGCAAGGCGCACTGTTCCGTCACTTCCCGACCAAGGACGCCCTCTGGGAAGCGGTGATGGATTGGGTGGCTGCGCGGCTGCTGTCGCGGGTGGATGCCGCCATCGCCGCACACCGGCATGCGCTCGACGCACTGGAAGCGGTATTTCTCACCCACACGGCGTTCGTCGCCGAACATCCGGGCGTGCCGCGCATGCTGTTCGGCGAGTTGCAACGCGCCGAGGACACCGCCGCCAAGCGCGTGGCGCGCAGTCTGCTCGCGGCGTATGGCAAGCGCGTGCGCCAGCTCATCGCCACAGGCCAGCAGCACGGTGAACTCAGCCCCGACATCGAGCCCGAGGCCGCAGCCACCTTGTTCATCGGCACTATCCAGGGTCTGGTGATGCAGACCCTGCTTTCGGGCAAACCCCAGCACATCCGCCGCGCCGCCCCCGGGGTGTTCGCGCTGTATCGCCGCTGCATCCGGAGTTCTCCATGACTGTTTCCGCCATGAACCGCCGCACCCTGCTGCTGCTCGCGGTGCTGCTGCCGCTCGTGATCCTTCTGGGCTGGGTGGCGCTGCGCACCGGGCCGCTGGCGGCTGTGCCGGTCACGGTGACCACGGTGGAATCGCGCGCCCTCCACCCGGCGCTGTTCGGCATCGGCACGGTGCAGGCGCGCTACGCCTACAGCATCGGCCCCACGGTGGCCGGGCGGGTGCTGCGGTTGGACGTGCATGTGGGCGACCGGGTCAAGGCCGGGCAGTTGCTGGGCGAGATGGACCCGGTCGACTTGGGCCAGCGCCAGAGCGCGCTCGATGCCGCGCTGCGCAGCGCGCAGGCGCAGTTGCAGCAGGCGCAGGCGCAACGCGACTTTGCCGCCAGCCAGGCCGCGCGCTATGCGCAGTTGCTCGAGGCACGCGGCACCACGCAGGAGGTGCTGGACCTCAAGCGCCAGGACCTGAAGCTGGCCGAGGCCGCGCTGGCCGCCGCGCACGATGCGGTGCGCCGCGCCCAGGCCGATGCCGCGGGCGTGGGCGCGCAGCGCGGCAACCTCAAGCTCATCGCTCCCGCCGACGGCCTGATCACCGCGCGCGATGCCGACCCCGGCACCACGGTAGTGGCGGGCGCTGCGGTCATCCAGATGATCGACCCGAACAGCCTGTGGATCGACGCCCGTTTCGACCAGCTCGGCGCTGATGGCCTGGCGGCCGGCGCTCCGGCGCGCATCGTGCTGCGCTCGCGCGCCGGACAGACCCTGGCGGGCAGCGTGCAGCGGGTGGAGCCGCTGGCCGACGCCGTCACCGAGGAGACGCTGGCCAAGATCCGCTTCGCCCAGTTGCCGCAGCCCCTGCCTCCGGTGGGCGAGCTCGCCGAGGTGACGGTGGAACTGCCTGCCCTGCCCGCGCGCCCCACGGTGCCCAACGCCAGCCTGCAGCGCGTCGATGGCGCGCTGGGCGTGTGGCGGGTCAGCGAAGGCAAACCGGTGTTCACGCGGGTGACGGTGCTGGGGCGTGACCTCGATGGGCAGGTGCAGGTCGATGGGCTCAACGCCGGCGACCGCGTGGTGGTCTACAGCCAGAGCCCGCTGCGCGAAGGGCGCCGCATCAGCATCGTTGACCGCATTCCCGGAGTGACGCCGTGATCAGCCTGGCCGGACGCGACATCCTGCACGCCTGGGGCAAGTTCGTGTTCACCGGCATCGGCCTGGGCCTGCTGATCGGCGTGACGCTGAGCATGGCCGGCATCTACCGCGGCATGATCGACGACGCCCAGGCCCTGCTCGACAACAGCGGCGCCGACCTGTGGGTGGTGCAGAAGGACACCCAGGGCCCGTATGCCGAATCGTCCAGCCTGTACGACGACACCTGGCGCAGCATTGCCGCGATGCCCGGCGTGGCCAGTGCCGCCAATGTCACCTACCTGACCATGCAGGTGCGAGCGGTCAACCGGAGCCAGCGGCGCGACGTGCGCGCCATGGTCGTCGGCGTGGCGCCGGGCAGCCCCGGCACGGCGGGCTGGCCGCCGTATCTCGTCGCCGGGCGGCAGATCACCCGCAGCCACTACGAAGCCGTGGCCGATGTCGCCAGCGGTTTCCGCCTGGGCGACACCCTGCAGATCCGCCGCAACCGCTACACCGTGGTCGGGCTGACGCGGCGCATGGTGTCGTCGAACGGCGACCCGATGGTGTTCATCCCGCTCAAAGACGCACAGCAGGCGCAGTTCCTCAAGGACAACGAGGCTATCCTGCAGCAGCGCCGCCGCACCGCCGAGAACCCGGCGTTCAACCGCCCCGGGGTGCCGGGGCTGCTCGACGCCGTGATCGCCTCGCAGAGCGCCAACAACTCGGTCAACGCGGTGCTGGTGCGCATCAAGCCGGGCTACAGCGCCGACGAGGTGGCCGCGCCCATTCGCCGTTGGCAGCGGCTGACCGTGTTCACCCGGGCGCAGATGGAAGACATCCTGGTCAACAAGCTCATCGCCACGGCGGCCAAACAGATCGGCATGTTCATGGTCATCCTCGCGGTGGTCAGCGCCGCCATCGTCGCCTTCATCATCTACACCCTCACCCTAGGGAAGGTCTGAACAACCCGCTCTGCCGCCCGGATTGCGGCATCGTGGCGCCGGCCTGGCGTCGCTTTCGAGCCGGATTTCGCCCGTGCAGGGCGGTTTTTGGCGGGTTTCCCCGCCTTACGGACGCACTGCTCCCGTCGTCGGCAACAAACGCCGGCGCGCCATCCACAGGTTCGACAGCGCGAACAGCGTCAGCACCTGCGCCGCGTTCTTCGCCAGGCCGCGGTAGCGCACCTTCGTGTAGCCGAACTGCCGCTTGATCACCCGGAACGGGTGCTCCACCTTCGCCCGCAGACTGGCCTTGTAGCGCTCCCACCGCTCGGCGTAGCGCCGCTCGCGCTCGTTCTTCATCGCACGCAGCTTCGACGGCTTCTCCGCGATCAGGAATCCGGCGTCCACGTCCTGCAGCTCCTCGCGCTTCTCGGCACCCGTGTAGCCGCTGTCGCCGCACACCGTGTCTTCCCGGCCGTGCAGCAGCTTGTACACCTGCGTCACGTCGGCCACGTTCGCCGCCGTGCATTCCACGTGGTGCACCAGACCGGACGCGTCATCCACGCCGATGTGCGCCTTCATCCCGAAGAACCACTGGTTGCCCTTCTTGGTCTGGTGCATCGCCGGATCGCGCTCGCCCGCCTTGTTCTTGGTCGAGCTCGGCGCACTGATGATCGTGGCATCCACGATCGTGCCACTGCGCAGGCTCAGGCCCTTGCGCTGAAGATGGGCGTTGACCTGCTCGAAGAGCTTCTCGGCCAGCCCGTGCGTCTCCAACAGCCGGCGGAAGTTGAGGATCGTCGTCTCGTCCGGGATGTCGGCAAGCCCGCCCAACTGCGCGAAGCGGCGCATCACCGGCGTGTCGTACAAGGCTTCTTCCATCGCCGGGTCGCTGAGCGCATACCACTGCTGCAGGAAGTGGATGCGCAGCATCGTCGCCAACGGATAGGGCTGGCGACCGGGACGGCCCATCTTCGGGTAGTGCGGCTCGATCAGACCCAGCAGCGCCTGCCACGGCACCACCTGCTCCATCTCCGCCAAAAACACCTCGCGCCGCGTGCGCTTGCGGCTCCCCAGACCCTCGGCATCACCGAACGACAGCTGCATCGCACTCACCCCGATCACGGTGAGGCATTGTCGCGCAATCGGGCGGAGTTGTTCAGACCTTCC
>CAYMDM010000065.1:0-16125 GCA_964389235.1 uncultured Burkholderiaceae bacterium
CAGCGCCCACGCCGGCCGCCCCCGTGCCGGCGCCACGCCCGGCTGCGTCGAGCACCCCGCCCGTGCCGGCGCCGGTTCCGGCCGGGCCTGTGACCATCGACAAAAACCTGGCGACGGCTACGCATGACGGCATCGTCTGGTCATGGCCGTCCAGCGGCAAGGTGATCCAGGAGTTCAACGGCATCACCAGCAAGGGCATCGACATCGCCGGCAACCTCGGCGACCCGGTCTACGCCGCCGCGGCCGGCCGCGTGGTGTACGCCGGATCGGAGCTGCGCGGCTTCGGCAAGCTCATCATCATCAAGCACAACGACGACTACATCAGCGTCTACGCCCACAACAACGCCTTGCTGGTCAAGGAGGGCGAGACGGTCAAGCGCGGGCAGAAAATCGCCGAAATGGGCAACACCGACGCTCCGCGCGTGGAACTGCATTTCGAAATCCGGCTGCGCGGCAAGTCGGTCAACCCCCTCGGTCTGCTGCCCAAGCAGAACTGAGCGGCCGCCTGTTTACGCAAGCTCCGCGCATGCCCCGCTCGCGTCCCAAGCCGGCAGAAGACCTCTCGGTGCCGGAAGGCGGCCCGGTCATGCCGGCCGCGCAGCCCGGCGCCGGGCTCGAAGGCGCAGCGCCCTGTCCGCCGGCTTCGCTCGGCGCGGTGGACGATGCCTCGGGTGTCAGCGCGCTGCAGTCCTACCTCAACCACATCCGCCTCACCCCGCTGTTCACCCCTGAGCAGGAGTTCGACACCGCACGGCGGGCCCGCGCCGGCGACTTCGCCGCGCGGCAGGCGATGGTCGAGCACAACCTGCGGCTGGTAGTCAGCATTGCCAAGAGCTATGTCGGCCGCGGCGCCTCGCTCAACGACCTGATCGAAGAAGGCAACCTCGGGCTGATTCACGCGATCGAAAAATTCGAGCCCGAGCGCGGCTTTCGCTTTTCGACTTACGCGAGCTGGTGGATCCGGCAGAGCATCGAGCGCGCGCTGATGCAGCAGGTGCGAACCATACGTCTGCCGGTGCACGTGATCCGCGAGCTCAACCAGGTGCTGCGGGCGCGCAAGCACCTGGAGCAGTCGCCCGAACAGCGGGCCGGGGTCGAAGACGTTGCCGCGCTGACCGGCCGCAGCGTCGACGAGGTGGCCGACCTGCTGGCGCTGGCCGAGCAGCCGCTGTCCATCGACGCGCTGCGCGAGAGCGCCAGTGGCGAGAGCTACGCCGAGCAGTTTGCCGACGTCGACAGCCCGACGCTGGAAGCCAGCACCCAGGCGCATGAAATCGAACGCCTGGTCGACGAATGGGTCGGTGCGCTGTCCGAGCGCGAGCGCGAGGTGCTCGAAGGCCGCTTCGGCCTGCACGGCCGCGACGAGGAAACCCTCGACACTCTGGCACAGCGGCTGGGGCTGACGCGCGAGCGGGTGCGGCAGATTCAGCAGGAGGCGCTGCGCAAGCTCAAGTCTTCGCTGGCCCGACAGGGCGTCAGCCGCGACTCGCTGCTCTGAGCCCCAGCGCAGGAGCCGCCAGATGAAAGCCCCGCCGAATCCCATCATCGCCTTTGACATCGAGACCATTCCCGATGCCGAGGCGATCCGCGCCGCCGGGCTTGCCGACCCCGGGCTGGACGATCATGCCACCATCGTGCAGGCGCAGCAGCGCCGCGCCGAGGCCACCGGCGGCAGCGACTTTCTGCCGATCTACTGCCAGCGGGTGCTGGTGATTTCGGCGACCCTCCGCAACGGCGAAGGGCTCAAGGTGCATTCGTTCGTCGACCGCGGTGGGCACGAAGCCAAGTTGGTGCAGGACTTTTTCCGGGTGATCGACAAGCACGGGCCGCAACTGGTGTCGTGGAACGGCGGCGGGTTTGACCTGCCGGTGCTGCATTACCGCGGGCTGGTGCATGGCGTGGTCGCGCCGACCTACTGGGACATGGGCGAGGACGACCGCGACAAAAAGTGGAACAACTACATCTCGCGCTACCACACCCGGCACCTCGACCTGATGGATCTGCTGGCCCTCTACCAGCCCCGCGCCAACGCGCCGCTGGACGTGCTGGCCAAGCTGTGCGGCTTTCCCGGCAAGCTGGGCATGGACGGCAGCAAGGTGTATGAGGCCTGGCGTAACGGCGAAATCGACTCGATACGCCGCTATTGCGAAACCGATGTGCTCAACACCTATCTGCTGTACTGCCGCTTTCAGCTGATGCGTGGCGGCTTGCAGCCCGGCGAATACGCCGAGGAAATCGCCCTGGTGCGGCAAACGCTACAGGGCTGGGCCGAGCGCGAGCCGCACTGGCGCGAATACCTGGCGGCCTGGCCGCAGCAGCCGGGCGCGTCGGACTCGGCCGATAGCTGAGCCAGCGTACGGTCGCGGGCCTGCAGCCGCGCTGGTCGTCCGCGCGGCATCTGCTCCAATGACGCGCATGGAATCGCGAGAACGCATCGAGTGGCTGCACATCGACGGCCTGGATCTGGAAGCGCGCGGCGTGGCGCGCAGTGAAAGCGGCAAGGTGGTGTTCGTCGACAACGCGCTGCCGGGCGAAGCGGTGCAGGCGCGCATCGGCCGCAGCAAGCGCAACTGGGAGCAGGGTGAGGCAATCGCCTGGCGAAAAACGTCACCCAGCCGAGTGACGCCGCGCTGCCCGCACTTTGGCGTCTGCGGCGGCTGCAGCATGCAGCACATCGACCCGGCGGCGCAGATTGCGTTCAAGCAGCGCACCCTGGAAGACGACCTCTGGCACCTCGGCCGTGTGCGGCCGCGGACGGTGTTGCGGCCCATCGCCGGCCCGGCCTGGGGCTATCGCGCACGGGCAAGGCTGACGGTGCGGGTGGTGCCGAAAAAGGGCGGGGTGCTGGTCGGCTTCCACGAGCGGCGCTCCAGCTACGTGGCCGACATGAAAAGCTGCGATGTGCTGCCGCCCAAGGTGTCGGCGCTGCTGCTGCCGCTGCGCGCGCTGATCGCCAGCCTGTCCTGTCCCGACCGCCTGCCGCAGATCGAACTGGCGATGGGCGAGGACGTCACCGCGCTGGTGCTGCGTCACCTCGTGCCGCTATCCAATGCCGACCGCGACGCGCTGTTGGCGTTCGGCCGCGCGCACGAGGTGCAATGGTGGCTGCAACCCAAGGGGCCTGACAGCGTGCATCTGCTCGCGCCGGATGACCGGCCGCTGCAATACGACCTGCCGGAGTTTGGCGTGCGCAACCCCTACCGGCCGACCGATTTCACCCAGGTCAACCCGGCGATCAACCGCACGCTGGTCGGCCGCGCGCTGCGGCTGCTCGACCCGCAGCCGGGCGAGCGGGTGATCGACTGGTTCTGCGGTCTGGGCAATTTCACGCTGCCGATCGCGACCCGCGCTGCCGCGGTGCTGGGCGTCGAGGGCAGCCCAGCCTTGCTGGCGCGGGCGCTGGACAACGCAGTGCACAACGGCCTGCAGGACCGGGTGCAGTATGCCGCGCGCAATCTGTTTGACATCGACGCGCCCGCGCTGCGCGAGTTTGGTGCGGCCGACCGCTGGCTGATCGACCCGCCGCGGGAGGGAGCGTTGGCGCTGTGCAAGGCGCTTGCCGCAGCGGTGCAGGAAGGGCTGCTGCCGGCGCCGCGGCGCATCGTCTACGTGTCGTGCAACCCGGCCACGCTGGCGCGCGACGCCGGGCTGCTGGTGCATCAGGCCGGCTACACGCTGCGCGCCGCCGGGGTGGTGAACATGTTTCCGCACACCGCGCACGTCGAGTCGATCGCGGTGTTCGAGTCGGAGGGCGAGCGGGAAAGCGAACGGGAAAGCGAGCAGGGAGGCGAACAGATAAGCGGGTGAGCGCGGAATGAAAAACGCCCGGCCGAGGCCGGGCGTGGGTGCGACGAAAAAGCTGTGTGTCAGCGCCGGTCGCCGCCGAAAATGCCCAGCAGCGCGAGCAGGTTGACGAACACGTTGTAGATGTCGAGGTAAATCGCCAGCGTCGCGGTGATGTAGTTGGTCTCGCCGCCGTTGACCACCCGCTGCACGTCCACCAGCATGAAGGCCGAAAAGATCACGATGGCCACCACCGAGAAGGTGAGCATCAGCGCCGGCAGTTGCAGCCAGATGTTGGCGATGCCGGCCAGAATCAGCAGGATCACGCCGACGAACAGGAACTTGGCCAGACCCGAGAGGTCGCGTTTGATGGTGTTGGCCAGCACCGACATCGCGCCAAAGATCACCGCGGTGCCGCCGAAGGCCAGCATCACCAGTTGCGGGCCGTTGGCCATGCCGAGCACAAAGCCCAGCATCTGCGACAGCATCACCCCCATGAAAAAGGTGAACGCCAGCAGCAGCAGCACCCCGGTGCTCGAGTTCTTGGTGCGCTCGATGCCGAACATCAGCGCGAACGCGCCGACCAGGAAAATCAGCATGGTCATGCCCGGGCTTTCGGCCATCGCGACATTCAGCCCAGTGGCCATGCCGACCCAGGCGCCGATCACCGTCGGAATCAGCGACAGCGCCAGCAGGGTGTAGGTCTGGCGCAGCACCTTGTTGCGCAGCGCCAGCGCCGAGCCGGGCTGCGCACCCGGCTGGGCGTAGACGGTGTAATCACGTTGCTCGTTCATGGTCAGGCTCCCTGAAGTTGGGGGTCGAAATCTTGGAGTCCGATTCCCCAGATACGTTCCCCTGGCGCGATTTCAACTCGCGCCGGGTGACGGTGCAAGCGCATTATGGGCCAATTCAGCCCGGCTTCAGCGAGAGGATGCAGCCCCTCTTGCCAAGCGACGGGCGCCGCGGTGTTGCGGTGTCAGGCCGCCGCCGCGCGCGGGTAAGCGGACTGCACCTGCTGCAGCGCCGCAGCCAGGGTGATCTGGTGGTTCTGCGGGCCGTGCACGGCGATTTTTTCCGCGCCCAGCACATTGCCCAGCCGCGCGCTGTCGGCCAGGCTCCAGCCGGCGGCCAGACCGTGCAGCAACCCGGCGCGAAAGGCGTCGCCGCAGCCGGTGGGGTCGCACACCGCGCGGGCTTTGACCCCGGCGATGTCCTGGCGGGTGCCGCCCTCCCACACGCTGCAGCCATGTTCGCCGCGGGTGACGACCAGCCCGCGCACCCGCGCGGCGACTTCGTCCAGGCTCCAGCCGGTGCGCTCGGCGATCAGCTCGGCCTCGTAGTCGTTGGCGGCGACCCAGTCGGCCTGCTCGATGAGGCGGCGCAGCTCGGCGCCGTCGAACAGCGGCATCGCCTGCCCGGGGTCGAACACGAACGGGATGCCGGCCGCGGCCAGTTGCTCGGCGTGCTCGATCATCGCACTGCGGCCGTTGGGGGCGACGATGGCCAGGGTCACACCGGCGTCCAGCGGCACGCGCAGCTCATGCGCCCGGCCCATCGCGCCGGGGTGGAAGGAGGTGATCTGGTTGTTGTCCAGATCGGTCATCACATGCGCCTGCGCGGTGAAGGTGCCGGGCAGCACTTTCACGCCTTCGCAGCGCAGCCCGAGCTGCTGCAGCCGCTGCACGTAGTCCTGCCCGTCCTCGCCCAGGGTGGCGAGGATCAGCGGGTCGTCGCCCAGCAGCCTGAGGCTGTAGGCGATGTTGCCGGCGCAGCCACCGTAATCGCGCCGCAGCGTGGGCACCAGAAAGCTGACGTTGAGGATGTGAACCTTGTCGGCGAGGATGTGGTCGGCAAAGCGGCCTTCGAAGGTGGCGATGGTGTCGAAGGCCAGCGAGCCGCTGACGAGTAGGGTCATGTGGAGCTTTCGTGCCGCAGCGCGGGAAAGAGAATGACGTCGCGGATGCTGGGCGCGTCGGTCAGCAGCATCACCAGCCGGTCGATGCCGATGCCGCAGCCGCCCGCCGGCGGCATGCCGAATTCCAGCGCGCGGATGTAGTCGGCATCGAAATACATCGCCTCGTCGTCGCCGGCTTCCTTGGCGGCGACCTGCGCGGCAAAGCGCGCGGCCTGGTCTTCCGGGTCGTTGAGCTCGGAAAAGCCGTTGGCGATTTCGCGCCCGGTGATGAACAGCTCAAAGCGTTCGGTGATCTGCGGGTCGGCGTCCGACGCCCGCGCCAGCGGCGATACCTCGACGGGGTAATCGATGATGAAGGTTGGCTCCCACAACTGGCTCTCAGCCACTTCCTCGAACAGCGCCAGCAGCAGCGCGCCCGCGCCCATCGCGTCGAGCCGGGCCGGGGCGTGGTCGGCGCCCAGGCGCTGCAGTTCGGCGCGCAGAAATGCCGCGTCGGTCAGTTGCGCGTCGGTGTAGTGCGGGGCGTGTTTCTGGATCGCCTGCTGCAGGGTCAGGCGGTGAAACGGCGCGCCGAGGTCGAGCGCGCGGCCCTGATGGGTCAGCGCGGTGGTGCCGCAGGCGATCTGCGCGGTGTTGCGAATCAGCGCCTCGGTGAAGTCCATCTGCTCGCGGTACGTCCACCAAGCGGCGTAGAACTCCATCATCGTGAACTCGGGGTTGTGCCGGGGGCTCAGCCCCTCGTTGCGGAAATTGCGGTTGATCTCGAACACCCGCTCGAACCCGCCGACCAGCAGCCGCTTGAGGTAGAGCTCGGGGGCGATGCGCAGATACATCGTCTGATCGAGCGCGTTGTGATGGGTGGCAAACGGCTTGGCCGCCGCGCCGCCCGGAATCGGGTGCAGCATCGGCGTTTCCACTTCCATGAACCCGGCGGCGAGCATCTGGCTGCGCAGCGCGGCAATCGCCCGGCTGCGCACGGCAAAGCGCTCGCGCGACTCGGGGGTGACGATGAGGTCGACGTAGCGCTGGCGGTAGCGCGTTTCCACGTCTTCCAGGCCGTGGAACTTGTCGGGCAGCGGGCGCAGGCTCTTGACAAGCAGCCGGGCCGATTCGGCGCGAATGGTCAGCTCACCGGTCTTGGTCTTGAACAGCGGCCCCTCGACGCCGAGGATGTCGCCCAGATCCCAGTGCTTGAACGCCTCGTAGGTGTTTTCGTCGAGAACGTCCCGCGCCAGATACACCTGGATGCGGCCGCTGCCGTCCTGCAGCGTGGCGAAGCTGGCCTTACCCATGATGCGCTTGAGCATCATGCGCCCGGCCACGCGCGCTCGCACGCCCTGCGCTTCGAGCGCGGCGGGCTCGTCGCCATCGTGCCGGGCGTGCAGACCGGCGGCGTGGTGGGTGGGATGGAAGTCGTTGGGGAAGGCTGGGCCGGCGGCGCGCAGGGCATGCAGTTTTTCGCGGCGCTCGGCAATGAGCTTGGACGGGTCGGCCGCGGTGGGCGGCGCTGCAGAGTCGGTCATGGAAAAAGAGCGGGATTCAGACGGTTTGGGCGCGCAGATAGTCCAGGCTGGCCGTGGTTTCGGCGCTCAGCCCGGCGCTGCTGCCGTTGATCAGCGCTTCCTCGATGCGGGCGGCCAGGGTCTTGCCGAGTTCCACGCCCCATTGGTCGAAGGGGTTGATGCCGTACAGCCAGCCCTCGACCACGGTGCGGTGCTCGTACAGCGCCAACAGCGCGCCGAGGTGCTCGGCGTTGAGCTCGGTCAGCCAGATGAAGGTCGACGGCCGCCCGCCCGGGCAGGCGCGGTGGCGTGCGGCCAGCGCCGCCGCGGCCGGGGACATGCCGCGGGTCATCAGTTCCATTTTCCAGGTGCCGGCGTCCTTGCCGTGCCACAGCGCATCGGCCTGGCCGAGGGCGTTGGCCAGCAGCGCGCGATGCTCGGCCAGCCGCGGATGCCACGGATGGGTGACGGCGATGATTTCGTGAAACGCCGGCACCGCGGCCTGGTGCAGCAGCTGGAAGTAGGTGTGCTGCACCGGGGTGCCGACCCCGCTGATGACAGCCGGGCCGCTGATCGGAATGGGCTGCGCGCCGTCGGCGCTGGTCGACTTGCCCAGCGACTCCATCAGCAACTGCTGCAGATACAGCGGCACGTTGTCGAACGCATCGCCGTACAGCGCAATCGACAGCAGCGGCAGCCCGAAGCGCACGCGGTAAGCGTGCGACAGACCGGCCAACAGCCCCGGCGCGCTTTCGCTCAGCGGGGTGGAGAGAAAGTGCCGGTCCATTTCCAGCGCGCCGGCGTGCAGGCGGTCGACCACCTCGCGGCCGAACGCCAGCATCAGCGCCAGCCCGTGCGCGCTCCACAGCGAAAACCGGCCGCCGATTTCGGGCAGCGAGCGAAACACCTGCTGCGCCGGCAGGCCGAAGCGCTGCTCGGGCAACTTGGCATTGGCGGTGAGCGCGACCAGGCGCTGCCGCGCGGCTTCGGCGCCGATCTGTTCGGCCAGCCACTTGACCACCGCATCGGCATTGCGCATGACCTCCAGGGTGGTGAAGGACTTGCTGTTGATCACCACCCAGGTGTGCTGCGGGTCGGCGCGGTCGAGCGCGCTCTGCAGGGTGGCGCCGTCGAGGTTGCCGATCCAGTGGATGCGGCAGCGCGGCGCGTGATGCACCGACAGCGCCTTGTGGAGCGCGCGCATCGGCGTCTCCGAGCCGCCGGCGCCCAGGTGCAGGATGTCCAGGGTCGCACCATCGGCCTGCGCCTGTGCGATCAGCGTTTCGGCCCAGTCGGCCATGCGCAGGTATTCGGCTTCGAGCTGATCCGCCATTGACTGAGCGGCCAGGTCGCGCCCCTGCGCGCCGTGGCGCGACAGCATGTGCCACGCCGGCCGCCCCTCGCTGCCGTTGGCAATGACGTTGCGAACCAGCTCGTCGGGCTGATGCGCCAGGCTGGAGAGGGTGCGCTGCGCGGTGGCCAGCGCGTCGGGCCCGTGGCGGGTGAACTCCAGCCGCAGTCCGGCGGCGTCGATGATGGCGGGAGTGCTCATGCGCGATGAGGGGAAAGAAGAGCCTTCCGGGTCCAGGCCCCGGCGCCTTGCGGCTGCGGCAGCGGCGGCAGGCTTCGCGCCGTGCTGCACTGCGAGGATTCTATGCGGGGCCTCGGCTGCGGCGGCCGCGAGCGAACGGGCGGACAATCGATGATGGATCAGCGCGGTCGCGCTGCCGCTTGCGCACCTCTTAATCACGATGCTCGACATCCATCACTTCCCGCTGTTCCTGCTCTCGGGTCTGCTGCTCAACATGACGCCGGGGGCGGACATGCTGTTCATCATTTCGCGCAGCGCCGCCCAGGGCACCCGCGCCGGAGCGGTGGCCGCGCTGGGGGTGGGGGCCGGCTGCCTGGTGCATGTGACCGCGGCGGCGGCTGGTCTGTCGGCGCTGGTCGCTGCCAGCGATGTGGCTTTCGCGGTGGTGAAGTGGCTGGGGGCGGCCTACCTGGTCTGGCTGGGCGTGGGGCTGTTGCGGTCGCGTGCTGCCACGCCCGCCGGGGATGCGGCGGCCATTGCCGCGCCGGCGCAAAGTCTGCGCGCGGTGTTCGGGCAGGGCGTGCTGACCAATGTGCTCAACCCCAAGGTGGTGCTGTTCTTTCTCGCGTTTCTGCCGCAGTTCGTCGATGCGCATGGCGCGCATCAGGGGCTGGCGTTCCTGCTGCTCGGGATTGTGTTCACGGTCAACGGCACGCTGTTCAACCTCGCGGTGGCCGCTGCGGCGGCGCATACCGGGCGGCGGCTGTCACAGGTGCGGGTGCTGGCGTTGTGGGTGCGTCGCACCGCCGGGCTGGTGTTCGTCGCACTCGGTGTGCGGCTGGCGCTGGCGCAGCGCTGAACACACGCGGGGGCGACGGCGCGCGGGCTTGGCGCGGCGCCGGCTGACAGCGGCATTACAGCCGTGTCATCTCGATGGCGCGGCGACCTTTTAGAATGCCGGATGTTCCGAGGAGCGTTGCAACGCATGGCCCCGCCGCTGGTGGCGCAGGCCATCGCCAGGCTCGGAACGGTCTGATTGCAGGTGCCGTGTCGCGGCGCCTGCTGCAACGGCGCTCACCCAACCCGTGCCGGCCACGGGATGCGGTGTGCATCCGTGCCGGCCACTTTGTTCAGGAGCTTGTCATGAACGCCGTGGTCGATCTCAAAACCACTCCCGACTATTGCATTGCCAACCTCGATCTGGCCGACTGGGGCCGGCGCGAAATCGCCATTGCCGAAGGCGAAATGCCGGCGCTGATGGCCATCCGCGAGGAATACGCAGCCAGCCAGCCGCTGCGCGGCGCTCGCATCACCGGCAGTCTGCACATGACCATCCAGACCGCCGTGCTGATCGAAACCCTGCAGGCGCTGGGCGCGCAGGTGCGCTGGGCCTCGTGCAACATCTTTTCCACGCAGGATCACGCTGCGGCGGCGATCGCCGCGCGAGGCACTCCGGTGTTTGCGGTCAAGGGCGAGTCGCTCGAAGACTACTGGCACTACACCCACCGGATTTTCGAGTGGCCTGACGGCGGTTACTCCAACATGATCCTCGACGACGGCGGCGACGCCACGCTGCTGCTGCATCTGGGCGCACGCGCCGAAAAAGACCGCGCCGTGCTGAACAATCCGACCAGCGAGGAAGAGCGCGTGCTGTTCGCCGCCATCGCGGCCAAGCTCAAGACCGACCCGACCTGGTATTCCACCCGGTTGGCGCACATCAAAGGCGTGACCGAGGAAACCACCACCGGGGTGCATCGCCTCTACCAGATGCATCAGCGCGGCGAGCTCCGGTTCCCGGCGATCAACGTCAACGACAGCGTGACCAAGAGCAAGTTCGACAACCTCTACGGCTGCCGGGAAAGCCTGGTCGATGGCATCAAGCGCGCCACCGATGTGATGGTGGCCGGCAAGATCGCCGTGGTCGCGGGCTATGGCGATGTGGGCAAGGGCAGCGCGCAGGCGCTGCGTGCGCTGCGGGCGAATGTGTGGGTGACTGAGATCGACCCGATCTGCGCGCTGCAGGCGGCGATGGAGGGCTACCGCGTCGTCACCATGGACGAGGCTGCCGACAAGGCCGACATTTTCGTCACCGCCACCGGCAACTACCACGTCATCACCCACGACCACATGGCGCGGATGAAGCACAACGCCATCGTCTGCAACATCGGCCATTTCGACAACGAAATCGACGTTGCCTCGCTGGAAAAGTATCAGTGGGAAGAGATCAAGCCGCAGGTCGACCACGTGATCTTCCCCGACGGCAAGCGCATCATCCTGCTGGCCAAGGGCCGGCTGGTCAATCTGGGCTGCGCCACCGGCCATCCGAGCTATGTGATGAGCTCGAGCTTTGCCAACCAGACGCTGGCGCAGATCGAGCTGTTCAGCAAGACCACGCAGTATCCGGTGGGCGTCTACACCCTGCCCAAGCATCTGGATGAGCACGTCGCGCGGCTGCAGCTTAAGAACCTCGACGCGCAGCTGACCCGGTTGTCCGACCAGCAGGCGGCCTACATTGGCGTGCCCAAGGACGGGCCGTACAAGCCCGATCATTACCGCTACTGATGCCCGCAAGGGCTGCGCCGGCACCGCCTGCTGGCCCACGCCCTGCGCCGGCGCCCGGGCGCGGCGGCTGCCGCGTCGCCGCGTCCTCCGCGGATGGCCCTGTTTGGGTGGTCACCCGTAAGGGAGCGCGGGCCGTGCGTCGGCTTTCCGCAACTCTCCCTCGTATCGACGATGAACCTGCCGCCGATCAGCTTCGAGTTTTTCCCGCCCAAGACGCCCGAAGGCGCCGACAAGCTGCGCGCGGTGCGCCAGCGGCTCTACACCCGTGCGCCGCAGTTCTGCTCGGTCACTTTCGGCGCCGGCGGGTCGACCCAGCAGGGCACGCTGGACACCGTGCGCGAAATCCTGGCCGAAGGGGCCGATGGCGCGCCGCATCTGTCGTGCATCGGCGCCAGCCACGAGTCCATCCGTGGCCATCTGCAGGCGTTCGCGCAGGCGGGGGTGCGCCGGATCGTGGCGCTGCGTGGCGATCTGCCCTCGGGCTATGGGCTGGGTGGCGAGTTTCACTATGCGCGCGATCTGGTCGCGTTCATCCGCGACGAGACCGGCGACCGCTTTCACATCGAAGTCGCCGCCTATCCCGAAATGCACCCGCAGGCGCGCAGCCCGCAGGAAGACTTGCGGCACTTCGCTGACAAGGTGTGCGCTGGCGCCGACTCGGCGATCACCCAGTACTTTTTCAGCGCCGCGGCGTACCGCCGTTTTGTTGACGACGTGCGGGCGATCGGGCTGGACGTGCCCATCGTCCCCGGCATCATGCCGATCACCAATTCGGCGCAGCTGATCCGCTTTTCCGAAGTCTGCGGCGCCGAAGTGCCGCGCTGGATTCGCCTGCGCCTGCAAAGCTACGGCGACGACCGCGAGTCCATCCGTGCCTTCGGCCGCGAGGTCGTCGCCGATCTGTGTGCCGATTTGCTGCGCGCCGGCGCGCCGGGGCTGCACATCTACACCCTCAACCAGGCCGAGCCGGCGCTGGCGCTGCTCGACGATCTGGGCGTGCCTGCGGCAGGCTGAGGCGCTGCGTCTGGCGAAGCGGGCTCAGCGCGACCGCGTCGCCAGTGCGTGCAGCAGCAGCGCGGCCAGCGCGAACCCCGCGCCGCACGCGACCACCGCGCCCCAGCCGCCTGCCGTCCACGCATGGCTGGCGACGAACGAGCCAATCGACCCGCCGATGAAATACAGGGTCATGTAGACCGCATTGATGCGGCTGCGCGCCGCTGGGTCGAGGGCGTAGATGCGGGTCTGGTTGGCGATCTGGCTGCCCTGCACCCCGGCGTCGAGCACCAGCACGCCGGCAATCAGCCAGGCCAGTCCGTGGAGGCCGAAAGCGAACAGCGCCCACGCCGCCGCAGTCAGCGCGAGGGCGACCAGCAGCACCCGCCGCGGCCCGCCGGGTTTGTCGGACTGCCGGCCGGAAATCGGCGCGACCAGCGCGCCCATGATGCCCAGCACCCCGAACGCGCCGACCACCGCCGGGCCAAATCCGTAGGCGGGGCTTTGCAGCAGAGGAGTCAGCCCGACCCAGAACACGCTGAAGCTGGCGAAAAACAGCGCCCCGGTCAGCCCGGCCAGGCGCAGATCGGGGTGCAGCCGCCATTGCCGCAGGGTCGAGGCCAGCAGCGCCGGGTAATGCGCGCCCGAAGTGTCGGAGGCCGGCAGCCGCGGCAGCACCCGCCACAGCATCACCCCCATCGCGGCATTGGCCAGCACCCCGAAAGCGAACACCTCGCGCCACCCGGACACCGCGGCAATCGCCCCGGCCAGCACCCGCCCGCCGAGAATGCCCACCAGCAGTCCGCTCATCACCAGCCCGATGGCCTTGCCGCGCGCCTCGGGCGCGGCCAGCGCAGCGACCAGCGGCACGATCTGCTGCGCAATCGACGACAGCATGCCGACGGCAAATGCCGCCGCGGCCAGCAGCGAGACGCTCGGCGCCGCCGCCGCCGCGGCCAGCGCCGGCAGCAGCAGCGCGGCCATTGCCAGAATCACGCGGTGACGCGGGTAGCGGTCGCCCAGCGGCCCGAGCAGCAGCAGTCCGGCCGCGTAGCCGATCTGCGTGGCCGAGGGCACCGCGGCGACCCCCGCGACCGTGGTGTGAAAGTCGCGCGCGAACTGCTCGAGCAGCGGCTGCGGGTAGTAGATGTTGGCGACCGACACGCCGCAGGCCAGCGCCATGTAGCCGATGAAATGCGCCGGCAGCGCGGTTGCAGCGCCGGGCGTCGCGTCGGCAGAGGGATGCAGGGAAGTGGACATGATGAGTGACCCGCATTGTCGCGGCGCAGCAGCGGCCATGCCGGCGCGGGGAAATGCTCGGGGCGTGGCTGCGGCGGGCGGTCGGCAGCGCGCTGCGTGGGCGCCTACACTGCGGGCCGGTGGCTTTTCGCAGCCGCTCTGGTTCACACCCTGATCCGATTCAACTCCCGCAGTCCATCCATGTCCTCAGCCAATGAAGCGGCGGTGCGCGCCGCCTTGCACGCCATCCCCGACCCGCAGACCGGCCTGCCGCTGGACGAAGAAAAAGCCGTCAAGAGCCTGCAAGTGAGCGGCGGCGACGTGCGGCTGGAAGTCGAGCTCGGCTATCCGGCGAAAAGCCTGCACGCTGAATTGCAGACTCGGCTGATCGCCGCGTTGCGTGCGGTGCCGGGGGTGGACAACGTGTCGGTGTCGGTGCGCAGTGTCATCGTGCCGCACGCGGTGCAGCGCGGTCTGAAGCCGCTGCCGGGGGTGAAAAACCTCGTCGCCGTGGCTTCCGGCAAGGGCGGGGTGGGCAAGAGCACGACCGCGGCCAACCTGGCGCTGGCGCTGGCCGCCGAAGGCGCGCGCGTGGGCGTGCTCGATGCCGACATCTACGGCCCGTCGCAGCCGATGATGTTCGGCGTGTCCGGCCAGCCGCAGAGCCGCGACGGCCAGACCATGGAGCCGATGCACAACTACGGTGTGCAGCTCATGTCCATCGGCTTTCTGATCGAGCCCGACAACCCGATGATCTGGCGCGGCCCGATGGCCACACAGGCGCTGGACCAGCTGCTGCGGCAGACCGCGTGGGACGACCTCGACTACCTGATCGTCGACATGCCGCCGGGCACCGGCGACATTGCGCTGACGCTGTCGCAGCGGGTGCCGATCACCGGCGCGGTGATCGTCACCACGCCGCAGGACATCGCGCTGCTCGACGCCCGCAAGGGGCTGAAAATGTTCGAGAAAGTCGGCGTGCCGATCCTCGGCGTGGTCGAGAACATGGCGCTGCACCGCTGCTCGCAATGCGGCCATGTCGAGCATATTTTCGGCGAGGGCGGCGGGCAGAAAATGTGCGCCGATTTCGGCGTCGATTACCTTGGCGCGCTGCCGCTGGACATCCATATCCGCGAACAGGCCGACGGCGGCCGCCCCAGCGTGGTCGCCGACCCGCAAGGCGAGCCGGCGCGGCTGTATGCCGACATCGCCCGCCTCGTCGCGGTGAAGATCGCGCGCCTGGGCCGCGACTACTCGGCCCGGTTCCCGACCATCAGCGTGGTCAGTGATTGAGTACTGAGCGAAGCTCTGTGCCTACATGTTTCTCGGCAGCCAAGTTACCAGTTGCGGGAACAGGTACAGCAATACAAGCGCCAACACCATCAATAAAAACATGGGCATGGCTTTTCGGGCTAACCAGGGAAGCTCTCGTTTTGTCATGCCTTGCAGGACAAAGAGATTGAATCCTACGGGTGGGGTGATCTGAGCCATCTCAACGACCACCACAATAAAAATTCCAAACCAGATCAAATCAATGTGAGCCTGTTGCACTGTAGGGAGGATGACGCCGATGGTCAGCACCACCATGGAGATCCCGTCGAGGAACATCCCTAACACGATGTAGAACAGCGTAAGGGCGACAAGCAAGCCAGCTTTGCCGAGTCCGAGCGAGTCGATCCACTGCGCCAAAGCGTTCGGAAGTCCGATATACCCCATCGCAAGAGTGAGGAACTGCGCGCCGACCAGAATCAGAGCGATCATGCAGTACAGACGCGTGGCGCCAAGTAGGGATGCGCGGAAGGTTGCCCACTTGAGCGAGCCCTGGATGGCGGAAAGCACAAGTGCCCCAACGACCCCGATCGCTGCAGCTTCCGTTGCAGTGGCGATACCGGCATAAATGGTGCCGAGGACAGCGGCGATCAGTAACACGACCGGAATGAGATGGCGAGATTGCCAGAGTTTTTCTCGTAAGCGCATATCCGTGTCCGCCTCCGGGATGAGTCCCGGATGGCGGAGCGACCAGATGGCGATATACCCCATGAACAACAGGGCCAGCATGATGCCTGGAAGGATGCCGGCAATGAAGAGCCGCGTGATCGAGACATTCGCCGAGACGCCATAGACGATCATGATGATCGACGGTGGAATCAGCAGTCCGAGGGTCCCCGCACCAGCGAGGGTGCCGATGACCTGATCTTCCGGATAGCCGCGCTTTTCCAGCTCCGGAATCGTCATTTTTCCGATGGTGGCGCACGTCGCGGCAGACGAGCCGGAAACGGCGGCAAAGATTGCACAACCAATCACATTGGTATGCAGCAGCCGACCGGGCAAGCGGTTCAACCAAGGGGCGAGACCCTTGAACATGTCCTGCGACAGTCGCGTCCGAAAAAGGATTTCGCCCATCCAGACAAACAAAGGCAGCGCGGTGAGCGTCCAGCTCGATGCCGAGCCCCATACCGTCACGGCCATTGCATCGCCTGCCGGCCGCGAAGAGAAGAGCGTCATCGCGACCCATGCAACCCCGGCGAGCGTCATGCCAATCCAGACTCCGCTTCCGAGCAGGACGAACATCGCAAAGATGAGCAAACCCGTGATGGCTA
>CAYMDM010000066.1:0-15664 GCA_964389235.1 uncultured Burkholderiaceae bacterium
AACGAGGCTGCGGGTGTCGGCCGTCCACGCCGCGCCGGGCGCGACACCGAGCGCGCGCAGCGCCGCCAGCACCGCGTCGACGGTCTGCAGCGGCGCGTTCGGCACGGCCCGGGAGCGCGTTGCGCTCATGCGCCGCCTCCGACGGGTCTGGCGCCCTTGGCCGTCTGCGCAGCGGGCAGCAGGTCGGGGCGTACCGGCTCATCCGGTTGCACCCCGAGAATGCGCAGCGCCTGCGGCACCACCTGCGCGAACACCGGCGCGGCGACCTGGCCGCCGAAATGCTTGCCGTTGCTCGGCTGGTTGACCGACACCGCCATCACGATCGCCGGGTGCGACAGCGGCGCCAGCCCGACGAACTGCGCGCGGAACTGCTTTTTGTCGTAGCGGCCATCGCGCGCAATCCACGCTGTGCCGGTCTTGCCCCCGGTGGAGTAGCCATTGACCTCGGCCGCCGGCGCGGTGCCGCCCTGCTGCGTGACCAGCCCGAGCATGCTGCGCACCTCGGCGGCGACCTGCGGCGACACCACCTGCACGCCCTGCACCGGATGGCTGCGCTTGAACAGGGTTGCGGGCAGGATGCGACCGTCGTCAGCAAAGATCAGGTAGGCGTGCGCGAGCTGCAGGGTGGACAGCCCCAGGCCGTAGCCGAAGCCCATGGTGATGCGGTCGATCGGCCGCCAGCGCTTGATCGGCCGCATCAGCCCCGGCGTGGCGCCGGGAAACTCAATCTGCGGCCGCTGCCCCAGGCCGACCGCGGTGTACATGTCCCACTGCACCTGCGCCGGCATACGGCTGACAATCTGCGCGGTGGCGACGTTGCTCGAATACTGGATGACCTGCGGCGTCTGGATGGTGCCGTTGTCGCTGTCGTCGCAGATGTTGGCGCCATAGAAGTTCTGGCAGCCCGGCGCGGTGTGGAACACCGAGGTCGGGGTGATGATGCCGGCCTGCAGCGCCGCGGCCAGAGTGATGGGTTTCATCACCGAACCGGGTTCGAACGCGTCGGTGACGGCGAAGTTGCGGATGTCCGCCTCGGTCATGCGGCGGCGGGTGTTGGGGTCGAACGAGGGGTAGTTGGCCATCGCCAGCACTTCGCCAGTCTTGGCGTCGAGCACCACCGCGCTGCCGTTCTTGGCCTTGTTGTCCTCCACCGTCTGCTTGAGCGCCTGGTAGGTGAGGTACTGGATCTTGCTGTCGATCGACAGCCGCACGTCCTGCCCATCGACCGGCGGCACGCCACCCGAGACATCCTCGATCACATTGCCCAGGCGATCCTTGACCACCTTGCGCACACCCGGGTGGCCGGCCAGCCGCTGCTGCAGCGCCAGCTCCATGCCGTCCTGCCCCTGGCCTTCGATATTGGTGAAGCCGATGAGCTGCGCTGCGGCCGAGCCCTCGGGGTAGGAGCGGCGATAGCTCGGCGACTCGTAGATGCCCTTGATGCCCAGCGCCTTGACCTGGCGCGAAATGTCCAGATCGACCTGGCGTTTGAGGTAGACGAACTGGCGATCGGAGTCCAGCCGGCGCTGCAGATCGGCCGCGTCCAGCCCGAGCAGCCGCGCGAGCTGCTGCACCTTGGCGTCGCTGGCCGACACCTCGGTCGGGTCGGCCCAGATGGTCTTGGCCGGCACGCTCGAGGCAAGGATGTTGCCATTGCGATCAAGGATGCGCCCGCGCATCGCCGGCAGCTCGATGGTGCGAACGAAGCGCAGATCGCCCTGATTCTGATAGAACTGCGTGGTCAGCACCTGCACCCAGAACGCCCGCGCCGCCAGCGCCACGAAGGCGGCGAACAGCAGCCACTTCACCAGCCAGGCGCGCCCCGGCGGCAGCTTGACGTGCAGCAGCGGGCTGCGATGGAACGCGGCGCGGCGCGCCGCCGGGCGAGGCATCGACAGTCTCATCCGCGCCCTTTCTTTTTGCCCGGTTGGGTGTCCGGCGTGGCCGGCGGCGGTGCCGGCGGCAGCTCGGTCTGCCCGGCCGGAATGAACAGGGTGCGCGCCGGGGTGATCGGCCGCATGTCGAGCTGTTCGCGTGCGAGCTTTTCGATGCGCCCGGGCGCGCTCATCGCCCGCAGTTCCACCTGCAGCCGGTCGGCGTCCATCTGCAGTTGCGTGGCGCGCTGCTGCGCCACGTCCAGCGCGGCAAAGGTGCGGCGGGCGCGGTACTGCGCATCGACCACCGCCATGGCACACAGCACTACGGCGACGAGCAGCACCAGATTGAGCAGATGGGCGCGAATCATGTTCGTTCTGCCTGGGTGCTCACATCCGCTCGGCCACGCGCATCACTGCCGAGCGCGCGCGCGGGTTGGCCGCGGCTTCGGCGGCGGACGGCCGCAGCCGCGCGACTTCGCGCAGGCTGGGGTGAAATTCGACGCTCTGTCCAGGGACGAAAGGCTGGCGGCGGTCGACCGACGGCGGGCGCGCGTGCGACTGGATGAAGCGCTTGACCCGCGCGTCCTCCAGCGAATGGAAGCTGATGACCACCAGACGCCCCCCACTGTCCAGCCTGTCGAGCACCGCGCTCAGCGCACTCTCGATTTCGGCCAGTTCGGCATTGACGTGAATCCGAAGAGCTTGAAAGGTGCGGGTGGCCGGATCCTGCCCCGGCTCGCGACTCTTGACCGCCTGCGCAACGAGGGCGGCAAGCTCCCCGCTGCGCGCAACAGCGGCGCCGGCATCGCGGCGAGCCACAATCTTCTTTGCAATCGCGACAGCCGCCCGTTCGTTTCCATAGTCCCTCAGTACCTTGGCGATTTCATCGACACTGGCTTCGGCCAGAAACTGCGCGGCGGTGTGGCCGCGGCTGGTGTCCATGCGCATGTCCAGCGGCCCGTCGGCGCGAAAACTCATGCCGCGCTCGGGCTGGTCGAGCTGCGGCGACGACACGCCCAGGTCGAACAGCATGCCCCGCACCCGCTGCACCCCCTGCGACTGCAGCACCTGAGGAAAGGCCGAAAACGGCGCGTGGGCGATGACAAAGCGCGGGTCGGCGATGTCGCCCGCGGCGGCCACCGCCTGCGGATCGCGGTCGATCGCAATCAGCCGCCCGCGCGGCGAAAGCCGGCGCAGGATTTCCCGGCTGTGTCCGCCACGGCCGAAGGTCGCGTCCAGATAGACCCCGTCGGGGTCGGTGATCAGCTGCTGCACCGCTTCGTGCAGCAATACCGGCTGATGCGCCGCAGTGGCGCGGGGGTCGGGGGCCGTCATCGCAGAACACCCTCACACCACGATGTCGGTCACCGCGGCGGGCATGCCCGCCTCGATCACGGCCTGCTCGCGCGCCTTGTGCGTGGCGCGATCCCAGATTTCGAAATGCGACCCCATGCCGATGAGGTCGATTTCGCGCACCAGCCCGGCCGCCTCGCGCAGCTCGGGCGAAATCAGCACCCGCCCGGTGGCGTCCATTTCGGTTTCGGTGGCGTGGCCGAGAAAAATGCGCTTCCAGCCCTGCGCCGACATCGGCAACTGCGCGACGCGGTTGCGGAACTCCAGCCACTCCGGCTCGGCAAACAGCATCAGGCAGCCTTCGGGGCTCTTGGTCAGCGTCACCCGACCCTGGCACTGCGCCAGCAGCACGTCACGATGCCGGGCCGGCACGGTCATGCGACCTTTGCCGTCCAGAGTGAGTGCCGAAATGCCGATGAACATGGTGCCCTGCGCGCTTGCCCGGTGCGGTGTGGGAACGGGTCTCGCGCCGGCCGACGCTGCACAAATTCCCACTTTTTTGCACTAATCGCCACTGTAGGGGACGCGAGTGGGCAGGGTCAAGAACAAAACACGGAAATTCCGTTTACAAACAATGACTTAGAAACTGTTTCTTTGCACAGTGTTTGAATACAAAGTCTCGTTAATTGAATGACTTAAGCGATTTACCGGAAGTGATTTGTTGAGACCGCTGCGGCTCAGAAATCAGGGAGACAGTGAACCCGTCCGCGCGGCAACAGCCGGTCGGGGGCGGGCTGCCCTGCAAGGAGGCGAGGCGCCACCGTTTCCCGGCTCGGCGGTGAACCGACCATCAGTCTGGGGAGCGCCAGTCGCCGCCTCGCACTGCGCGCTGGAGCAGTCGCCTTCATTTCCGTGATTCCCTCGCGCAACGCGAAATCGGCCGACGGAAAAAAGGCAGGGAGAAGGAGGAAAAAGGCGAAGCGGGGCTGTAGGCCGGATTCTGTGCAGCGCTTGCGCGCCGTGGCAGCCATTCCTCTGCGCCGACCATTGCTGGACGGCTGTAGCCACCTACCCGCAGGCTCGCGCGGGTCACGCTGTGCCGGCGTTGCCGCCGACGCGCCTGCCTATTTGGTGTTGCTCCGGATGGAGGTTGCCGCGTTTCACGTCCGCGCCGGTCGCCCGGCGCTTACTCGTCTCTGTGGCCCTGTTCGTCGCGTCACCGCGCACGGCCGTTAGCCGTCATCCCACCCTGTGGAGTCCGGACCTTCCTCGATGCCCACCGGCACCGCGGCTGCCCGCCCCGCTTCGCGCCGCCGATTATCCGCGACAGAGCCCATCGACGCCGGCGCGGCAATGTTGCGCGAGCGCGCCGAGCGCCGCACCGACTTGACCTGCGACAAGCCCAAACGTATTCAGATATTTACATTTCCCGCTTTCACAAAAAACGGGGGCGAGAAATGGCGACCGAATTGTTCAACCAGGGCGGGCATCTGTGTCTGATGTTCAGCGATCTGGTCGATGACGAAGGCACGGCGGTGCAGGCCAACCAGTTCCTGATCATCGACCACGGCGACGGGGCGATCATCGACCCGGGCGGCAACATGACCTTCAACGAGCTGACGCTGACCATGCGTCGTTACATGCCCCCGCAAAACCTGCGCTACATCCTCGCTTCGCATGCCGACCCGGACATCATCGGCTCGCTCGATCGTTGGATGACCTCGTCGAAGGCAACGCTCGTGATTTCCCGGCTGTGGGAGCGCTTCGCCCCGCACTTTTGCAAAATCGGAAAGACCGAGCAGCGCATTGTCGGCGTGCCCGACGCTGGCGGGATGCTGCCGCTGGGCCGCTCACACTTGGTGTTGCTGCCCGCGCATTTTCTGCACGCCGAAGGCAATTTCCAGTTCTACGACCCGGTCGCCCGCATTCTGTTTTCCGGCGACCTGGGGGTGAGCCTGGTCGGCGGCGAAACGGCCAAGCACCCATTCACCGACCTAGGACAGGCGCTGCCGTTCATGGAGCCTTTTCACCGTCGCTACATGGTGAGCAACAAAATTCTGCGGCTGTGGGCGCAGATGGTGCGCGGGCTGGACATTCGCATGATCGTGCCGCAGCACGGCGCGCCGCTGGCCGGCGCCGCGGTCGGCCAGTTCATCGACTGGGTCGAAGGGCTGGCCTGCGGGGTCGATTTGATGACCAGCGCCAGCTACCGTGTGCCGCAGCAGCCGCTGGCGCTGGCGGCATGAGCGCAAGGCGCAGCTACCGGGGTCTACCGCGGCTGCGTGCCGTTTGTTTCAGGTAACGGCCTCGGCAGCCAGCTCGCGCAGCCGCCACGGCAGGGTTTCGCCGGCGTGCAGCGGTACCAGCACGTCGCCGTCGGCATAGTCCAGCGCAGCCGGGACTTCGCTTTCGACGCGCTCCAGGGTCACGCTGCCGGTGTTGCGCGGCAGGCGATAGAACGCCGCGCCGAAGCGGCTGGCGAAATCGTCGAGTCTGGACAGGGCCCCGCGCTGCTCGAAGGCCATCGCATACAGCTCCAGCGCGTTCGCGGCGGTGAAGCAGCCGGCGCAACCGCAGGCCGATTCCTTGTCGCTGCGCGGGTGCGGCGCCGAGTCGGTGCCGAGGAAAAAGCGGTCATCGCCGCTGGTCGCGGCGTCGAGCAACGCCTGGCGGTGGGTCTCGCGCTTGAGCACCGGCAGGCAGTAGTAATGCGGCCGCAGCCCGCCACGAAAAATCGCATTGCGGTTGTGCAGCAAGTGGTGGGCGGTGATTGTTGCCGCCTGCAGCGGCACGCCGTTTTCATCGCGCTGGTTGCAACTGCGCACGAACTGCGCCGCGTGATTCGTGGTGATGTGTTCGAGCACGATGCGCAGCGACGGAAAGTCGCGCCGCAACGGAATGAGGTGACGGTCGATGAACACCGCCTCGCGGTCGAACACATCGACCTCGGCATCGGTGACTTCGCCGTGGATCAGCAGCGGCATGCCCAGACGCTGCATCGCCTCCAGCGCCGGGCGCACGCGGGCCAGATCGGTCACGCCGTTGTCGGAGTTGGTCGTCGCGCCAGCCGGGTAGAGCTTGACCGCGTGCACCACCCCGCTGGCCGCGGCCTGCTCGATCATCTGCGGGGTGGTCGCGTCGGTCAGGTAGAGGGTCATCAACGGGGTGAAGTCGCTGCCGGCCGGGCACGCGGCAAGGATGCGCTCGCGGTAGGCCAGCGCCTGCTCCAGCCGCACCACCGGCGGCTTGAGGTTGGGCATGACGATGGCACGAGCGAACTGCCGCGCCGTCCACGGCAGGGCGCGGCGCAGCGCTTCGCCGTCGCGCAGGTGCAGATGAAGGTCGTCGGGGCGGGTGAGGGTGAGGGTGTCCACGGCAGAAACCGGCGCGATGCGGCTGTCGGCGCAGCGCGGCGGGGAAAGAAGAGGGTCGGCGTTGATGCTAGCGCCAGCCGGGGCTACGGTTTGCGGCGCGAATGCGCGCGGTCGGGTGCGGCCAGCGCGTGCCCGAAACCCCGCGGCTCAATGCTGCAGGATCTTGGCGAGGAACTGCGCCGCGCGCTCGCTGCGCTGCCCGCCCTCGGCAAAGAATTCGGCAGTGGAGCAGTCTTCGACGATCGCGCCCGCATCCATGAACACCACGCGATGCGACACGCGGCGGGCGAAACCCATTTCATGGGTCACGACCATCATGGTCATACCCTCCTCGGCGAGCTTGACCATCACATCGAGCACCTCGCCGACCATCTCCGGGTCAAGCGCCGAGGTCGGCTCGTCGAACAGCATCGCCACCGGGTCCATCGCCAGCGCGCGGGCAATCGCCACCCGCTGCTGCTGCCCGCCCGAGAGCTGCCCCGGATATTTGTCGCGCTGCTTGGACAGGCCGACGCGGTCGAGGTAGAGCAGCCCCTTGTCGCGCGCCTCGGCCTTGCTGCGGCCGAGCACCTTGACTTGCGCTAGCGTGAGGTTGTCGGTCACGGTGAGGTGCGGAAACAGCTCGAAGTGCTGGAACACCATGCCGACGCGAGCGCGCAGCTTGGGCAGATTGGTCTTGGGGTCGGCCACCGAAATCCCGTCGACCACGATATCGCCCTGCTGGATCGACTCGAGTGCGTTGACACACTTGATCAGCGTGGACTTGCCCGAGCCCGATGGACCGCATACCACGACGACCTCGCCGCGCCGCACCTGGGTGGTGCAGTCGGTGAGCACGCGAAAGTCGCCATACCACTTGCTGACGTTGCGGATGTCGATCATTGGCGCGCTGTCGGATCGGTCGTTCATGAGAGTTCTCTAAGAAGTTCAACGCGTGCCGTTCAGCGCACGATGGCGATGCGCCGGTGCAGCCGCTTGACGCCTTGTGACAGGGCAAAGCTCAGCACGAAATACACCACGGCAACCAGGGTATACATCTCCACCACCCGGCTGTCGCGCTGGGCGATTTTCATTGCCGCGCCGACGAAGTCGGTGACATTGAGCAGCGCCACCAGCGACACGTCCTGGAACAGCACGATGGTCTGGGTCAGCAGCACCGGCAGCATGTTGCGCAGCGCCTGCGGCAGGATCACCAGCCGCATCGCCTGCGGGTAGGTCAGCCCCAGCGCGTACGCCGCACCGAGCTGGCCCTTGGGGATGCTCTGAATGCCGGCTCGGACGATTTCGGCAAAGTACGCGCCCTCGAACAGAATGAAGGTGATGTAGGCCGAGCGCTCGGCGCCGATCTTGGGTGGATAGTCGGCGCCGGTGATTGCCTGCACCATCACCGGCACCAAGAAGTAAAACCAGAAAATGATCAGCAGCAGCGGCACCGATCGCATCAGGTTGATGTAGCCGGCTGCCGCCAGCGACAGCGGCTTGATCGACGACAGCCGCGCCAGCGCCAGCAGAATGCCCCACAGCGTGCCGCCGATCGCCGCGACGATGGTGAGCTGCACCGTGTAGGCCAGCCCCTTGAGCAGAAACGGCGCAACGGTGACGATGCCTGCCAGATCGAACCCGCCCATCACTTGCCCCCGCCCAGGTAGCCCGGCACGCGGGTCGCGCGCTCGACCCAGGCCATGATGCGGTTGATGGAAAACGCCACCGCGACATACAGCACCGTCGCCGCACCGAACGCGGCGAAATACTGGAAGGTCATCTCGCCCATTTCACGGGTGCGGAAAAACAGCTCGGTCAGTCCGATGGAATAGGCGACCGCGGAGTTTTTCACCAGGTTCATCGACTCGGAGGTCAGCGGCGGGATGATGATGCGGTAGGCCATCGGCAGCAGCACGTAGCGATAGGTCTGCGCCGGCGTGAGCCCAAGCGCCAGCCCGGCCATGCGCTGGCCGCGCGGCAGCGACAGAATGCCTGCCTTGACCTGCTCGGCAATGCGCGCCGCGGTGAACAGCCCGAGACACACCACCGCGGTGATGAGCTGGAACGTCCCCGGATCGACGTGGTTGGCCCAGCGCTTGAGCGGCGGGATCACATCCGGGACGACGAAATACCAGAGGAAAAACTGCACCAGCAGCGGGATGTTGCGAAACAGCTCGACGTAGCCATTGCCGAGCATCACCAGCCAGCGGTTCTGCGTGGTGCGGATGACCCCGAGCACCGAGCCGACGGCCATCGCAATGATCCAGGCCAGCACCACCAGCACGATGGTGTATTCCAGCCCCGAGAGCAGCATCAGCCCCCAGGTGGAATCACCATCGGTGTTCGGCTCGAAAAAAATGCCCAGTCCCAGCATGTCCTGTCTCCCGCTGGCGTGGAAATGGCCGCGGCCGGCGTGCGGCGCGTTGCAGCGGCGTCCCGCGGTTCGGATCACCCGGCCGCGGCCGGTCGCTCAAAGCATCGTCGGGCGCCAGCCGCCGCAAGGCGCGGCTGCCATGCGCACAAACCCTGTGAGCGCCGCACCGGCACCGCAACGAGCTGCAATACCGGCGTGGCGCAACGGGTATTTACTGCACGCCCTTGTCGTTGGGATGCGCGAACGCTTCCTTGGTCGCGGCGTTTTCCGGGAAGTTGAGGTTGATGCCCTTGGGCGGGATCGGGCTCATGAACCACTTGTTGTAGATCGCGTTGATCTCGCCCGACTTCATCACCCCGTCGATGGTCTTGTCCACTAGCGCCTTGAACTGCGGGTCATCCTTGCGCAGCATCATGCTGTAGGGCTCGCTGCGCAGCGAGCCGGGGAGGATCTTGTACGCACCTGGATCCTTGGAGTTGGCGATCTGCCCGGCGAGCAGGATGTCGTCCATCACAAACGCCGCGGCGCGGCCATCGGCCATCAGCAGGAAGCTCTCGGCGTGATCCTTGCCGTAGATTTCCTTGAACTCCATGTCCTTGGTCTTTTCGTATTTTTTCAGCAGCGGCACCGAGGTCGTGCCCGAGGTGGTGACGATGGTCTTGCCGTTGAGCTGCTCGAAGCTGTTGATGCCCGAATCCTTTTTCACCGCGGCGGTGACGTTGATGACAAAGTAGGTCGGGCCGAAGGCCACCTGCTTCTGCCGCTCGACCGAATTGGTCGTGGAGCCGCACTCGATGTCGATGGTGCCGTTCTGCAGCAGCGGGATACGGTTGGACGAGGTCACCGGGGCGTAGGCGATTTTCAGGTCGGGCATCTTGAGATCGGCCTTGACCGCATCGACCACCTTGCCGCACAGCTCCATCGCATAGCCGAT
Organism: uncultured Burkholderiaceae bacterium; assembly: GCA_964389235.1. Taxonomy (GTDB): domain Bacteria; phylum Pseudomonadota; class Gammaproteobacteria; order Burkholderiales; family Burkholderiaceae_C; genus Thiomonas. The sequence goes on from CAYMDM010000066.1 coordinate 9,835, forward strand.
GGGCTTGCCGTTGTTGTCGAGGTAGGAAAACGGAATCGACGACTCACGGTAGCCCACCGTGAAGGTGCCGGTTTCCTTGGCTTTTTTGAGGGTGCCGGTGAGCTCCTGCGCCGAGGCGGGTGCTGCAAGAACGGCGGCGAGGGCAGCGCAAACCAGTGTCAGACCAAAAAGCTTGTGGCTCATGCGAATCTCCTGGGGTTTGTGAACGGGTGCGCAAAGTGTAACTGCACGTCACAAACCGGTAACCCGCGGAATCCCCACCCCCGCCCCGGCTACGGGGGCTTGGTGCCACCAAGCGGCAAAGCGTTCGTTGAGGAACGCGCAGAGGCAGACGGCTCGAACGGCATCAGGCCACGCTGCCCGCCCAGTCGGGCACGGCGCCCGCCCCTTGCGGCGAGGGCGCGTGCTGCAAGGCCCACATGCGCGCATAGACGCCGCCAGCGGCGAGCAGCTCGGCGTGGGTGCCGCGCTCGACCACGCGGCCGCCCTCGAGCACCAGAATCTGGTCGGCGTCGACCACGGTCGACAGCCGGTGAGCAATGACGATGGCCGTGCGCCCTTTCGCAGCGGCGCGAATCTCGGCCTGGATGGCTTTCTCGTTGGCCGAGTCGAGCTGCGAGGTGGCCTCGTCGAACAGCAGGATCGGCGGATTCTTGAGCAACGCGCGGGCGATAGCCACGCGCTGCTTTTCGCCGCCGGAGAGCTTGAGCCCGCGCTCGCCGACCAAGGTGTCGTAGCCCTGCGGGGTGGAGACGATGAAGTCGTGAATGTGCGCAGCTCGGGCCGCCGCTTCGACCTGCTCGCGCGTCGCGCCAGGGCGCCCGTAGGCGATGTTGTAGCCGATGGTGTCGTTGAACAGCACCGTGTCCTGCGGCACGATGCCGATGGCCGCGCGCAGGCTGGATTGCGTGACCGTGGCGATGTCCTGCCCGTCGATCAGAATGCGCCCGGACTGCGGGGCGTAGAAGCGGAACAGCAGCCGCGCCAGCGTGGACTTGCCCGCCCCCGACGGCCCGACGATGGCCACGGTGCTGCCGGCCGGAACATCGAAATCCAGCCCGTCGAGTATGCGGCGATCGGGCCCGTAGCCGAACACCACCTGCTCGAAGCGCACTTCCCCCTGCGCCACGTGCAGCGCGGGGGCCCCCGGCGCGTCGGCGATGTCGCGGTGTTCGTCGAGGATGTTGAACAGCCGCTCCAGGTCGGTTGTCGCCTGCCGGATTTCGCGGTAGATCACGCCGAGAAAGTTCAGCGGCGCATAGAGCTGCAGCATGAAGGCGTTGACCAGCACCAGGTCGCCCAGGTTCATGCTGCCGTCGACCACGCCGACGGTGGCACGCCACACCAGCAGCGTCACGGCCACCGCGATGATCAGGCTCTGCCCGACGTTGAGCACCGACAGCGAGTTCTGCGAGCGGATCGCCGCCTGCATCCAGCGCTGCAGATCGTCGTCGTAGCGGCGCGATTCCAGCGCCTCGTTGCCGAACACCTTGACCGTCTCGTAGTTGAGCAACGCATCGACCGCGCGCTGGTTGGCGCGCGAATCGCGCTCGTTCATCTCTCGCCGCAGATGGGTGCGCCACTCGGTCACCGTCACGGTGTAGACCAGGTACAGCACCAGCGCGACCAGCGCGATGCCGCCGAACCACAGGTCGTACTTGACCAGCAGAATGCCGATCACCAGCACCATCTCCACCAGGGTCGGCAGGATGCTGTAGAGGGTGTACGACACCAGGCTGCTGATTGCCCGGCTGCCACGCTCGATATCGCGCGACATGCCCCCGGTCTGGCGCTGCAGGTGGTAGCGCATGCTCAGGCTGAACAGGTGGTCGAACACCTGCAGCGCGATGCGCCGCACTGCGCCCTGAGTGACGCGCGCGAACACGACTTCGCGCAATTCGGTGAACAGCGACACGCTCACCCGCAGCGCGCCGTAGGCCAGAAGCAGCGCCACCGGCACGACCAGCACCGCCTGCGGCTGCCCGGGCTTGAGGTCCAGCGCGTTGACGATGTCCTTGAGCACGATGGGCACGCCGACGTTGGCGAGCTTGGCAGCGATCATCGCCGCCAGCGCGAGCAGCACGCGAACGCGATAGGCCCAGAGGTAGGGCCACAGCGCTGCGACCACGGCCCAGCGCGAGCGGCGGGCGACGCCTGGGGCACCGGCGGGGGCGCTGGGCGAGGAATGAGAATGCGGGGACATGCGAGAGTTCAGGGCGGCCCGGGCAGCGTTCGCGTCATCGCGCGCCGCCTGGCCGCGGGCGGCAACCTTTGCCGGCGGCGCGGCGACTGCGCACGCGCGCGCCACGCGGGCTGCACTACAGTGCAAGGCCTTGATTATCGGCGCGGCCCGCGCCTTCTGCCTGGAGCTTTCTGCATGACCTCGCCCACTCAACTCCCGAACTGCGAACCGACCCTGCGCGTGCAGTGCCGCCCCGCCGACGTGAACATGCACGGCGACATTTTCGGCGGCTGGATCATGGCCCAGGTGGACATTGCCGGCGGCATCGTCGCCGCCTGGCGCGCCAAAGGGCGCGTCGCCACCGTGGCGGTGAAGGAATTCGTGTTCAAGCAGCCGGTGATCGTCGGCGACGTGCTGTCGTTTTTTGCCCAGATCGAGCGCGTCGGACACACCTCGATCACCGTGCAGGTGGAGGTCTACGCCCAGCGCAACCCAAGCAACACCGAGGTCATCAAGGTTACCGAAGCGACACTGACCTATGTGGCCGTGGGCGCCGACCGCAAGCCGCGGCCGGTCGATGCGCCCCCCACCTGAAGGCGCCGCAAGCGGCCATGAAAAACGCCACCCGCAGGTGGCGTTTTCCGTTCTGCAGGCCGCGGCTCAGGCCGCCGGCGCAGCGGCCTCGCCGCCTTCGCCTTCGGTCACACCACCAGCCGGCGGGCTGACGGTGACCACCGCCGGGTTGTCGACCCCGTGGGTCAGCACGGTCACGCCCTTGGGCAGCTTGAGGTCGTTGACGTGGACGCTGCTGTGCAGGGTGAGTCCGCTCAGGTCGACCTCGATGAACTCAGGCAGATCCTTCGGCAGGCACGACACCTCGACCTCGTTCATCACGTGGTTGACCAGCCCGTGGCTGAGCTTGACCGCCGGCGAGTTCTCGGCACCAACGAAGTGCAGCGGCACTTTCATGCTGATCTTGTGAGCGGCATCGACGCGCTGGAAATCGATGTGCAGCACCAACGGCTTGTACGGGTGCATCTGGTAGTCACGCAACAGCACCTGCGAGGTCTTGCCCGCCACTTCCATTTCCAGCACCGAGGAATGGAACTGCTCTTTCTTGAGCGCGTGGAACAGCGCGTTGTGATCGAGCTCGATCATCTGCGGGGCGGCGCTGCCGCCATAAATGATGCCCGGCACCTTGCCGGCGCGACGCAGGCGGCGGCTCGCACCGGTTCCCTGCAGTTGACGTTCGAATGCGACGACTTTCATGTCGACTCCTGGTTGGCGGGGCGAACCCCGCGGGTTTCGGGGCGCTCGCGACCAGCACCCCACACAATGGCCGCACCGATCGGCGCGGCCGCAAAAACGGTCAGAACAAGGTTTCCTGTTCGTTGAACAGCTGCAGCACCGACCCGCCGTAGGCGATGCGCTGGATGGTCTGCGCGATCAGCGAAGCGGCCGAAAGCTGACGGATCTTGCGGCAGGCGCGGGCGTTTTCCCGCAGCGGGATGGTGTTGGTGACGACGAGTTCGTCGATCGCGCTGGCCTGGATGCGATCGACCGCCGGGCCCGACAGCACCGGATGGGTGCAATACGCCATCACCCGCTTGGCGCCGCGCTCCTTGAGCACCTCGGCCGCCTTGGTCAGGGTGCCCGCGGTGTCGACCATGTCGTCCATGATCACGCAGTTGCGCCCGTCGATGTCGCCGATCACGTTCATCACTTCGGAGACATTGGGCTTGGGCCGGCGCTTGTCGATGATGGCCAGATCGCAGTCCATCAGCTTGGCCAGCGCGCGCGCGCGCACCACCCCGCCGATGTCGGGCGAGACGACGATCAGGTTGTCGTCGTTCTTCGCCCGCAGATCGGACAGCAGAATCGGCGAGGCGTAGATGTTGTCCACCGGGATGTCGAAAAACCCCTGCACCTGGTCGGCGTGCAGATCCATGGTCACCACCCGTGCCACGCCGGCGGCCTGCAGCATGTTGGCGACGACCTTGGCGGTGATCGGCACCCGCGCCGAGCGCGGGCGGCGATCCTGCCGCGCATAGCCGAAATAGGGAATGACTGCGGAAATGCGCTCGGCCGACGCGCGCTTGAGCGCATCGACCATGATCAGCAGTTCCATCAGGTTGTCATTGGTCGGCGCGCAGGTGGACTGGATGATGAACACCTCGCGCGCGCGCACGTTCTGCTGGATCTCGACGGTAACCTCACCGTCGGAGAAGCGGCCGATGTAGGCCTGCCCCAGGCCGATGCCGAGTTGCTGCGCGACTTCCTGGGCAAGCGCCGGATTGGCATTGCCGGTGAACAGGATGAAGTCCGCCGGGGTGGTGCTCATCATAGGCTTGGGATGGGATCGCCGGTGGGGCGAGCCCCCAGGCAGCACAGCCCGCGTTCTGGCGCGTTGCGGGCGATACGCAAAGATTTCAGCGCTGGAAGAATCTGGCTGGGGAGGAAGGATTCGAACCCTCGAATGCCGGAATCAAAATCCGGTGCCTTAACCAACTTGGCGACTCCCCAACTCGGACGCCGGTTTGCACCCGCGCCCTGGAAACCGTTTGCCGAAGGCGCCGCATTATGCGCCGAGCCAGCCGCGCAGAGGATGCTCGGGCAAGCCCTGACACACCCGCACCGACCAGCCCGCAGGACACGCCGGCGGTTCGCCGCGCGCATCCAGCAGACCGAAAACCGCCGTGCCCGACCCGCTCATGCGCGGCGCAAACCGCGTGTGCGCTGCAAGCCCCTGCAAAGCCTGCGCCACAGCAGGTTCAAGCGACTCAGCCACAGGTTGCAGGTCATTGCTTCCCCACATTTCCTGCCGCTGTGCGCAAGCCTCTGCGGCGCTGGCCGTCTGGCCTTCGGTCTGACCTTCCTGCAGCTCACGCCGCAATGCGTCAAGCCATTCAGCAAAGCCGCCCATTGTCTGAACGGGACGGAGGTTTGTCAAGTCAACCCCGGCAAACACCGCGGCGGTGGACAGCCCGCGGCCCGGGTGCACCACCGCCCAGCGCAGCGCGGGCAGCTCGATCGCCTGCAGCTGCTCGCCCACCCCTTGCGCCCACGCGTTGCGGCCGAAGACGAACACCGGCACGTCGGCGCCCAGCGCCAGCGCCAGGGTCTGCAGCCGCTGGCGGCTCCAGTGCAGCCCCCAGAGATGATTGAGGCCGATCAGCACAGTGGCCGCGTCCGAGCTGCCGCCGCCCAGCCCGGCTAGCGCCGGCACGCGCTTGCGCAGGTGAATATCCACCCCCAGCGTCACACCAGCGGCCTGCTGCAGCAGCCGGGCGGCGCGCACCGTCAGGTCTTCGGCGGGCAGATGGTCGGCACCTATGCGGCGAATCAGCCCGTCGCGGCGCAGCAACAGGTCGAGGTCGTCGGCCCAGTCGATGAACTGGAACACGGTCTGCAGTTCGTGGTAGCCGTCGGGGCGACGCCCGATGACGTGCAGAAACCAGTTGATCTTGGCCGGCGCGGGCAGGCCGTAGACCGCGGCGAGCGCCATCAGTGCTGTGCCGTAGCGGCGCTGGCCGCGCTGGCGGCGCCCGCCGGGGCGCCAGAGACGGCCGACTGGTCGGTGATCGCCAGCCGCAGCTGCGCCGGGTCGTCGCCGTCGCGGCGGGCGTCGATCAGCGCCAGCCGGCCGTC
>CAYMDM010000067.1:0-15548 GCA_964389235.1 uncultured Burkholderiaceae bacterium
CTGGGCCGGGCAGCCGGTCGTCGCGCTGGAGCGCGGGCAGGTGCTCGCCAGCGGCATCGCCGCGGGCATCGCCCCGGACGGCGCGCTGCTGCTGCAGACCGCGGACGGCCTGCGCGCGGTGCGCAGCGCCGACGTGTCGCTGCGGCTCAGCCCCTCGCCGCAAACCGGCTGACCGCCTGCCGCGAACCCCCCGCCCGATGCTGCGCACCCTCGTCCTGCTGCTCGTGCTGCTCAATGTCGCGCTGTTCGCGTGGACGCACGGCTGGCTCGCCGCCGCCGGCCTGACCCCGAACACCGACACCGAGCCGCAGCGCCTGGCGCAGCAGATCGCGCCGGATTCGGTGCGCATCCTCAACGCCGGCACCGCCGCACCCGCGGCCAGCGCTACTGCGGCGGCCAGCAGCGCGAGCGCTGAGGCGTCCGCCCCGGCCATGCCCAGCCCCTCTGCGGTCTCGTCGCCAGCCGCGGCCAGCAGTGGCGCCAGCGCCGCCGCCTCAGCCCCGCAGACCGCCGCTGCCGGGCCGACGGTGTGCCGCGAAATCGGGCCTTACGGCGCGTTCGAGACCGACGCGGTCGACGCCGCCGTCGCCACTCTGCGCGCCGCCGGCCTCGCCCCGCAACGCGAGCAGCACCCGCTGACCGAACAGTGGATGGTGTGGTTGCCGCAGCCCAGCGACGCCGCGGTCAAGGCCGAGCTCGCCCAGCTCGCACAGACCCGGCTGACCACCTACGCGGCGGTGGTCGACCGCCCGCGCTACCAGCCCGGCATTTCCCTCGGGGTGTTTTCCAGCGAAGACGCCGCCCGCGCCCAGTTGCAGAACGCTGTGCGCGCCGGGGTCAGCGGCGCGCAGGTGGTGCCGCGCAACGCCGGCCTCACCCGCACCGTGCTGCGTCTGCCCGCTCTCACCCCGGCGCAGCTCTCCACCCTGCAAAGGCTGGTGCCCAGGCTCGGCGGCCAGACCGTGCGCACCTGCGAGCGCAAGCCCTGATCGCGCGGCGGCGCTGGCGCGCCGCCCGGGCACGAGCGACCCGGTCTCACGCTGCGGCCCCGGCAGCGGCTTGCCGCCCGATGGCCGCGATTTCGCCCGCTGCGCCTGCGCTTTAAACTTGCCGAGCCACCGCTCACAGGAGCCTCCCGCCATGGCTGCCGTGCTGTCTCAACCGCTGTTCAGCTACGCCGATTACCTGGCGTGGGAAGCGTCCGAGCCCGTTCGCCACGAATACCTCGACGGCGAGGTGTTCGCGATGACCGGCACGACCACGACCCATAACGTCATCTCGGGCAATGTCTATCTCGCCATGCGCCAGCAGATCCGCGGCACGCCCTGCCGCGTCTACATGGCCGACGTGCGGCTGCGCGTCGCTGCGGCCAACGCCGGGTTCTACCCCGATGTGTTCGTCACCTGCTCGGCCGCCGACGCCGCACGCTACAACGAGCAGGAAGACGCTCTGCTGGTGGTCGAGGTGCTCTCCCCGTCCACCGAAGGCCGGGACCGCGGCGCCAAGTTCGCCGCCTACCGCCAGTTGCCGACGCTGCACGCCGTGGTGTTCATCGCGCAGGACGAGCCACTCGTCGAGGCGTACACCCGCGGCGCGGCAGGCGAGTGGACGCTGCACGAAGCGCGCGGGCTGTCGGCCACGCTGCCGGTCAACGCCGGCGAACGGGCGTTTGCCCTGCCGCTGGACGAGGTTTACGCCGACGTCGACTTCGCCGCGGCGAAAGCCGACGGCGCCGCCGCGGCCAGCTCCGGCACGTCGGCGTAAAACCCGGTGCAATCCACCGTCGCGCCCAGACAGTCCAGCCGTAGCAACCCGTCGGCCCCGGGCCGCTCGCACGCCTCCCACCCCAGCCCCGCCTCGCCACTACTGCGCCGCCACAGCTCGACCTCGGGCGACTCGCTGCCGACGATCAGGTATTCGCGCAGCCCCGGCACCTGCGCGTAGGCGTAGAACTTCTCGCGCCGGTCGATGCGCTCGGTGGACGGCGACGTCACCTCGACGATCAGGCAAGGGCTGCGGCGGTAATCCGGCGATTCGCGGTCCTGCGCGTCGCAGCTCAGCAGCAGGTCGGGGTAATAGAACGTCGTGCCCTGCTGGGTGTCTAGGCGCAGCTTGAAGTCAGCGATGAACAACTGGCAGCCCATCGCCCGCACCCGATCGCGCATTTCCATGACCACGCCAAAGCGCACCAGCGCGTGCCAATCCGTCGAGTCCGGCATCGGCACGACCCAGCCATCCATATATTCCCGCCGCACCTCGCTGAACGGCTCGCTCGCGAGATAGTCCGCCACACTCATGCGCAGCGGCAGGTTCCTCTCCGCCGGGTTCATCGGCCCACCTCGAATCCTTCCCGCCCTCACCCCCGCGCCAGCCACGCCTGCGCCAGCCGCACCCAGAAGCTGCCGCCCAGCGGAATCAGCTCGTCGTTGAAGTCGTAGTTCGGGTTGTGCAGGGTGCAGGGGCCCGCGCCGTGGCCGGGCGCGCGGTGGTCGCCGTCGCCGTTGCCGATGATCACGTAAGCGCCCGGTTTGGCCTGCAGCATGAAGGCGAAGTCCTCCGCCCCCATCGACGGGGTGAACTCGTGCACGTTCTCCGCGCCGACCATGTCGACCATCACGCCCCGGGCGAACTCGGCCTCGGCGGCGTGGTTGATGGTCGGCGGGTAGTTGCGCTGAAAATGAAAGTCGCACGCCAGGCCAAACGCCGCCGCGGTGTGGCTGGCGATGTCGCGCATGCGGGTTTCGATCAGGTCCAGCGTTTCGGTGGTGAAAGTGCGCACCGTGCCCTGAATCTCCGCCACCTCGGGCACGACGTTGGTCGCCTCGCCGGTGTGGATCATCGTGACCGAAATCACCGCCGGGTCCAGCGGGTCGCGGTTGCGGGTGACGATGGTCTGCCACGCCTGCACCAGCTGGCACGCCGCCGGCACCGGGTCCAGCCCCAGGTGCGGCATCGCCGCGTGCGATCCCTTGCCCGTCAGCCGCACACGGAATTCATTGCTCGACGCCATCACCGGCCCGGCCTTGACGGCGAAATGCCCCGCCGGCAACCCCGGCCAGTTGTGCATGCCGAACACCGCCTGCACCGGGAAACGCTCGAACAGCCCGTCGGCGATCATCTCCCGCGCCCCGCCGCCGCCCTCTTCCGCCGGCTGAAAAATGCACACCACCGTGCCGTCGAAGTCACGCGACCGCGCCAGCGCCTGTGCCGCGGCGAGCAGCATGGTCGTGTGCCCGTCGTGGCCGCAGGCGTGCATCTTGCCCGGGTGCCGGCTGGCATGGGCGAAGGTGTTGAACTCGGTCACCGGCAGCGCGTCCATGTCCGCGCGCAGCCCGACCATGCGCCCGCTCCTGCCCCCGTCGCGCCCGGTGATCACCCCCACCACCCCGGTCTTCCCCAGCCCGCGGTGCACCTCGATGCCCCAGCTCTGCAGCCGGGCCGCCACCAGGTCGGCGGTGCGGTGCTCCTCGAAGCACAGCTCGGGATGCGCGTGCAGATCGCGCCGCAGCGCCGCCAGCGCGGCGGATTCGGTGACGATGGAATCGATGAGCTTCATGGCCGTCTCCTGACTGTTCGAGCCCCCTGCGGGGTGCCGAGGCATTTTGCCTGCCCCCGCGCGCGGGCGCTCGCCACGTGTTCACGACACCCAACCGCGCCCCAATGTGCGACAAATTTTGTCTCCCGTGCGCCCCCTCCGACTGACAAAACCTGACAGCGCCCGACAAGCCTTGCCCGCGCCGCACCGCGCAGAAACCGCGCGGCGTGAAGCATTTCACAGAAAAACCCCTTCGTTGCCGCGCAAGGCTCTGGCCCGCGCCTTGCAGACCGTGAACAACGTAAAACTCCGTTCGCCCGCCTCCGCACGCGGGTCAATGCCCCGAGCGACCGCCCCTTCACCGCCGAGCTGCCATGTCCCACACCGCCAGACCCCGCATCCGCGGCTTCACCCTGATCGAGCTGATGATCGTCGTCGCCATCATCGGCATCCTGGCTGCGATTGCCATTCCCGCCTATCAGAACTACACCATACGCGCGCAGGTGGCCGAGGGGCTGAGCCTGGCCACCGGCGCCAAGACCGCCAACTGGGATTTCTTCGCCCAGCACGGCACGTTCCCGCCGTCCAACTCCTCGGCCGGACTGGTAGCCGCCGGGTCGATCAAGGGCAATTACGTCAGCAGCATCTCCACCGCCAACGGCCTGATCACCATCACCTACGGCCAGAACGCCAACACCAACCTCAACGGCAAGATTCTCTACCTCTCGGGCAGCGCCTCCGGCGGCACCCTGGTATGGAGCTGCACCACCTCGCCGGCGGGAACCACCAACCCCAGCCCGGTGCCTCGCGCCTACCTGCCGACCTCCTGCAGCTGAAGCCGGTGAGGTCGTACACTCCTTACGTTAGCGCTTTACGTAAGGAGAGCGGCCATGTCCGAAGCCACGATCACCAGCAAGGGCCAAGTGACCATCCCTGCGGACATTCGTCACAGCCAGGGTTTGCACGCCGGCGTGCGGCTGAGCTTCACGCCGCTGCCCGACGGCTCCATTCTGCTACGCGCCAAAACGCGCTCGCTTCGCGATCTGAGGGGACTGCTCAAGCCGGCGCCGGACGTCGTCGTCACCCTCGACGACATGCGGGTCAAGTAAGGTCGTCGGCACACACCCTGCCGAGCCATGCCCGCGCTCGACACCAATGTGCTGGTGCGCTGGATCACCGACGATGACCCCGCGCAATGCGAGCAAATCGCGCAGTTGCTGCAAGCCACCGCATCCGCCGGCCAGCGCCTGACCGTGCCGGTCACCGTGCTGCTGGAAACCGAACGGGTACTGCGCGCCCGGTACGGGTTCGACCGCGCGGCGCTCATCCTCGCGCTCGACGCCCTGCTCGGCGCGCCCGAACTCGACTGGATGGACGAAATCGCGGTCGAGCGTGCGCTGTATCTCTACAAGCAGGACGGCGCGCCCGACTTCGCCGACTGTCTGCACATCAGCCTGGCCGATGTTGCCGGCCACGGGCCGCTGCTCACCTTCGACACCCGAGCAGCGACGCTCGACGGCGCCCAGTTGCTGGGTCGGGCGATTCAAAGCCGCTGGATGCGGTCAATTTCCGCCAGCGGCTGACAAAAATTGGCGGCAAGCGCCAAAGTGTGCGCCGTAGCGAAGTGTCTGAGCGGCGGAAAACGTGAACAGGTTCACGAAATTTGGTGCGGCGCGGGGCTGGCACGGCATGTGCTCATTCTCTGGTGCCCATCGGGGGGTGACGTCAGTCCGCCGCAGTCCGGCGCCTCCAACCCCACGATTCTTTCGCACCGGGCTGCGGCGTGTTTTTTCCCCGCGACAGCGGATATCCCACTTCAGGAGTTCACAAATGAAACGCAACACTCTGCGCAAGCAAGTGCAGCAAGGCTTCACCCTGATCGAACTGATGATCGTGGTCGCGATCATCGGCATTCTGGCGGCGATCGCGATTCCGGCGTATCAGGATTACACGATTCGCTCACAAGCTTCCGAAGGGCTTTCGCTCGCCGATGGGGTCAAGACCGCGATGTCCGAGTTCTATACCAACAAAGGCTACTTCCCCGCCACCAATACTTCAGCTGGTCTCGCGGCCGCCAGTGCCATAAAAGGCAACTATGTGGCGAGCGTTCAGGTTCAAGGCGGATCCGGAGCGACCAACAATGGCATCGTAATCACGTATGGCAACCAAGCAAACAGCGCTCTGCAGAAAACTGGCCAAAATGTGCTGTTCATTTCCGCGATAACCAATGCCGGCTCCATCCAATGGAAATGTGGCGCTGGTTCCACCACGACCGTGTTGAAGAAATACCTACCGTCTTCGTGCCAAGGCTGATAGGCATCCTGACATCTAGCCCCCACCGGAACCCGCCGCAAGGCGGGTTTTCATTTTCAGCTTTTATCCAATCTGCCCCGGCCCGAAACGCGGGCTTCGCTCGTCTGGTCAAGCCACGCGGCCCGGCTCAATGACAGATAGGGTCAGGTCTGGCCGTGAAGCGTCCAGACCTTGTTTCCTGACGCAGGAAATCCAGACATGGACGGCTGAGCCGGCGCGAGATCCTCGCGGCACGACCCTTGTTTTCAGAGAGGACCGTCAGAGCCTGGGCATCCGCGCGGGCTCGACCCGCGGCGGCACGGCTACCATCCGGCGCGTTCACTCCGACCGGCACGGGGATTGCTGCGCCCCCCTGCTCGCTCGCACTCCCAGCCACCGACGCGCCGGCCCCGGCGCTTCCCATGACTCCACGCCCTTCTGTCCGAAGCCTCCCTCCGCTGCTGTTCGCGCTGGTGCTCGCCGCGGCGCTGCTGGCCTACTGGCCGGGGCTGGCCGGCGGGTATGTGTTCGACGACTTCGGCAATCTGGTCGACAACCCGGCGTTCGCGCCGGCGGCGCTGCACGCGCAGGGGTTCTGGCATGCGGTGTGGAGCACGCACGCCGGACCGCTGGACCGGCCGCTGTCGATGGCGAGTTTTGCCGCGCAGGCGTGGTTCACCGGGCTGAACCCTTGGCCGCTGAAGCTGGTCAACGTGCTGATCCACCTGCTCAACGGCGTGCTGGTGTGGCTGCTGTCGCTTCGGGTGCTGCGCTGGCTGGCCGCGCGCGGGCAGGGGCCGCGGTTGGTCGGCGCCGAGACGCTGGCGCTGCTGGTGGCCGCGGCGTGGGTGCTGGCGCCGATCCAGCTCACCGCGGTGCTGTATGTGATCCAGCGCGAGGAGTCGCTGGCGGCCACGCTCGTGCTGCTCGGGCTGCTGGCGTACTGGCACGGCCGCATGCGGCTGATCGCCGGGCGGCGCGGTGCGCTCGCCTGGCTGTGGGGCAGCCTGGCGCTGGGCACCCTGCTGGCGGCGCTGGCGAAGGAAACCGGGGTGATGCTGCCAGCGTACGCCTTTGTGCTGGAGTGGGTGGTCCTGCGCGGGCAGTTGCGGCCGAGCGCGGACACGGCGGCGCTCGTGGTCGCACCGGCAGCCGATGCCCCCCCGCCGCGCGGCAACCCGCTGCTGCCGTTGTTTGCCGTGCTGCTGTTCTTGCCCGCTGCGCTGGGGCTGGCGTGGCTGCTGCCCGGGGTGCTCAACGGCTCGGCCTACGCGGCGCGGCCGTTCACCTTGGGCGAGCGGCTGCTGACCGAAGGGCGGGTGATGGTCGATTACCTGCGCTTGATTCTGCTGCCCACGCCCAATGCCCTCTCGCTCTACCACGACGACACACGCGTTTCCACCGGCTGGCTGCAGCCGTGGACGACGGCGGCGAGCTGGGCGCTGCTGGCGGCGCTGCTGGCCTCGGCCTTGTGGGGCTGGCGGCGCTGGCCGGTGTGGTCGCTCGGGGTGCTGTGGTTTTTCGCTGGGCAGTCGCTGGTGTCCACCTTCGTGCCGCTGGAGCTGGTGTACGAGCACCGCAACTATCTGCCGAGCTGGGGAGTGTTCGTCGCCGCGTTCGGGCTGCTCACCGCGTGGTCGCCACCCGACGCGCAGCGCCGCGGCACGCTGCGGCTGCTGGTGGTGGGGGGGCTTTCGGCGCTGATTGCGCTGCAGGGGTTTTTCACCTTCCTGCGCGCGCAGGTGTGGGGCAATCCGTACCGGCTGGCGTATTTCGAGGCGACGACGCACCCCGAATCGCCGCGTGCAAACTACGACCTCGGCCGACTGAGCCTGATTGCAAGTCAGTTCAACCCTGCATCGCCGCTATACCAGCTTGGGGTCGAGCAGATCGAACAAGCGCAACGGGTCAGCCCATATTCCGCCCTTCCCATCGCAGGGCTGATTTTTTCTGCCGCCAAAGCCTCTGCCCCGATCGAGCCCCATTGGTGGGACATGCTGGAGCGCAGCGTTACCGGGCGCACGGTCAACGCACAAAGTGTCCAGGGCCTGCGCAGCTTGGCAAACGGCGCCATTGACGGGGTTTTGCATTTCGCGCCTGCCGACCTCGCGCGGCTTCGCGGAATTCTGAACGTGACGTTGAGGGCTCACCCTGACAACGGAGCGATCATCAGCATGGTTGCCAATTACGCGCTTAACGTCGAGCACAACACGGAGTTCGGCTATCGATTGCTGCTCCGTAATGTCGCAGTCGCCCCGGACAGTTATCAAGCGTGGAAAAACCTGTTCGACATCCAGCTCGCCGCCGGGCTGTATGGCGACGCGGCGAATGTGCTGGAGCGCATGCGCGAGCTCGACCGCTTCGGCATCCATCGCGGGGAAATCGCGCGGCTGGCTGCCGAGCTGAAGCAGCGCGAGCGCGCCACCGCTGCACCGCCGGCAGCCACCGCACCGTCTGCCCAGCCGCGCAGCGCAGCCAGCACCGCGGAGGCCGCGCGATGAGCCGGGGCCAAACCACCACCCGCCGCTGGCTGCCGTTTGCCGCGTTTGCCACGCTGCTGGCCGTGGCCTGGCTGGCGTACTGGCCGGGGCGTACGGGCGCGTTTTTGTTCGACGATTTTTCCAACCTCGCGCCGCTGGGCGACTATGGCCGCATCGACACGTGGTGGAAGGTCGTGGCGTTTGTCACCTCCGGCTTTGCCGGGCCGACCGGACGGCCGATCGCTCTGGCAACGTTTCTGCTGAACGCGCGCGACTGGCCGGCCGCACCCGAGGCGTTCAAGCTGACCAATGTCGCGATCCACCTGCTCAACGCCGCGCTGCTCGCCGGGCTGTGCGCGGCGCTGGCAAGGGCGCTCGGGCTGGCGCGGCAGCCGGCGCGCTGGGCGGCGGTGGTCGCCGCCGGGCTGTGGCTGCTCGATCCGTTCTGGGTCAGCACCACGCTGTATGTGGTGCAGCGCATGGCGATGCTCGCCGCGACCTTTGTTTTCGCCGGGCTGTGGGGCTATGCGCATGGCCGCGCGCTGCTGGCCGCAGGCCGCCGCCGCGCAGGATATGCGTGGATGAGTGCGTCGCTGCTGCTGGGCACGCTGCTGGCCACTCTTTGCAAGGAAAACGGCGCGCTGCTGCCGCTGCTGGCCTGGGTGTTCGAAGCGCTGGTGTTCGACCGCCGGCACACGGCGCGCGAAGTCGGCGGCCGCGCGTTCGTCGTCTGGCGCTGGGTGTTCATCCGCCTGCCGGCGCTGGCGGTGCTCGGCTATTTGGCGACATTTCTCCCCGGGCTGTGGACGGGCGCGACCGCCGGGCGCGACTTCACGCCGCTGCAGCGACTGCTGACCGAAACGCGAATCGTCTGGGGGTATCTGGGTGACATCTGGCTGGCGCGCAGCCACGACGGCGGGTTGTTCCACGACGACATCCGCCTGTCCACCGGGCTGCTGAACCCGCCGTCCACGCTGCTGGCGGCACTGGGCATCGTCGCGCTGGGGGTGTTCGCCATCGCCTCGCGCTGGGCGCGGCATCCGGTGGTGGCCGCCGCTGGCGTGGCAGCGGGGTTCTACCTCGCCGGGCAGGTGATGGAATCGACCTGGCTGCAGCTCGAACTCGCTTTCGAGCACCGCAACTACCTGCCCGCCGGGTTGATGTTTCTGCCGTTGGGCATCGCGCTCGCGGGTGTGGGGCGGGGCGAGGTGGCGGCGCGCATTCCGCCGCTGCGGGTGTGGATCGCCGTGGCGCTGCTGGCGCTGTTCGCGCTGCAGACCGCGCGCCGCGCCGACGTGTGGGGCAAGCCGTTTCAGCAGGCGCTGGTGTGGGCGCGCGAGCATCCGGACTCGCCGCGGGCGCAGAGCTATCTGGCGAATTTCTGGAGCGGCGTGGGCAACCAGCCCGAGGCGGCACGGCTGCTCGACGCGGCGCTGAAAAAACATCCACAAAGCCTCATCCTGCTGATCAACCGCGCCGGCGTGGCCTGCAGCGAAGGCGACGCCCCGCCGGGTCTGCGCGCGGCGCTGCTGCACGCCGCGGCCACCGCACGGCTCGCCGACAACGTCACCCAGTACCAGTTCGGCAAGCTGCTCGACGGCACCGGGCAGTGCACCGCGCTGGGGGCTGATTTCACCGCCGACCTGCTCGCCGCCGGGCTGCGCAACCCGCAAAGCGCTGTCCCCGAGGTGCGGCGCGACCTGCTGCACCGCCAGGCGCTGGCCGCGCTGGCCGCGGGCGACGTGCAGCGCGCGTATACGCTGGACCTGCAGGCGCTGCGGCTGCCGGGGCAGCCGGTGGGCGCGCGGCTGCGCTTTGCCGCGGAAATCGCCGCCAGCGGCCACCCGCAGCAGGCGCTTGATCTGCTCAACGCCGTGCCGTCGCCGCTGGCGCACATCCACGGCTGGAGCATGGCGGCGATGCACCAGCGCTGGCTGGCGCACGTGGGCTTCTACCGGGAGAGCGAGGAGCACCTGCGCCGGGTGCTGACGCAGGAAATCGCCGCCGGGCGCGATGCCAAAGGCGCGCGCAGCCCGGCAGCGAAAGGCGCTGGGGCACAATAGGCCGCATCGCTTTGCCCCGCCCTTGCGCCCCCGCTTCGTTCCGCCATGACCGCCGCGATCAAATTCGCCACCTACGACGATCTGCTCGCGCTGCCGGAGAACGTGGTCGGCGAAATCATCCACGGCAGCCTGCACACCCATCCCCGGCCACGGCCGCGGCATGCGCTGGCCGAAACCGTTCTCGGTGGCGCGCTGCACACGCCTTTCGGTCAGGGCCGCGACGGCGGCCCCGGCGGCTGGTGGATACTGGTCGAGCCCGAGCTGCATCTGGGCGCCGACGTGCTGGTGCCCGATCTGGCCGGCTGGCGGCGCGAGCGCCTGCCGCGCCTGCCCGACGCGGCGTGGTTCGAGCTCGCCCCGGACTGGGTGTGCGAAATCCTCTCCCCCGCTACCGCCCGCACCGACCGCGCGCTCAAACTGCCACGCTACGCCGCAGCGGGCGTGGCGCACTGCTGGCTGGTCGACCCCGACGCCCGCACGCTGGAGGCCTATGAAAACCAGTCCGGCCGCTGGTTGCTGCTGGGGGCCTGGGGCGGAGACGATGTGGTGCGCATCGCGCCGTTTGACGCAATCGAGCTCGGCCTGGCGGCGCTGTGGGCGGACTGACATGAACGACCTGAGCGCGCAGCCCCTTGCGCCGCAGTCCCTCTCCGCGCCGCACGCAGCCCCGCCCGCGCTTGCGCTGAGCATCATCCTGCCCGCGCGCAACGAAGCCGGCGCGGTGGGCCAGACCGTGCAGCGCATCCGCGCGCTGTATCCGCAGGCGCAGGTGATCGTGGTCGACGACGGCTCGACCGACGCCACCGCGCAGATCGCCGAAAACGCCGGGGCCACGGTGATCCGCCGCCCCTACGGCATGGGCAACGGCGCGGCGATCAAGGCGGGTGCGCGCGCGGCCAGCGGCGACGTGCTGGTGTTCATGGATGCCGACGGCCAGCATGACCCGGCCGACATCCCCCGGCTGCTGGCCAAGATCGCCGAGGGCTACGACATGGCGGTGGGCGCGCGGGTCAAGGGTTCGCAAGCCAGCGTGGGCCGCGGCATCGCCAACGGCCTCTACAACCGGCTGGCCAGCTGGATGACCCACCATCCGGTGCTCGATCTCACCAGCGGCTTTCGCGCCGCCCGCGCCGACCGATTCCGCGAGTTCCTGCACCTGCTGCCCAACGGCTTTTCCTACCCCACCACCTGCACGATGGCGTTTTTCCGCAGCGCCTACGCCGTGGCGTATGTGCCGATCACCGCGCACAAGCGCATCGGCAAAAGCCACATCCGCCCGCTGCGCGACGGCCTTCGCTTTCTGCTCATCATTTTCAAAATCGCCACGCTGTATTCCCCGCTCAAACTGTTCGCGCCAGTGGCGGCTGCGTTCTTTCTGCTCGGGCTGGGCTGGTACGGCTATACCTTCCACACTGAAGGGCGGTTCACCAATATGAGCGCGCTGTTGTTCAGCGCATCGGTGATCGTGTTTCTCATCGGGTTGATTTCGGAGCAGATCACCAACCTCACCTACAAGCGTGAAGAGTAACAATTTCGGCATGCCGCACTAAAATGGACTAAGCACATTAGCCAAGCCCAAGCCATGCCGCAGATCGTCAACGTCCACGAGGCCAAAACTCAACTGTCGCGTCTGATCGACCAGGCACATGCGGGTGAAGAGATCATCCTTGCCAAAGCCGGCAAACCCTATGCGCGACTCATGCCGCTGGCGCCCCCGCCCAAGCGTCGGCTGGGTGTGGTGCGGGGCCATGTTGACGACAGCTTTTTCGAGCCGCTGCCAGACGAGGAAATCAAAATCTGGGAAGCATGAAGCTGCTGCTCGACACCCACATCCTGCTCTGGGCGGCGATGGAACCCGAGCGACTGCCCTCCCACCTGCGCGCGCTGCTCGAGGACGCGGACAACACCTTGCTGGTCAGCGCCGCGTCGGCATTCGAAATTGCCACCAAGCATCGCCTGGGCAAGCTGCCCGGCGCCACGCAACTTCTCGCGCAGTACGGCGACGTTTTGCGTGAACTTGTAGCCACCGAGTTGCCGATCACCACGGCGCATGCGCTCAAGGCTGGGAGCTGGAACACGCCACACCGCGACCCGTTCGACCGCATGCTGGCCGCTCAGGCGAGCATGGAACAAGTGCCGCTGGTCAGCACCGACGCCGTCATGCCGACCTTCGGCATCGACGTCCTGGCGTGACATGACGTCAAGCCAACCGCCTCGTGTTCTTCTCATCACCCGCAACTTCCCGCCGCTGTGGGGCGGGATGGAGCGGCTGAACTGGCATCTGGCCGCCGAGCTGGCCAAGACCTGCGAGGTACGCGTCGTCGGCCCTGCCGGCGCCGCCGCGCACGCCCCTGCCGGCGTGACGGTTCGCGAAGCGCCGCTGCAACCGCTGCGCGCGTTTCTGTGGAACGCCGCGCGACTCGCGCGCGCCGAGGCGCGCGCCTGGCGGCCCGACGTGGTGCTGGCCGGTAGCGGGCTGACCGCGCCGCTGGCGCTGTGGGCGGCGCGGGCCTGCGGCGCGCGCACGGCCGCTTATGTGCACGGCCTCGACTTGGTCGTGCCGCACCCGGTGTACCGCGCGCTGTGGCGCCCGGCGCTGCGGCACATCGACACCGTGATCGCCAACAGCCGCGCCACCGCGGCGCTGGCCGAGGGCATCGGCATCCTGCCTGCGCGCATCACCATCGTCCACCCCGGGGTCGAACTGCCTGCGCCCGACCCCACCGCCCGCACACGCTTCCCCGCCGCGCACGGCATCGCTGCCAACGCGCCGCTGCTGCTGTCAGTCGGGCGGCTGACCGCGCGCAAAGGGCTGCTGGAGTTCGTGCGCGACGTGCTGCCGCGCATCGCTGCGGCGCGCCCCGACGTGCTGCTGGCTATCGTCGGCGACGCCCCTGCGCACGCTTTGTACGCGCAGCCGCAGACGCCTGCGGCCATTCAGGCGGCCGCCGATGCCGCCGGCGTGGGCGCGCGGGTGCGGTTTCTGGGCAAACTGTTCGGCCAGGACCTGGCCGACGCCTACGCCGCCGCCGACGTGCACGTGTTCCCCATCCGCGACCTGCCGAACGACCCCGAAGGTTTCGGCATGGTCGCGGTCGAAGCCGCCGCGCACGGACTGCCGACGGTCGCCTACGCCACTGGCGGCGTGGTCGATGCCGTGCGCGAGGGCGCAAGCGGCCGCCTCGTGCCGTCGGGCGACGCCGCCGCTTTCTCCCAGGCCGTCATCGACATCCTGCAAGCGCCGCCAAGCGCCGAAGCGCTGCGCGCCTTTGCCACCGAGTTTGCGTGGGAGCGCTTCGGCCAGCACGTCACTGACGCCTTGGCGCGCAACATCGGCGAGCGGTGAACGACCGTGCTGGGGGCCGCCTCGCGCTCGCAGGTATTACACTCGACGTTGACGTAATACCGAAGAAACCGCGATGCCCTCGACCCTCACCAGCAAAGGTCAGATCACCATTCCCAAACCCGTGCGCGACGCGCTGCGGCTGACGCCTGGGGCACAAGTGGAGTTCGCCATCAGTCCGCAGGGGGAAGTCGTGTTGCGCCCCGCTGCGCGCAGCCGCCGCAGCCGTGCGCGCGACCGCTTCGACGCCGCGCGTGGCAAAGCCACCGTCAAGTGGCGCACCGACGAGCTGATGCGCCTGCTGCGCAGCGACGACTGATGCTGCTCGTCGACACCAACGTCCTCATCGACGTGCTGGAAGACGACCCGCAATGGGCCGACTGGTCCATCGACCAGCTGCGCGCGCAATCGCAACTCCACGCGCTGGCGATCAACCCCATCATCTACGCAGAACTCGCTCTGGCCTTTGCGCGGTACGAAGAACTGGACGCCGCCGTGCATCAACTCGGCCTGGCGCTGCACGAACCACCGCGCGCTGCCTTGTTCCTCGCCGGACACGCCTTCGCCCGTTACCGCCGACGGGGCGGGAGCAAAACCGGGGTGCTGCCGGACTTCCTCATCGGCGCGCACGCCGCGGTGCAAGGCTGGCCGCTGCTCACGCGCGATGCCCGCCGCTACCGCGAGTACTTCCCGACGGTCGAACTCATCGCTCCGTCTGGCACTTGAACGACGCTGCCTTGCGATGCGCGACACCCGAGCACAACCCGCCGTCTGGTTCCCCGCGGTACGCGCACACAGCGGCGCCGACGTGTTCACCGAGCGGCTGTGCGCCGCGCTCAACGCTCAGGGCTTCCGCGCCGACATCACCTGGCTGCCGCTGCGCGCCGAATATGCGCCGTGGAGCGTGCCGGTGCCGCGCCCGCCCGAGTGGGCCACCGTCGTGCACGCCAACTCCTGGCTGCACCCGCGCTTTCTGCCGCCGCACCTGTCCGTCGTCAGCACCCTGCACTCCTGCGTGCACGATCCGGCGCTGCGTCCGTACAAAAGCCCGGCGAAGGCGCTGTATCACGCGGCGTGGATTCGACGCGTCGAAGCCGCGCACCTGCGCCGCGCCGACCGCGTGGTGGCGGTGAGCCGCTACACCGCCGACATGGCCCAGCGCGTTTTTGGCCGCAGCGACATCGACGTGATCTACAACGGCGTGGACACTGCCGTGTTCCACCCCATCGACCGCGCCGCGCCCAACCGCCCGTTCCGCCTGCTCTACGTCGGCAACTGGGACGCGCGCAAAGGTGTCGACCTGCTTGGCCCCATTCTGCGCGCACTCGGACCCGACTTCGAGCTGCACTACACCGCCGACCGCAACGGTCGCCACACTCGCTACGCGCTGCCGCCGAACGCCCGCTGCATCGGCCGCCTCAGTGGCGAAGGCCTCGTGCGCGCCTATCAGACCGCCGATGCGCTGCTGTTTCCGAGCCGGTTGGAGGGGTTACCGCTGAGCGTGCTCGAAGCGATGGCCTGTGGCCTTCCGGTCATCGCTGCCAACACCTCATCGCTGCCCGAACTGGTCGAGCCGGACGTTACCGGCTGGTTGTGCCCGAAAGACGCATTGGCGTGTTTTGCAGAGGCTGCGCGGATGTTGCAAAGCCGGCCGCAGCACTGGCTCGACATGCGTTCGAAAACCAAGCTAGCGGCTGAAGAGAGATTTTCACAGTCGACGCAGCTTAGTAGATACCTTGACGTTTACGCGCGTCTATTTCCCCACTCCGCCGCATAGACATTTTGTCCCGATGTGCAACTGTGAAAGCACTGACCGCATGCCAGTCAAAAAATTG
>CAYMDM010000068.1:0-14930 GCA_964389235.1 uncultured Burkholderiaceae bacterium
GGTGTCGCTGCAGCCGGCGCCGGGCGCGGCGGCCGGGGCATCCGGCGCGGGCGCAGCGGCTAGCGCGGCAGGGGCGATCGCGGTGAGTCGCTACGTGCTGCCGCAGGTGCCGCCGGATCAGGCCCAGCTCATTCTCGCCGCGCAGAAGGCGGCCGAGCGCGGCGACCCGAATCCGGCGCAACTGGCGCTGCCGCAGCTGCGCGGCACCCTGCTCGAACCCTGGGTCGCCTACTGGGCGATCAAGCCGACGCTGACCCGCGCCACCCAGGCGGATTTCGATGCTTTCGCCGCCGCTTATCCGCACACCTATGTGCTCGACCGGCTGCGCAACGACTGGCTGCTCGAACTGGGCAAGCGGCAGGACTGGGCGAATTTCCAGGCGGTGTATCCGCGCTTCATCATGCGCGACGACCCACAGGTGATGTGCTTCGAGCAGCAGGCGCGATTCGCCACCACCGGCGAAAACACCTCGGCCGCGGTGTTCAAGCTGTGGATGGACGTGCCCACCGGCGGCATCGGCTGCAACAGCGCGGCCAAGGCGCTGCTGGCCGCCGGGGCGATGCCGCGGGACATGCTGTGGCAGCGGCTGCGCCGTTTCGTCGCCGACGGCCGCGCCAAGTTCGGGCGCGATCTGCTCGCGCCCTTCCTGCCCGCTGGGAGCTGGCGCGAACTGGCCGAAGCCGACCGCGACACCGCGCGCTATGTGCTCGGCGCGGTGCGCCGCGGCCCCGACGCGGTGATCGCCGATTCCGACCAGCGACAGGTGCTGGTGCTGGCGCTGCTGGACATGGCGCGGCAGGATCCCGACCAGGCCGCGCGCTTTTTGCGCGATTCGTTCGGTGCGTTGCCAGCGGCCGACCGCGCGCAGATCTGGGGCCGCATCGGGCTGGCCGGGGCGCTGAGCCAGATGCCGCAGGCCGCGGGCTGGTTCGACCAGGCGCACCGCGCCGACCCGAACTACGCCGCCTCGCCGCTGGTGCGCGCCTGGGGCGTGCGCGCCGGTCTGCTGGCCGGAGACTGGGCGCTGGTTCGCCGCAATACCCGCTCGCTGATCGACGGCGGCGACCCCGACCCGGACTGGGCCTACTGGCATGCGCAGGCGCTGCGACACCAGGGCCAGGCCGAGCGGGCGCGCGCCGAATTCGCCGCGATCGCCAGCCCGTTCAGCTATTACGGCCAGCTCGCGCTCGATGCGATCGGGCAGAAGGTCAGCCTGCCCCCTTCGGCGCCGCCGGCTGACCCGGCAGCCGTTGCCAAAATCGCCGCCACGCCGGGGCTGCAGCGCTCGCTCGCGCTGTTTTCGCTCAACCTGCGTAGCGAGGCGGTGCGCGAGTGGAATTTCACCCTGCGCGGTTTCGACAACCAGCAGATGCGCGCCGCTGCCACGCTGGCGTGCGAGCAGAAGGTGTGGGATCGCTGCATCAACACGGCCGAGCGGGTGATCGGCGACGTCGATCTGGCGCAGCGCTACGCGATGCCGTACCGCGAGGCCATCGGCGCCGCCGCCGCTGCGCAGGGGCTGGACGAAGCCTTTGTCTACGGGCTGATTCGGCAGGAATCGCGGTTTATCGCCGACATCCGCTCCTGGGCCGGGGCGGCCGGGCTGATGCAACTGATGCCGGCCACTGCGCGGCTGGTCGCGCGCAAGATCGGGCTGGCGGGCTACAGCCCCGACCAGATCGCTGATGTGCGCACCAACACCCTGCTGGGCTCGGCGTACTTGAGCGATCTGATGCAGCAGTTCGACGGTTCGGAAATCCTTTCGGCCGCGGGCTACAACGCCGGCCCCGGCCGCTCGCGCCGCTGGCGGCAGCAGATGCAGACCCCGCAGCGCCCGGCCGTCCCCGGGCCGGTGTTCGTCGAGAACATCCCGATCGGCGAGACCCGGCACTACGTCAAGGTGGTGCTCGCCAACGCGACGGTTTACGCCGCGCTGTTGTCGGGCCAGCCGCAATCGCTGCTGGCGCGACTGGGCGCGATCGGCCCGCTGCCGACGCAGGAAGCGCGCGCGCCCTGATCGCGCGTCGATCGTGCGCTTGCTGTGTCACGCGCGCTCGGGCAGCGGCTCGCCTGGCGTTTGATCGCAATCGAGGCCGCTGGCACACCGAGCGCGCCTGATGGAACAATGCGCAGTGTGGCCCGCCGCGACCGGCGCGGCCGAGTGTCGAACCTCTGCAAGCGATCACAACCCATGCAACAACGCATCCTCGTCATCGGCGGCAGCGGCTTCATCGGCAGCCGCCTGGTCAACCGTCTGTCCCTGTCCAACCAGTTCGTCACCGTGCCCACGCGCCGGCGGCAGCGCGCGCGCCATCTGGTCAGCCTGCCGCTGGTCGATGTGGTCGAAACCGACGTGCATGACGATGCCGACCTCGACCGCCTGGTCGCCGGCATGGACGCCGTGGTCAACCTGGTCGGCATCCTGCACGGCAGGCAGGCCGATTTCGACCGCTGCCACGCGCAACTGCCGCGCCGCATCGCCGCCGCCTGCGCCCGCCACGGCGTGCGCCGGTTGGTGCACATGAGCGCGCTGGGTGCCGACGCCAACGGCCCATCGATGTATCTGCGCAGCAAGGCCGCCGGTGAAGCGGCGGTGCAATCGCAGCCCGGGCTGGACTGGACGATCTTCCGCCCCTCGGTGGTGTTCGGCGAGGGCGACCGCTTCCTCAACACCTTCGCCCGTCTGCAGCGCCTGCTGCCGGTGCTGCCGCTGCCCGGAGCCGGCACGCGCATGGCGCCGGTGTGGGTCGGCGACGTCGCCCAGGCGTTCCATGCCGCGCTGGTGGGCACGCGCGAACGCGACACGTTTGGCCGCACCTACGCGCTGTGCGGCCCGCGCAGCTACACCCTGGGCGAACTCGCCCGGCTGGCCGGAGCGATTGCAGGCGTGGCCGGTGGGCGCGGTCGCCCAGTGCTGCCGGTGCCGCTGGCGCTGGGCCGGGTGCAGGCGGCGCTGATGGCGCTGGCGCCGGGCGAGCCGATGATGAGCGCGGACAACCTCGACTCGCTCAAGGTCGACAACGTGTGCGATGGCAGCCTGCCCGGATTCGCGCCCGAGCTCGGGGTGAACCTGCCCGAGTCGATCGAGGCCATCGGCCCGACCTATCTCGACCCGCGCGGCGCCGAGTCGCCGTACGACCGGGTGCGCGCCGGCATCGGGCGCTGAGCGCCGAGCGCGTTCCGCTGCCGGCTTTTCCGGCTCCGACAGCGCGGTCATGCCAATCACGCATGGCCGCCCTGCCGTTTTTGCGCTTTGGAACCGAGGCCCGCCGCCGGCAGAATGAGCGCTCGTCCGCTCTAAGGAATCCCCATGCTCCGTCTGAACATCGGCAACAAAAACTACTCCTCTTGGTCGATGCGGCCCTGGGTCGCGATGCGCGCATTCGGCGTCGCGTTCGAGGAGCAATTGCACCCGCTGGACACGCCGGAGTTTGCCGTCACGGTGGGCGCGCTGTCGCCGCTGGCGCGCGTGCCGGTGCTCGAAGACGGCGAGCTGCGGGTGTGGGATTCACTCGCCATCGTCGAATACCTGGCCGAGCGGTTTGCCGATCAGCCGTGGTGGCCGCGCGAAGTCGCGGCGCGCGCGCGGGCGCGCAGCCTGTGCGCGGCGATGCACAGCGGCTTTGCCGCGCTGCGCGAGCATCTGCCGATGAACATCTCGGCCCGGCTGCCGGGGCACGGGCTCAACCCCGCGGTCGAGCGCGACATCGCGCAGATGCTCGCGCTGTGGCGGGACGCGCTGCAGCGCAGCGGCGGGCCGTTTCTGTTTGGCGCCTTCAGCCTGGCCGATGCGTTCTACGCCCCGGTGTGCACCCGCTTCGACACCTACCGCCCGCCGCTGCCGGATTGGGCGTGGGACTATGTGCAGACCGTGCTGGCCCATCCGGCCGTGGCGCAGTGGAGCGAGCAGGCCCGCGCCGAGCGGATGTTCCTGCCCGCAGACGAGCCGTACCGCAGCCGCGAGCAGGCGGGGTTCTGATCGGCGGGGCGCACCCCGTCAGAGCATCGACGGCTGCGCGTCTTCCGCGACGGCGCGCAGCCGCGCCAGCAGCTGCGCACTGTCCTCGGGCAGCATCGCCAGCAGTTGTGCGATCACCCGGCGCGCAAAGCTCGGCTCGGCCAGCTCCTGCAACAGCCGCACGCAGTCGAGCACGGCGTCGCGCAAGGCTTCGGGCGTGTCGGCGCGGCGCAGATGCTGGCGGGCCACCGCGCTGTCATTGGCCAGCGCACGCTCCATCATGTCGAACAGATACATGCGTGCCATCACCAGCGAGCGCCGCTGCGGTGGTGCCGGCGGCGGGTCGTCGCGTCGCTGCGCGGCACCTCCCGCGGCGGGAGCGGCCGCCGAAGATGATCGCGCGGGTTGAGTTGCGGCGTGTGGCGAAGCCGGCGCGGGCGATGCCGGCGGCGCGACGGTCTGCAGCAGCCCGAGGGCCAGCAGTTCGCTGACCACGGCCTCGGCGCGCGGGCCGATCAGCTCGGCAATGTCGCGCAGCCCGCGCTGGCCGTTACACAGCACCAGCACCTGACGGTGCACCACGGCCAGTCGCGGGTCGCGCCCGCTCAGCGCGGCGTGGCCCTGTTCGGTTTTTTTCAGCGCAGTCATAGCAGTCTCTCAGGGAATATGGCGCGGCACTTCGGCGAGGCCGCTTCGCATCGGAGAGCAACGCTAAGCACCGTGCGTGACGGTTCGATGACCTGCGCTGACAAAGCCGGCAAAGCTGTGAAAAGCTGTGAAAAGCTGCGCAAAAACGGCGGTTCGATCGGGCCCATGCCCGCGCGCAACGTGGCCTTGCAGCGGCGCTTGCGGCCTGCTCGACGCGAGCCGCCGCCGGCCAGCGTGTGGCGCCCGCTGGCCGGGTCTCAAGCCCTAAACTGACGGCCTTTTTCGCCCTCGTCATGCTCAACGCTGCTCAGGAGCGCGCGGTCGCCCATCTCGACGGGCCCTGCCTGGTCATCGCCGGGGCGGGCAGCGGCAAGACCCGCGTCATCACCCACAAAATCGCCCGCCTGCTGCGCGCGGGACTGGCGCCGCAGCACATCGCCGCGATCACGTTCACCAACAAGGCTGCGGCGGAAATGCGCGAGCGCGCCGCCGCCCTGGTCGACCAGCGCGGGGTGGCGGGCAAGCTGGTGATCAGCACCTTTCACGCGCTGGGGGTGCGGATGCTGCGCGAAAGCGGGCAGGCGCTCGGGCTCAAGCCGAATTTTTCGATTCTGTCGGCCGACGACGTGACCTCGTTGCTGCGCGACGCCGGTGCCACCACCGACAACGCTACCGCCCGCCGCTGGCAGTGGAGCATCAGCTTGTGGAAAAACGCCATGCTCGACCCCGAGGCCGCGGCGCGCGCGGCAGCCAGCGACGACGAGCGCGTCGCCGCGCGGGTGTACGCACGCTACGCCGACATGCTGCAGGCGTATTGCGCGGTGGACTTCGACGACCTGATCTGGCTGCCGGTGCGGCTGCTGCAGCAACACGCCGACGTGCGCGAACACTGGCAGCACAAGCTGCGCTACCTGCTGGTCGACGAATACCAGGACACCAACGCCGCGCAATACGACCTGCTGCGGCTGCTGGTGGGCGAGCGCGGTCAGTTCACCGCGGTCGGCGACGACGACCAGAGCATCTACGGCTGGCGCGGCGCGACGCTGGAAAACCTCAGGCGCTTGCAGACGGACTGGCCGCGGCTGGAAGTCATCAAGCTGGAGCAGAACTACCGCTCGACCAACGCCATCCTGCGCGCGGCCAACGCCATCATCGCGTCCAACCCCAAGCTTTACCCCAAGAGCCTGTGGAGCGAACACGGCGAGGGCGAGGCGGTGCAGGTGCGGCAGATGCAGCATGAGGAAGACGAAGCCGAGCAGATCGCCGCGCGTATTCAGGCGCTGCGCAGCGGGCGCGGGGCGCGGCTGGCCGACATCGCGGTGCTTTACCGGGCCAACCACCAGTCGCGGCCGCTGGAGCAGGCGCTGCGCCGCGCCAACATTCCGTATGTGGTCAGCGGTGGGCAGAGCTTTTTCGACCGCGCCGAAATCAAGGATCTGTGCGCTTACCTGCGGCTGCTGGCCAATGGCGACGACGACCCGGCCTTTCTGCGCGCAGTCACCACGCCGCGGCGGGGCATCGGCGCGCAGACCTTGAGCGCGCTGGGCGCATACGCGGCGCAATGGAAAGTCTCGTTGTTCGAGGCGCTGTTCCGCGATTCCCTGCCCGCCGCGGTGGGCACGCGCGCGGCCGACTCTCTGCGCGAATTCGGCCGCTATCTGCACGACGTCGAATGGCGGGCGCGCACGGAGCCGGCCGGTGCGCTGCTGCGCGAAATGATCGACGGCATCGGCTACCGCGCGTGGATCGAAGACCAGGCCGACAACTCGCGCGAAGCCGAGCAGCGCTGGAAGAACGTCGAGGACTTCGTGGGCTGGATCGAGCGCAAGGGCGAAGAGGAAAAGCAGACCCTGGCGCAGATGGCGCAGACCATTTCGCTCATCACCCAGTTGCAGGAGCGCGGCGAGGAGCGCGACGCCGTCACCCTGTGCACCCTGCACGCGGCCAAGGGGCTGGAGTGGCCACATGTGGTGCTGGCCGGCTGCGAGGAAGGGCTGCTGCCGTTTTTCACCGAAGACCGGCCACTGACCGCTGCCGCGCTGGAGGAGGAGCGGCGGCTGATGTATGTGGGGGTGACGCGGGCGCGGCAGACCCTGCTGATCACCTGGTGCAGCAAGCGCAAATCCGGCCGCGCGGCCAGCGGGCGCACGCGTAGCCGATTCGTCGACGACATGCTGGCCGACCAGCCGCAGGCCAGCGGCAAGGCCGCAGCGCTGGCGCGCATCGCCGCGCTGCGCGGCCAGCTCGGCGCGGCGGCCGCGCACGAGACCGCGAGCGCGACGGCTGAAAACCCCGCCGGCCTGATGCCGCACGGTTGACCGGCCGCAGCGCCGGCGCACAATCGTCGCCAGCCCCGGCGCGGCCGGCGACGCTGCTCATCTGCCGTTGCCGCGCCGCCCGGGCGCAGGGAGCAGCGCCGGGAGCATCGCGGCATCGCGAATCCGTGGCACGCGGGCAGTTTGCAAAAACGAACGGCCGTGCTATTTTTCGCCCTGCCGTGCGCGCCGCGGCGCAAAAACACAGCAACGACACAGCAGGAGACACGCATGGAACGCATCTGGCTGGCCAGCTACCCGCCCGGGGTGCCGGCGACCATCGACCCGGACGCCTACCCCAACGTCGCGGCTTTGCTCGACAACGCCTTCCGCACCCACGCCGAGCGGGACGCGTTCGCGTTCATGGGCAAGCGCTTCACCTACGGGCAGTGGGATCGCATGAGCCGCGACTTTGCCGCCTACCTGCAGTCGCTGGCGCTCAAACCGGGCGAGCGGGTGGCGATCATGATGCCCAATGTGCCGCAGTATCCGGTGGTGGTGGCGGCGATCCTGCGCGCCGGGCTGGTGGTGGTCAACGTCAACCCGCTCTACACCCCGCGCGAACTCGAACACCAGCTCAAGGACAGCGGCGCTTCGGCCATCATCATTCTGGAGAACTTCGCCCACACCCTGCAGCAGGTGATCGAGC
Source organism: uncultured Burkholderiaceae bacterium (assembly GCA_964389235.1). Lineage (GTDB taxonomy): Bacteria > Pseudomonadota > Gammaproteobacteria > Burkholderiales > Burkholderiaceae_C > Thiomonas. The sequence continues at coordinate 7,571 of CAYMDM010000068.1, forward strand.
GCAGCGCGGTGCGGCATGTGGTGGTCGCCAACATGGGCGAGATGCTGGGGTTTCCGCTGGGCACCCTCGTCAACTACGTGGTGCGGCACAAGAAAAAGCTGGTGCCGGCGTGGTCGCTGCCCGGGCATGTGGGCTGGAGCGCGGCACTGAAGAAGGGCGGATCGCTGCCGTTCGACCCGGTGACCACCGGCGCCGAGGATGTCGCGGTGCTGCAGTACACCGGCGGCACCACAGGCGTGGCCAAGGGCGCGACGCTGACCCAGCGCAACATCGTCGCCAACGTCATCCAGTCGGCGGCCTGGTACCAACCGGCGATGAGCAAAATGCCCCCGGGCGAGCCGGTCAACACCATCTGCGCGCTGCCGCTCTATCACATCTTCGCGTTCACGGTGATTCTGATGCTCACCGCGCACATGGGCGGGATGATGATCCTGATCCCCAATCCGCGCGACCTGGCGGCTACGCTCAAGGAACTGAAAAAGTATCCGCTGCACTCCTTTCCCGCGGTCAACACCCTGTACAACGGCCTGCTCAACCATCCGGATTTCGACACCGTCAACTGGCGCACCCTGCGGCTGTGCGTGGGCGGCGGCATGGCGGTGCAGGAGGCGGTGGCGCAGCGCTGGCTGCAGCGCACCGGCTGCCCGATCTGCGAGGGTTACGGACTGTCGGAAACCTCGCCGTCGGCGGTGTGCAACCCGACCGACACCGACCGCTACAGCGGCACCATCGGCGTGCCGATTCCGTCAACCGATCTGGTGCTGGTCGACGATGCCGGCAACGAAGTGCCGCGGGGCCAGCCCGGAGAGATTGCGCTCAGCGGCCCACAGGTTATGCGCGGCTACTGGAACCGGCCGGACGAAACCGCTGCGGCGTTCACCGCCAGCGGATTTTTCCGCACCGGCGACATCGGGGTGATGGACGAGCGCGGCTATGTGAAGATCATCGACCGCAAGAAGGACATGATTCTGGTGTCGGGCTTCAACGTCTACCCGAACGAAATCGAAGGCGTGGCCGTGACCCATCCCGGTGTGCTCGAAGCCGCGGCGGTCGGCGTGCCCGACGCGAACTCGGGCGAGGCGGTGAAACTGTTCGTCGTGAAAAAAGACCCGGCGCTGACCGAGGACGCGCTGCGCGCCTACCTGCACGACCAGCTCACCGGCTACAAGCGGCCCAAGTACATCGAATTCCGCAGCGAACTGCCCAAGACCCCGGTGGGCAAGATCCTGCGGCGGGAACTGCGCCCGCCCGAGCCGGCGAAGGCGGCGTGAACGGCGCGGCAGCGAGCGGGCACGGCGCGGGACCGGCCGCACGCCAGCGCTTGAAGGCCTGCCGCAGCCGTTGCCTGTGAAGGCGGGGTGGGGCGTACCGGCTTCAGTTGCCCGCGCCCTGCGGCCCGATTTCGCGCAGCAGGTTGATCGCCTGCTGCACGTTGAGCGCCGGCGAAAACACCCAGCCCTGAATCATCGGGCAGCCGGCGCGCTCCATCCACAGCAGGTCGGCGGCGGTCTCCACCCCTTCGGCGACCACTTCCAAATCCAGGGTGCGCGCCAGGGTGATCGCGGCGCGGGCGATCGCCGCCTTGTGCCGATCCTGGCTGACCCCGGCGGCGATCACCCGGTCGATCTTGATCTGCCGCGCCGGGATGTGGGTGAGGTAGCCGAGGTTGGAGTAGCCGATGCCGAAGTCGTCGAGCGAAAGCGCCACGCCATGCTCGCGCAGCCCATCGAACACCGCGCGCAGCTCCGGGTTGCTTTCGATCTGGACGTTTTCGGTCATTTCCAGCACCAGCCGGTCGGCCGGTATCTGGTGGGTCTGCAGCGCGCCGAGGATGCAGTCCACGCAGGTGCTCATATGCAGCTGGTGCGGCGACACGTTGTAGGCAATCGTGCCGGTGAAACGGCCCTCGCTGCGCAGCCGGGTGTAGGCGCGCAGCGTGAGGTCGAGCATCACCGGGCCAAAGGCGTCGAGCATGCCCGCTTCGGTGAGGATGGGAATGAACTCGCCCGGCGGCACGCGCTCGCCATTGCCGCGCGTCCAGCGCGCCAGCGCCTCGAAACCGCAGATGTAATAGCCCTTGCGCAGTGCCTCGGCGCTGCTGCCCTCGCCGCCGAGCAGCACGCTCTGCCGCCGGCACCAGATGGGCTGCAGATGCACCTCGAAGCCATGCTGGGCGATGGCGCGGCGCAGTTCGTCCTCCAGCCGCAGCCGCCGCTCCAGCCGCGCCTGCAGCACCGGCGAGAAGGTCTCGACGCGGTTGCGCCCCAGGCTCTTGGCTTCATGCATCGCGGCGTCGGCACGGTGGATCAGCTCGGCGGTGGTGGTGCCGTGGTCGGGGTACAGCGCCACGCCGATGCTCACCCCGGTCTGCAGCTGTCGGTTGTCGAGCACGATCGGCGCGCTCAAGGTCTGGCGAAATTCGGCGGCCAGCCGCGCGGCGTCGGCTGCGGTGCCCACATCTCGCGCCAGCACCAGGAATTCGTCGCCGCCGAAGCGTGCCGCGGTGTTGTGCGGGCGGGTGAGCAGCACCAGCCGCTTTGCCGCCTCGATCAGCACCTGGTCGCCGACGGCATGACCCAGCGCGTCGTTGATCTGCTGGAAATGGTCGAGGTTGATGAACAGCACCGCGAAGCGCTGCCCTTTGGGCGTGACGCCCGAGGCGTCATCCACATGTTTTTCGAACAGCGCGCGGTTGGCCAGCCCGGTCAGCGAGTCGCGGTAGGCGGCCAGTTGCAGCTTTTCCTCGGCCTGGTGTTCGAGCGTGACATCGCGCATCACCCCGCGGTAGCCCAGGTACTGGCCCTGCTCGTCGAGCAGAGCAGTGGCGTCCAGCCGCCACCACAGCAAGGCGCTGTCGGGCGAGAGCCGGAACGGCACGACCAGGTCGCGCACGTCGCGCCGCTCGTCCATCAGAAAGCGCAGTTGCGCCCACTCGGGCGAAAATTCCTGCCCGGGGTAGAGCGAAAAAATGTTCACCCCGATCAGGTCAAGCGCGGCCAGCGGCGAATCAGCGGCGCGGCGCGAACTGCGGCTGATGTAGGTGAGCACTTCGCGTGAATCGCTCTCCCAGAACCATTCGCTCGACAGCTCGGCCAGCATGCGAAAGCGCTTTTCGCTGCGCTCGAGCTTGTGCTGGGTCTGCCGCAGTTCGGTGATGTCCCAGGTGATGCCGAACAGGCGTGTGGCCACGCCGCCCGGCCCGCGCTGCTGCACGATGCCGTGGTTCATCGTCCAGATGATGCTGCCGTCCAGGCGGCGAAAGCGGGTTTCCACCGTCGCCTCGCGCGCGCTTGGGGTGGCGATGCGCAGCAGCGTCTGCTGCAGCGCGTCGCGGTCTTCGGGCAGCACGTGGCCGAGCCAGTCGGCGGTGCTGAAGGTGGTGGGCTGGAAGCGGTGTTCGGGGTCGAGCCAGTTCTGCTCGGCGTGCAGCAGGCCGGTGGTCAGGTCCAGATCCCACAGGGTCACGCCCGGGCTGGTGCGCAGCAGGTCCAGCCGGGTGTCCTGTGCGTACTGGCGGGTGATGTCCTGCATCAGGCAGAGCAGACCGCACACGCCTTCGCCGCCGCGGCTGGCCATCGGCAGCAGCCGCACCTGGATCCAGCGCTCGGCGCCTTCGCGCAGCTCGCGCCGCTCATAATGCTGCGCCTCGCCGGCCAGCGCGCGCTCGGTGCGCGGCTGCACCTGCGCCCAGTCCTGCGCGGGCAGCAGGTCGGAGAGCGCGCGGCCGAGCAGCGACGCCTTGGCCGCGCCGAACCACGCGGCATAGGCCGGGTTGGCGTAGCGCAGCATCAGGTCGCGGTCGAAGCAGCACACCATCATCGGCAACTGCTCGGCCCACAGCGGTACGTCCTCGATGCAGGTCAAGGTGTCAGCGTTGGCGGGAGGGCGGTGCGGCATGGTGCAGAGCAGAGGTGGAAACGGTCGCGGCGCTGGAGGCTGAACTAAAAAAGTGGAAAGATGCGAAGTTTTTACCATACCCGATTTGAGGGGAGTGACTTCGGTTTGTAAAGCCTCTGTCGCAGTCGGACCGAGGCGTCGGACAATCCCCTCGAATGGGCCGCGATTGTGCACATGCAGCAGCGCGAAGAAAAGGTAAAACTTTCCCAACAAATCAGTGGCTGCGAATATATCGATTCAGCTGCGCCGCGCGGCTGAATCGGCGGCCACATCCAACCGCTTTACGTCATTCGAGCCCGAACGGATGCCATCGACGCCTGAAACCATTGCCCGCCACGCCTACCTCGTCGGCGGGGCGGTGCGCGACGCGCTGCTCGGCCGCCCCGAGGGCGACCGCGACTGGGTGGTCGTCGGGCTGACGCCGCAGGACCTGCTCGACGCCGGCTTCCAGCCGGTCGGGCGTGACTTTCCGGTGTTCCTGCATCCGCAGACCCACGAGGAATACGCGCTGGCTCGCACCGAGCGCAAGACCGGCCCGGGCTACCGCGGCTTTGTCGTGCACGCCGCGACCGATGTGACGCTGGAAGACGACCTGGCGCGGCGCGACCTGACCCTCAACGCCATCGCCCGCGCCGCCGACGGCACGTTGATCGACCCCTTCGGCGGGCAGCAGGATCTGCGCGCCAAGGTGCTGCGCCACGTCTCGCCGGCGTTCGCCGAAGACCCGGTGCGCATTCTGCGCGTCGCGCGCTTTGCCGCGCGCTGGCCGGACTTTGCCGTCGCGCCCGAAACACTGGCGCTGATGCGGCAGATGGTCGCGGCGGGCGAGGTCGACGCGTTGGTGCCCGAGCGGGTGTGGCAGGAACTCGCCCGTGGGCTGATGGAGCCTGCGCCGCGGCGCATGTTCGAGCTGCTGCGCGAGTGCGGGGCGCTGGCGCGGCTGCTGCCCGAGGTCGACCGCCTGTGGGGCGTGCCGCAGCGCGCCGACTATCACCCGGAGGTCGATACCGGCGAGCATGTGATGATGGTGCTGCAGGCTGCGGCGGCGCTGGGCGGGGATCTTCCGGTGCGCTGGGCCTGCCTGATGCACGATCTGGGCAAGGGCACGACCCCGGCGGACGTGCTGCCGCGCCACCTCGGCCATGAGCAGCGCAGCGTCGCGCTGGCCGCGGCGGTGGCGCAGCGGCTGCGCGTGCCCAGCGATTGCGCGGAACTGGCCGCGGTGGTCGCCGCCGAGCACGGCAACATCCACAAAAGCGGCAGCTTCGGCAGCGAGGCGGTGCTGCGGCTGCTGCAGCGCTGCGACGCGCTGCGCCGCCCGCAGCGGTTTGCGCAGATTCTGCTCGCCTGCGAGGCCGATCACCGCGGCCGCGGTGGCGACTTTCCGCAGCAACCCTACCCGGTGCGGACGCGTTTGCAGGCCGCGCTGGAGGCCGCGCTGGCGGTGGACACCGGTGCCGTGGCACAGGGCGTGGCAGCCAGCGGTGGCAAGGCGCCGGCGATCGCGCAGGCGGTGCAATCGGCGCGCGAACAGGCGGTGGCGCAGGCGCTGGCGGTGTTCGACACCGCCGAGCCTCACTCGACGCCAGGCTGAGCAGTCGGTAGGCTGCGGTCACCATCCGCGCTTGCCGCACCTGCCATGGCTACTGAACGCTGTTTGTCCGCCGGCCCGAATGAGGCCCGCTGCCCACCACTCGTTCGCAAGGCGAAACCCCCGGTGCGTGCGCGCGGGTGGCTGGCACGCATTGCGGCCGTTGTTCTGCTGCTGGCGGCGGCCGCATGGGCCAGCGTTGCTGACGCCGCCCCGACCCGCGCCAACCGTCTCGCCACCAGCGACGACCCGTATCTGCAGTCGCACGCGCACGACCCGGTCGACTGGTATCCCTGGGGCCGCGAGGCGCTGGACAAGGCGCGGCGCGAGAACAAGCCGATTTTTCTGTCCATCGGCTATTCGAGCTGTTGGTGGTGCCATGTCGCGCAGCGCGAGCTGTTCTCCAACCCGCAGATCGCAGCGCTGATGAACCGCTGGTTTGTCAACATCCTGGTCGACCGCGAGCAGCGCCCGGACATCGACCAGATCTATATGCTCGCCCGCCAGATCATGACCGGGCAGAGCGGCTGGCCCAACCAGGTGTTCCTCACCCCCAGCCTGGAGCCGTTCTACATCGGCAGCTACTTCCCGCCCAAGACTACGCCGCAGGCCGAGGGCTTCCCCACATTACTGCGCACCCTGCATGGCAACTGGGTCGGACACCGCGCTGAAGTCGAGCGCATCGCGGGGGACATTGCGCGGGCGATGCGCGCGGCGCAGCCCAAAGGCCCGCCGCCGCCTTTGACGCCATCCGCCTGGGCCGACGCGGCGCAGCAGCAGGCGCTGGCGCGCTTCGACCCGCTCGACGGCGGCTTTCCCGCCCCCGGATCGGCGCAGCAATTCCCGCAGCCGCCGCTGCTGGGCTTTCTGCTCGCCCGCGGCGCGGACGGCCACGCGCGCGCCGGCGACGCGGCGGCGTTCACCCTGCAGGCGATGCTCGAAGGCGGCATCACCGATCAGCTCACCGGCGGGGTGCGGCGCTACGCCACCGACCCGGGTTGGTCGCTGCCGCATTTCGAACTGATGCTGTCGGACAACGCGCAGCTGCTGGCGCTGTACGCCCGCGCCGCCGAGGCGCGCAACGACCCGCTGCTGCGCTGGCAGGCGCAACGGCTGGCGCGGCTGCTCACCCGCGATTTCGCGCTGCCCGGCGGCGGCTTCGCCACCGCGTTCGACGCCGCCTCGGGCGGGCGCGAAGGGGGCAGCGATCTGTGGACGCGGCAGCAGATCAAGCAGGTGCTCGGGCCGCAGGCGGCGCGCCGCTGGTTTGCCCTTTTCGCGCTGACCCCGCTGCACGATGGCGACCCCGCCGGGGTGCTGCGGCTGCGGCGCGACGTGGCGGAAAAGCTCGCGCGGCAGGGCCGGCTGCTGGCCGAACTGCAGGCGCTGGGGCCGCAGCGCCGCGCGCTGCTGGCCGCGCGCGACCGCAGCCCGCAACCCATGCGCGACGACAAACTGGTCGTCGCCGACAACGCGCTGGCGATCGCTGCGCTGTCGGCAACGAGCATGACCCTGGACGACGCCGCGCTGCTGGCCGCGGCGCAGCGCGCCGCCGAGCGCATCTGGCAGCAGGCGTGGAACCCCGCGACGCGCACTCTCGCGCACCAGCTCTGGCGTGGCAAGCCGGGCAACGCCGGTGATCTGGCCGACTACGGCGAATACGTGCGCGCCTGCCTGGCGCTGTGGGCGACCAGCCATGACTCGAAATGGCGCGAGCGCGCGGTGACCGTGGCGCAGGCGATGCTGGCGCAGTTCGCTACGCCAGACGGCGCACTGCGCGCCGCCGCGCCGGGGGACGATCTGCCGCCGTTCCCGGTGCCGGCGCAGGGAGACGGCCCGCGCCCGGCGGCGCAGACCGCGGCGATCGCCGCG
>CAYMDM010000069.1:0-14074 GCA_964389235.1 uncultured Burkholderiaceae bacterium
CGGCGGCACCGGCGCAGCCGGGTCGACCGCCGGCACCAGCCGCCGCGCGCGCCGCGCCAGCAGCTCGCGGGTGTAGTCGGCCTGCGGCGCGGCGAACACCTGCGCCACCGGCCCGGTTTCGACGATGCGGCCAGCGCGCATCACCGCGACCGCGTCGGCATGGTGCCGCACCAGGTGCAGATCGTGGGTGATGAACAGCAGCGACAGCCCGGTGTCGGCCTGCAGCCGGTCGAGCAGGTCGAGGATCTGCCGGCGCACCGTCACGTCCAGCGCGGTGGTCGGCTCGTCGGCCAGCAGCAGCCGCGGCCGGCAGGCCAGCGCCATCGCGATCATCGCCCGCTGCCGTTGCCCGCCGGAGAGCTGGTGCGGGTAGTCGCGCGCGCGCCGCGAAGCATCGGCAATGCCCATTTGCGCCAGCAGGTCGACGGCCTGCGCCCACGCCGCGCGTTTGGACAGGCCCTCGTGCAGTTCGAGGGCTTCGGCCACCTGTCGGCCCACCGGGTGCAGCGGGTTGAGCGCGGTCATCGGCTCCTGAAAAATCATCGCAATGTCTTTGCCGCGCACCGCGCGCATCTGCGCTGCCGGCAGCGTCAGCAGCTCGCGCCCGGCAAAGCGCACGCTGCCCTGCACCTGCGCGCCGTCGAGCAGCCGCAGCAGCGCCAGCGCGGTGACGGTCTTGCCAGACCCGCTTTCGCCGACCAGCGCCAGCCGCTGGCCGACGGCAATGTCGAGATCGACCCCCTGCACCACCGCGCGGTCGCCAAACTGCACGGTGAGGCCGCGCACCTGCAGTAGCGGCGCGGCCTCGCCCGGCTGCGCCCCGGTTGAAGGCAACGCGCTCATGCCGCGCTCCCGGTGGCCACAGTCTCGCCGGCCAGCGGGGTGACGGTGTGCCGCGGGTCGAGCGCGTCGCGCAGCGCCTGGCCGATGAAGGTCAGCAGCAGCAGAATGCTCACCAGCGCGCCGAACGCCGCTGCGGCCAGCCACCACGCGTCGAGGTTGGCCTTGGCCTGCGCCAGCAGTTCGCCCAAGCTAGGCGTGGGCGGCGGCACGCCCAGGCCGAGAAAGTCCAGGCTGGCCAGTGCCAGCACCGCCGCGCTCATACGAAACGGCAGAAAGGTGATCACCGGCGTCAGGCTGTTGGGCAGCACATGCCGCCACATGATGCGCGCGTGCGACAACCCCAGCGCCTGCGCCGCGCGCACGTAGTCCATCTGCCGGTTGCGCAGGAATTCGGCGCGCACATAGTCGGCCAGCCCCATCCAGCCAAACAGCGACAGCAGCACCAGCAGCAGCGTGAAGCTGGGCGCGAACACCGCCGAGAGAATGATCAGCAGATACAGCTCGGGCATCGAACCCCACACTTCGAGCAGCCGCTGCACCGTCAGGTCCAGCCGCCCGCCGAAATAGCCCTGCACCGCGCCGATCAACAGACCCAGCACCGTGCCGATCGCGGTGAGCGCCAGCGCGAACAGCACTGACAGCCGAAAGCCATAGACCAGGCGTGCCAGCACGTCGCGGCCGCGGTCGTCGGTGCCCAGCCAGTGCCGCGCCGAAGGCGAAGACGGAAACGGCCGCCGCGCGAACAAGTCGATGGCGTCCGGGCTCCACGGCACCGGGGCGTGGACGGCGAAATTGCCCGGCGCCGACAGCTGCTTGCGGAGGAACGGGTCGTGATAGTCCGCCGGGGTCGGGAAGTCGCCACCAAAGGTCGTCTCGGGGTAGGTGTGCAGCACCGGGAAATAAAAACGGCCGTCGTAGCGCACGATCAGCGGCCGGTCGGTGCACCACAGCGGCGCGGCCAGGCTCAGCGCAAACAGCGCGAGAAACAGCCCGAGGCTGTAGCGCCCGAGCCGATGCGCGGCAAACCGTGCCCAAGCGCGACGCCAGCCGACCGCAGCCACCGCGCTCATCGCAACGCCTCGAACTGAATGCGCGGGTCGACCCAGACGTAGCACAGGTCGGACACCAGCTTGGTCACCAGCCCGATCAGGGTGAATAGGTAGAGCGAACCCATGACCACCGGATAGTCGCGGCGCATCACCGCCTCGTAAGACAGCAGCCCCAGGCCGGGGAGAGAAAACAGGGTTTCGATCAGTAGGGAACTGGCGAAAAACGCGCCGATGAACGCTGCCGGAAACCCGGTGACCAGGGGAATCAGTGCGTTGCGCAGCACATGCCGCCACAGAATGGCCCGCTCGCCTACCCCCTTGGCACGCGCGGTCAGCACATACTGCTTGCGGATTTCCTCGAGGAAAGCGTTTTTGGTCAGCAGCGTGACCACGGCAAAGCTGCCGGCGGTCGCGGCCAGCACTGGCAGGGTGATGTGCCAGAGGTAATCGGTGATCTTGTGCCAGAGGCTGAACTGCGCCCAGCCGTCGGACACCAGACCGCGCAGCGGAAACCACTGCAGCCAGGTGCCGCCGGCAAACAGCACCAGCAACAGCACCCCCAGCACGAAGCCCGGAATCGCGTAACCCACCAGCACCGCGATGCTGGTGGCCAGATCAAACCGCGAGCCGTGCCGCACCGCTTTGGCGATGCCCAGTGGAATCGAAATCAGGTAGGTGAGCAGAAAGTTCCACAGCCCCAGCGATACCGACACGGGCAGCCGCTCATGAATCAGCTTCCACACCGATTCGTGGTGGTAGTAGCTGCGCCCGAGGTCGAAATGCAGGAACTGCCAGAGCATGTGGCCGAAGCGCTCCAGCGGCGGCTTGTCAAAACCGTAGAGCGCGCGCAGCTCGGCCAGCTGCTTGGGCGAAATGCCCTGCGAGCCACGGTAGGCGCTGGCCGTGGCCGCGGTGGATGCCGCCGCTTCGCCGCCACCTTCCTGCCCGCGCAGCTGCGCAACCATCTGCTCCACCGGCCCGCCGGGTACGAACTGAATGACGGCAAAGGTGATCGCCAGCACGCCGAACAGCGTCGGGATCATCAGCAGCAACCGCTTGACGATATAGCCCCACAGGTTCATGCCCGCGCTCCTGTAGCCCACCAGCAGGTCGCCGCCCAGCTCTCGGGCTGGTAGTACAGCGGCAGGGTTTTCGCCCAGGCGAATTTGCCGGCGGTAATCGCGAGGCGAAACACCTTGCTGTACCACTGCGGCACCGAATACCAGCCGCACACCAGCACGCGGTCGAGCGCGCGGCAGGTGGCTTCGAGCTGGCGCTCGTCGCCTGCGGCGATGATCTGCGCAATCAACTGATCGACCGCCGCGCTGCGGATGCCCCAGACGTTGTCCGAGCCTTCGATGCCCGCGGCCCTGGAGCCGAAGCGGTCGAGCAGTTCGTTGCCCGGGCTGAGACTGCCGCCAAAGCGCACCGTGGTCATGTCGAAGTCGAAGGTGTCCATGCGCTGGCGGTACAGCGCAAAGTCCACCTGCCGATACGTCAACGCGATGCCGAGCTTTTCCAGCGCCTGCGCGTAGACCGAAATGATGCGGTTCATCGCCCCCTGGCTGTCGAGGTATTCGATGCGCAGCGCCTGGCCGCTTTGGTTGCGCAGCGCACCGTCGCGCCAGTGCCAACCCGCCTGCTGCAGCAGCGCACGCGCCTGCAGCAGGTTGCCGCGCAGGCTATTGGGTGGGTCGGTCGAGGGCATGCGCGGCAGCTCGCCGAACACGCAGGGCGGCAGCTCGCTGCGCAGCGGAGCGAGCAGCGCCAGCTCGTCCGGCCCCGGCTTGCCGTGCGCTTCGAACGGCGTGTTGGCGAAATAGCCTTCGATGCGCTGGTACGCGCCGTAGAACAGCAGGCGGTTGAGCCATTGAAAGTCCAGCGCCAGCGCCAGCGCGTGCCGCACCCGCACATCCTGGAACTGCGGCCGGCGCAGGTTGAACACAAAGCCCTGGAACCCGGCCGGGTTGCTCGTCGGCAGCTCAAGCTTGAGCAGCCGGCCATCGGCAAAACCGCCGCCCTGGTATTGCCGCGCCCAGTTGCGGGCGATGAACTCCTGGATCAGGTCGAACTCGCCAGCCTTGAAGGCTTCGAGCCGCGCCGTGCCGTCCAGATACAGCTTGTAGCCGACCTCGGCGAAGTTGCACTGCCCGCGCCGCACCGGCAGTTGCCAACCCCAGTAGTCGGCGCGGCGGGCGTAGAAAATGTCGCGCTGCTGCACTTGGCGGTCGATGCGGTAGGGGCCTGACGCAATCGGCGCGTCGCGCACCTCGCCCAGCTTGCGGCCGGTGAGCCATTTGGGCGAAAACACCGGCAGCCCGGCCAGCAGCATCGGCAGCTCGCGGTTGCGCCGTTTAAAAACAAACTGCACATGCCGCGCGTCGGGCGCGCGCACTTCGGCCACGTCGGCGTAAAGACTCGCCCATTGCGGCTGCGCGCCGGTGTTGCCGGTGAGTTGCGTGAAACTGAACGCCACATCGGGCGCGGTCACCGCATCGCCATTGGCAAAGCGCGCGCGCGGGTCGAGGCGGAACTGCACCGACAGTCCATCATCGGCCACGGCAATGTCCTCAGCCAGCAGCGCGTACACCGTGTTGGGCTCATCGAGGCTGCCGGTCATCAGGGTTTCGAACACCAGCGTGCCCAGGCCCGGCGCGGCCGAGCCTTTTAGCGCGAAGGGGTTGAGAGTGTCGAAACTGCTGGCCACCGAACTGGGCGTGAGCAGCAGCCGACCGCCGACCGGCGCGTGAGGGTTGACGTAGTCGAAATGGCTAAAACCCGGTGGATACTTCGGTCGCCCGTACAGCGCGTACGCCGGCTCGCCACCCGCCGCCTGCGCCGCAGCCGCTGCCGGCGCAGTCAGCCCAAGCAGCGCCGCCTGCAGCAACGCGCGGCGCGCAGGGTCGACGGGGTGGGACAGCGCATGGGCCATGCGAGAATTCTGCCCGAGCCGCGGCGGGCTGCGGCACTCAACACCGAGACAAAGAACCATGGGATTCCTGCAAGGCAAGCGCATTCTGATCACCGGCGTGCTGTCCAACCGCTCGATCGCCTACGGCGTCGCGCAAGCCTGTCATCGCGAAGGCGCTGAGCTGGCGTTCACCTTTGTGGGCGAGCGGTTCAGGCAGCGCATCAGCGATTTCGCCGCCGAGTTCGGCAGCTCGCTAGTGTTCGAATGCGACGTGTCTGACGATGCACAGATTGCCGCGACATTCGACGGCTTGGCGCAAGCCTGGCCGCAGCTCGACGGCGTGGTGCATTCCATTGGCTTCGCCCCGCGCGAGGCCATCGCCGGCGATTTCATCGACGGACTGTCGCGCGAAGGGTTCCGCATCGCGCACGACATTTCGGCTTACTCCTTCCCGGCGCTGGCCAAGGCCGCGCTGCCGCTGCTGCTCAAGTCCGTGCAGGTCGGCCACATGCCGTCGCTGATCACCATGACGTATCTGGGCGCCGAGCGGGTCGTGCCCAACTACAACACCATGGGCGTGGCCAAGGCCGCGCTGGAAGCCGCCGTGCGCTACATGGCCGAATCGCTGGGGCCGCGCGGCATTCGCGTCAACGGCGTCAGCGCCGGACCGATCAAGACTTTGGCTGCCTCGGGCATCGCCGATTTCAGCAAGATGCTCGCGTTCAACGCCGCCAACGCGCCATTGCGCCGCAATGTGGACATCGCGCAGGTCGGCAACGCCTCGGCCTTTCTGCTGTCCGATCTGGCCGCGGGCATCACCGCCGAAATCCTGCATGTGGACAACGGCATGCACGCCGTGGTCGGCGGCATGGCCGGGCTGGGCAGCGACTGAGCCTCAGTCGTCGGCCAGATAGCGCCGCCGCCAGAAAAACAGCGTCAGCGCCACGGCCAGCGCCAGCATTGCTGCGATCGCCAGCCAGATGCCGCGGCTGCTGTGGATCAGCGGCAGCGCGTCGAAATTCATGCCGAAAAACCCAGTGATCAGGTTCAGCGGCAGGAAGATCGCGGTGATGACCGTCAGCGTGCGCATGATTGCATTGGTACGCTGACCCACGGCCGAAAAATGCAGTTGCACTGCGCTGTCCACGCCCTGCTGCAGCCGGTGAACATGGTCGAGCACCCGCTGCACATGCTCGGCCGCATCGCGGGCGCGCACTCGCAGCAACTCACGTTCGCGCGCGGTGTTCGCGTCAGCCGGCCATTCGTCCAGCGCGTCCATCCACTCCTGCAGGGCGCTTCGCTGGTCTTCGCCGATGTCCTCCAGACCGTACAGCGCCAGGCGTGCTTCGAGTAAGGCACTCCAGTCGGCACGGTGCACCGCCGGGCGCAGCAGATCGTGCTGCAATTCCGTGAAGACGCGGGTGAGTTGCCGGCGCAGGTCGAGGTAGCCGTCGATCATGTGGTTGACCATGCGCAACATCAGATCGTCGGGACTGGCGGGCAGGCGCGTGGCGCTACGCGTGTCGATGGCGGGGCCGTTGAACTGAGACATGCGGGCGACGAAAAAATCTCGCACCGCACAGTCCTCCGGATGAACGGTGAGCAGCACCCGGTCGAACACCGCAAAGCCCACCGCGCTGGTGTCCACCGCGACCCGCGCTGCCTGCATCGCAGCGGAAGCAGCACGCGACTGCGCCGCGCCCGCCGCAACACCGCCGCTCAGACGCCGGAACACCAGCAAATCGTAGGACGAGGTGTAATCGAATTGCGAAGGCAGCTGAGCATTCGCAAGGTCGGAGACATGCAGATCGACCAGTGAGGCGCCCGCCTGCGCCTGTAACCAGCTCTGCAGCGGGGCAACCGCGCGGGTGAATGCGCTGCGCGCGCCGCTGATCCAGACGAAACCCTCGGGCGGCAACACCGCGGGCCACGCCGACAGTTCGGAAAAGCCGCCGGCAACGTGGAAAAAGCGCAGACTCTCGGACATGCAGGGCATTGTTGCAGGCCCGCGTGCCGCGGGGAACGCCCCTGCACGCACAACGCCGCCGTCCAGCGCCTAAAGTGCGTTCAAACCGGCGCGGGCGTTGCGGCCGGACACACGGCAGAGGAATCCATCATGGCCACGATATCGCTGCAAGACCGCGCCGCCGGCGCCCTGTGGGGGGCGTTCATCGGTGAAGCGCTGGGCGTCGGCCCGCACTGGTATTACGACCTCGACCAACTGCGCGCCGACTATGGCGCGTGGATCGACGATTACACCGCGCCACGCCCAGGCCGTTACCACGCGGGTCTGGCTGCGGGCGAGTCGTCGCAGCCCGGCTTTCTGCTCGAACTCACCGTGCGCAGCCTCGCCGCTGCCGGCGGTTATGACGAGGCCGATTTCTGCCAGCGGTTGGACACTGAGTTCTTTCCGCTTATCGACGGCACCCCGCACAGCGGCCCCGGCGGCTACACCAGCCAGTCGATGCGCGAGGCCTGGCACAAGCGCGTGCGGCTCGGCCTGCCTTGGGGGCAGGTCGGCGGACTGGCCGACAACACCGAAGCCGCCGAGCGCACCCTGGCACTGGCTGTGCGCTACGCGCGCTCGCCGCGGCAGCTTGCCCAGGCCGTGGCCGGCAACACCGCGCTCACGCAATCCGACCCCACGGTGATCGCGATGACCACCGCCTATGGCGCGCTGCTCGGGCAGCTCGTCTGTGGCCAGCCGTTCGACGCCGACATCTCCGCCCGCCTGATGGCGCTGGTGCGCAGCGGCGAACTGCCGTTCCATACCGTCACCGCCGAAGGCGAGGCCGCCGTGCCCCCCGGGCCGGAGCGGGCGCTGCAGCCGGGGGAATTCGCCTCGCCCGATGCGCTGCTCACGCCGGGCAACATCGCCCGAGCCGCTGGCGACCCCAGCGTGCGCATCGAGCCGGCGAGCAAAGCGGCGCTGGTCTACGGCCTGCCGTGCGCGATCTACCACCAGCTGCCCGCGGCCTATTACCTGGCGGCGCGCTTCACCGACGATTTCGACGCCGCGGTGCTGCACGCCCTCAACGGCGGCGGCCAGAACCAGGCCCGCGCGATGCTCACCGGCGCACTGGTCGGCGCCCAGGTCGGCGTGCAAGGTATTGCCCCGCACTGGATCGATGGGCTCAAAGCCACTCCCCGCATCCGCCCGCTGATCGAGGCAGTCGCCGAGCGGACCGCATCATCGGACTGAGGTTCCGACTCTCAACACCGGGCCGCCAGAAAGCCCCAGCCCGAACGATTCGGGGAGGCCTCAGAGGGCGATGCAACCCGATGTAACGTCTATTGACCATGCAATCAGGCGTGCTGAATTCTTCGTCCGGTGCGCCACGCGGTTGCCGTACGCCAGACGTAGGCCGCGCCCCAAGAACAACGATGCAATGGAGACCCTCATCATGAATCCCCGAAACGCCTTGTTTCATGCAGCAACCGCGGGCGTCTGTGCCGGCGCTCTGCTCCTGGCCGGATGCGGCGGTGGCGGCTCGGTCAACCCGAGCAGCGGCACCAATAACACGCTGGTCTCGGCCAGCGCCACGCCGACGGCCGTGATTTCCACCAGCACGATTGCCACTTCGAGCAACTGGCTCGGGCGCTATCCCGCCGGGGTACAGCAGCTCATCGGCGCGCCGAACTGCGGGGTGACGGTCTACAAGTTCACCTATGCGACGGTCGGGGGCATGAACGAGCCCACCACGGCGACCGGTGCGCTGATGGTGCCCAGCAGCGCACCGACCCAATGCCAGGGTCCGCGGCCGATCGTGCTGTACGCCCACGGCACTGCGCTGAACAAAAACCGCGATCTCGCCGCGCTCAACGACCCCAGCAACCCGGCCTTCGACACCGCCTCGCGGGTCGCGATGATCTTCACCGCGCAGGCCGGCGACATCGTCGTCGCTCCGAATTACGCCGGGTATGACACCTCGCCGCTGCCTTACGCGCCCTATCTCAACAAAGAGCAGCAGTCGCAAGACATGATCGACGCGCTGACCGCGGCGCGGCAGACGCTCGCGCAGCTCAACCCCGGCGTCAGCGACAACGGCAAGCTGTTCGTCACCGGCTATTCGCAGGGCGGTTTCGTGTCGATGGCGACGCTGGCCAAACTCGATGCGCAAGGCCGCCCAGCCACCGCGGGAGCGCCGATGTCCGGGCCCTACGGCATGCTGGCCACCGGCGACGAAATCTTCCTCGGTCATCCCAACGTCGGCGGCACCGCTTACCTGCCGCTGGTCGCGAATTCCTACGCCCATCTGCCGCAAGGATCGCCGCAGATCGACCCGTCGCAACTGTTCAATCCCCTGTACGCGAATGCGCCCAATCTTTTCCCCGGGCCGATTGGGTTTGCGCAGTTCAGCACTCTCGTGCAGCAGGGCCAGATTCCGCTGACGGCGATTTTCCAGTCCTCGCCCACCGGCGTTGCCGCGATCGACAACCTCAACCTGCCCGAAGGTTGGCCGCTGTATCAGCTCGGTTTCGACCCGACCAACTACCTGGTCAGCACCAACTTCCGCGCGCAATATCTGGCCGATGTGTTGGCGCATCCGGATGGTGCGGCGCCGGTGAACGGTTCGGCCCCGAACTTCAGCCTCGCGCCGCCCTCCCCGGCGAACACCCCGCAGAACGCGCTGCGGCAGATCCTGCTTGCCAACGATCTGCGCGGCTACACCCCGAGCATGCCTTTGCTGATGTGCGGCGGCGACCAGGATCCAGAGGTGTTCTGGAACCAGAACGCCGGGGCGATGACCGCGACCCTTATGGCTAAGACCGCCAGCAATCCGAACCTGCGCTTCGCCACTCTCGACCTCGACAACCAGGGCAGCCCCGGCACCTACGCCAACACCCTGACGATGTTCGGCCTGAATCCCGCCCAGCAAACAGCGCTGCAAACCATCGCCGGCTACGTGCAGCAGGGGTTTCAGCAGTACCAGCAGGGCGTGGTGCAGGCCGCGATAAATGCCGGCTACAGCCAGCAGCAGGCCGCGCTTTACGCGATGGAAAACTACCACGTCGACGAGCGCCCGTTCTGCACGGTCGCCGCACGCACCTTCTTCAGCCTGTACGGTCAGTGACTTCGCCGCGGTCGGGGTGGTCCGCCTTCCCTGACCGCCTGCCGGCCCCGCTTCAGTAGACCTTGGGCACGTACATCTCCGCCGGCACCGGCTTGCGGTAGTACTCGGGGTTGTGCACTCGTTCGGGCAGGACGATCGGGGCGTGTTCGATTTCCTGATACGGAATCTGCGACAGCAGATGGTGGATGCAGTTCAGCCGGGCGCGTTTTTTGTCCACGCCATCGACCACCCACCACGGCGCCTCGGGGATGTGGGTGCGCTCGAGCATGTCTTCCTTGGCCTTGGTGTACTGCTCCCAGCGCACGCGTGACTGCAGATCCATCGGCGAGAGCTTCCACTGCTTGAGCGGATCGTGGATGCGGCTGAGAAAGCGGCCGTGCTGCTCGTCGTCGGTGATCGAGAACCAGTATTTGATGAGGACGGTGCCCGATCGCACCAGCATTTTTTCGAACTCCGGCACGCTGCGGAAAAACTCTTCGAGTTCGTTTTCGGTGCAAAAACCCATCACTCGCTCTACCCCGGCGCGGTTGTACCAGCTGCGGTCGAACAGCACGATTTCGCCACCGGCGGGCAGGTGTTGCACGTAGCGCTGGAAATACCACTGGGTGCGTTCGCGCTCGTTGGGCGCGGGCAGCGCGGCGACGCGGCAGACCCGCGGGTTGAGCCGCTGGGTTATGCGCTTGATCGCCCCGCCCTTGCCGGCAGCGTCGCGCCCCTCAAACAGCACGACCACCTTGAGCTTTTTCGCCACCACCCAGTCCTGCAGCTTCACCAGCTCGCCCTGCAGCCGCAGCAGTTCGCGGAAATAGGTCTGGCGGTCGACGTCGACATGGGTGGTCGCGGCGTCGGTGGCTTCGCGGATCAGGTCGTCCATGCGCTCGTCGTCGAGCTCCATTTCGAGCTCTTCGTCGATGCTGTCGATCATGTCCTCGTGCATGCGGCGTTCGATGGTGTTCATGGTTGCTTTCGGTTCGCTGGGTCGCGCGCCGACCTTACGACAGTTCTGTGAATGAAACGTGTCAGGGCGAGGGCTGGACGCCGGGCTTACATCAATCATCGCCGCGGCCGCGGAACAGCAGCCAGGCGACGGTGAGTGAAGCGGTGACGACGATGCCCACCATCGTCCAGAACCCGGCCTTGTCCTCGGCAAAGGGAATGCCGCCGACGTTCATGCCGAACAACCCGGCGACGACGTTCATCGGCAGCGCCACCACGGTGACCGCGGTGAGCACGAACAGGCTGCGGTCGGTGCGCTCGCTCAGGTGCGCGGCGAGTTCCTCCTGCAGCATTTTGATGCGCTCCTGCTGCGCGGCCAGATCGCGCAGCACCAGCGAGAACTCCTCGGTGGACTGGCGCAGCCCCTCCCAGTCCTGCTCGCCCAGCGCCGCGGGCGGCCGGCTGAGCAAACGGAACAGCGCTGCCGGTTCTGGCGCGAGCAGGCGCTGCAGCCGCAGCAGATCGCGCCGAAGCTCGCCCAAGCGCGCGCGGCGACGACCGATGCGGCCGGCGTGCAACTGGTCTTCGATCACATCCACCTTGCCGGCGGCGCTGCGCAGCACGTCGATCAGCACATCGGCCTGGTCGCGCAGCAGGTGATCGACCAGCGACAGCGGGGTGGCGAAGGTCTCGCCGCTTTTCACCGCCAGCCGCAGCCGGTCGACCGCGCGCAGCGGCTGCAGCCGCACACTGATCACCCGCCGCCGCTCCACGCTCATCCACAGCGAGGCGACCTGCAGCGAGTCGCGCCGTGCAAAGTCGAACACCACATCGTTCATCACCGCGACCAGCACGTCGTCGACGACCTCCAGCCGGGTCGCGCGCACCCCCTGGATCAGCGCGTCGAAGCAATGCTCGGCCAACGCGAGGTTGGCCCGCAGCCAGCGCTCGGCAGCCACATGCGCGGCGTTGAAATGCAGCCAGACAAAGGCCCCGGCCGCAGGCGCATCGTCGCCCAGCCAGCGCGCAGCCTCGTCCAGATCCAGCGCATGACCGCGGCCATCGGCGTCGAACAGATAGCCGCAGATCAGACCAGAGGCATCGGCATCGACGAGAGAGGGGGTTCGGTTCACGGCGGGTGGGTCGGACAGGAGCGCAGCCCCGATGATCGCAAACCGATGTGTCGATGCCCTGCCCGCCACCGTCGATGGTGCAACAATCGGCTGCACAAACACACCATGAGGAGACTGCGATGCTCGGACTGATGCAGAACCACCCACTGCTGATTTCCACCCTGCTCGAATTTGCCGCCCGCTACAACGGCGACGCGCCGATCGTGTCGCGCCGTGTCGAGGGCGACATTCACCGCACCAACTACGCCGAGGTGCTGGGCCGCGCCAAGCGCCTGGCGCGGGCGCTGGACGCGCTGGGGCTGGCGGCGCAGGATCGCGTCGGCACCCTGGCGTGGAACGGCTACCGGCACTTCGAGCTGTACTACGGCGTGTCGGGCAGCGAGCGCATTCTGCACACCCTCAACCCGCGGCTGCACCCGCAGCAGATCGCCTGGATCGTCAACCATGCCGACGACCGCGCTTTGTGCTTCGACCTCACCTTCGCGCCCATCATCCAGGCCATAGCCCCACATTGCCCGAACGTCAAGCATTGGATTGCGCTGTGCGAGCCGGGAGCGATCCCGCCCGCGCTCGCACAGGCCGTGCCGAATGTGCACAGCTACGAAGCGCTGCTCGCGGCGCAGCCGGCCGACTACGCCTGGCCGCAATTCGACGAAAACACCGCCTCCTCGCTGTGCTACACCAGCGGCACCACCGGCGACCCCAAGGGCGTGCTCTACAGCCACCGCTCCACCGTGCTGCACGCCTACGCCGCGGCGCTGCCGGATGTGATGGCGCTGTCGGCGCGCGACAGCGTGCTGCCGGTGGTGCCGATGTTCCACGTCAACGCCTGGGGCATTCCGTACTCGGCCGCGCTGGTCGGGTGCAAGCTCGTGTTCCCGGGCCCGGCGCTCGACGGGAAGTCGCTGACCGAACTGATGCGCGACGAGCGCGTGACCTTCGCCGCCGGCGTGCCCACGGTGTGGCTGGGGCTGATCAACTACCTGCGCGATTCCGGGCAGAAGCTGCCGGACTGGAACCGCACGGTGATCGGCGGCTCGGCCGCGCCGCCCGCAATGATCCGCGCGCTGGAAAAGGAATTCGGCGTCACCGTTCTGCACGCCTGGGGCATGACCGAAATGAGCCCGCTGGGCACGCTGTGCAGCCTCAAGAACAAACACCTCGATCTGGACGAAGCACAGCGCTTTGCCATCCAGACCAAGCAGGGCCGGCCGATTTTCGGCGTCGAACTCAAGTTGGTCGACGACGCCGGGAAGGACGTGCCGTGGGACGGCCATTCGGTCGGCAATCTGCTGGTGCGCGGCCCCTGGGTGGTGAGCGACTATTACCGCAACACTGGGCCATCGCCGCTGCAGGACGGCTGGTTCCCGACCGGCGACGTCGCCACCATCGACGCCGACGGCTACATGCAGATCACCGACCGCACCAAGGACGTGATCAAGTCCGGCGGCGAGTGGATCAGCTCCATCGACGTCGAAAACATCGCGATGGCGCATCCCGGCGTAGCGATGGCCGCGTGCATCGCCCGCCCCGACCCCAAGTGGGACGAGCGGCCGCTGCTGGTGGTCGTGCGGCGCGAGGGCAGCTCCGTCACCGCGGCCGAACTGCTGGCCAGCTATGAGGGCAAGGTCGCCAAATGGTGGATTCCCGACACCGTGGCCTTCGTGCAGGCGATTCCGCTCGGCGCCACCGGCAAGATGCTCAAAAACCGCCTGCGCCAGGACTTGGCCGAGGGCCGGCTGACGCCCGAGACGGCCTGAACTGCTGCCTCCGGTGCCGGTTTCGGCGCCTCTGCCGCTCCAGCCACTCGACCGCACCCGGCGCGGCGGCCGCCGGTGTTGCGCCACCGCGGCACGCAGCATCGGCCAACGCGAAAGCTCGGCCGCAAGATCTTGCCTACGACCCCTTCGGCCGAGAAGATGTGGCCTGCCATCGTCAACTGTTCCGAACGCGATGTCCTAGTCCGTACCTGTAACGCCAAACGCGTGAGTTACGCAGTGCTGCGAAGGAACCTCGGCCTGAACGAATTGTTAGGCGCGCTCCAGCTATTGGTCACCTACGCGAACTTTTGGCAATAGCTCGGTCTCCCCCGTGCGCCACAGAATTGCCTCTTTAGGGAACCAAGGC
>CAYMDM010000070.1:0-13364 GCA_964389235.1 uncultured Burkholderiaceae bacterium
CGCCGCGCTACGCGCCGCCGCCGCCGCCGAACTACCCGCCGCCGGCCGCGCCTCCGCCGGCACCGCCGGTGTATCGGCCAGCGCAGTGACGCCTCGCTGCGGTTGCGCGGCGTCACCCCGAGCGGCCACTGCCCGGGGACGGCCCGGGGACGGTCTGCTGAGGTGATCGGGCCGGGCGTTGCAAGGCGTTCGCCGGGCGGGCTAGCTGCTGGCCCGCTGCCCGCGCGGACAGTCACACTTTGTCACCGCCTGGCCGTTTTGCTTCAACCCCGGCCGGCTATCATGCCCCGCGACCATGCCTTCCCCTGCTGACTCCGCGACGCCGGGCGACCGGCCCGCCGCGCCGAACAAGGGCAAGCCCGGCTCCAACCCCTCCCGCGCGCCGGCCCGCCGTTCCCTCTGGATCGCCCTGCTGCTCACCCCCCTGCTGCTTTTTCTGGCCGGGGTGCTGGCGCTGCTGTTCGCCGTCGTGATGCTGTACCCGCGGCTGCCGCATCTGGGCGAGCTGACCGACTACCGCCCGGATCTGCCGCTGCGCATCTACTCGGCCGACGGCACGCTGATCGGCGAGTTCGGCATCCAGCGCCGCATCGTCGTGCCGTTCGCGCAGATTCCGGTGCAGGTGCGCGAAGCCTTTCTCGCCGCCGAGGACGCGCGCTTTTACGACCACGGCGCGGTGGACTGGGCCGGGGTGATGCGCGCAGCCATCGCCGACCTGACCCACGGCGCCGCGGTGCAGGGCGCCTCGACCATCACCATGCAGGTGGCGCGGGACTTTTACCTCAGCCCGCAGAAAACCCCGCTGCGCAAGTTCACCGAAGCGCTGATGGCGTACAAGATCGAGCACGAGCTGACCAAGGATCAGATCCTCGAGCGCTATCTCAATCAGGTCTACCTCGGCCAGCGGGCGTATGGTGTGGTCGCCGCAGCGCAGGTGTACTTTGGCAAGCCGATCGACCAGCTCAGCCTGGCGCAGATCGCGGTGCTGGCCGGGCTGCCGAAGGCGCCGTCGGCGTTCAACCCGCAGACCAACCTCAAGGCGGCCAAGGCGCGGCAAGCCTACGTGCTCGGGCGCATGCTGGCGCTGGGGGAGATCGACAAGGGCGAGTACGAGCAGGCCGTCAACGCGCCGCTGGACGTGCTGCCCGGACAGGGCACGCTGCACTACAAGGTGCACGCCGATTACGCCGCCGAGCAGGTGCGGCAGGTCATGGTCGAGCGCTTTGGCGAAAGCGCGTACACCGACGGCTACAAGGTCTACACCACCCTGCGCGACAAGGGGCAGAACGCCGCCACCGCCGCGGTGCAGGCCGGGGTGCTGGCATACGACCAGCGCCACGGCTGGCGCGGCCCGCTCAAGCAGGTCGATCTGGGCGATGGCGACCGAGAGCAGCGCATCAAAGCCGCAGTCGCGGCGCTGGCCGGGCTGGCCAAGGCCGGCGGCATGGAGCCGGCGGTGGTGCTGCACGCCGACACCAGGGCGGTGGACGTGGTGCGCAGCGACGGCCACACCCTGCAGCTGACCGGCACGGCGCTGCGTTTCTGCGCGCCGGGGCTTTCGCCCAAGGCCAGTGCGGCGCAGCGCATCGACACCGGCTCCATCGTCTGGCTGCAGCCGGTGGCGGGAGGCTGGCGCATCGCCCAGTTGCCCGACGTGCAGTCGGCGCTGGTGTCGCTCGACCCGCAGACCGGGGCGGTGCGCGCCTGGGTCGGCGGCTTCGACTACGCGCATGAAAAGTTCGACCACGTCAACCAGGCGTTCCGTCAGCCCGGGTCGAGCTTCAAGCCGTTCATCTACTCGGCCGCGGTGGACGTAGGGCTGGCGCCCAGCACCATCATCGACGACACGCCGATCACCATCGACCCCGGCCCCGGCCAGCCGCCGTGGACCCCGCACAACTACGACAACGAGCGCCTCGGCCCGGTGCCGGCGTCGATTGCGCTGGCGCACTCGGACAACGTGGACGCGGTCAAGGTGCTGCTCGCGGTGGGCATTCCGTATGCGCGGCAATGGGCGTCGCGCTTTGGCCTGCCGCTCGACCAGATCCCGCCGTATCCGACCATGGTGCTGGGCTCGGGCACCTTCACTCCGCTGCAGATGGCCACCGCCTACGCGGTGTTTGCCAACGGTGGCTACGGTGTGCAGCCGTATCTGATCGACCGCATCGTCGACGCCCACGGCGCGGTGATCTACCAGCACAAGCCCCAGGTCGCCGGCAAGGACGCGCCGCGCATCATCAGCGCCGGCAACGCCTTTCTGATGTACCAGATGATGCAGGCGGTGATCCAGAAGGGCACGGGCGCGGCGGCGATGTCGCTCGGCCGCACCGATCTTGCCGGCAAGACCGGCACCACGCAGGACTTTCACGACGCCTGGTTCGACGGCTTTGCGCCGGGGCATCTGGTGGCGGTGGCGTGGATGGGCTACAACACCCAGCGCAACCTTTACCGCGGCGAACAGGGCTCGCGCGCCGCGCTGCCGATCTGGATGGACTACATGCGGGTGGCGCTGCAGGGCGTGCCCGACACCCCGATGGCGCCGCCGCAGGGCGTGATTACCGCGCAGATCAACCCGGCCACCGGCTTTGCCTCCAGCAGCGCCAACGCCACCACCGCCTACTTCCTCGCCAACTTCCCGCCGCGGGCGGTCGATGCGGCACTGCCGCTGGGCAGCGCCAGCGCTGCCGCCGCGGCGCCGCCGGGCACGGTCGCTGCTGGCGGCGGGGCGCTGCTGAGCGGCACCGGCGCCCCGGTCGGGCAATCGGCGGTCAGTGTGCACGGGCTGGGCGCGCCGGGGCCAAACAACGCGCAGCCGCTGGCGCCGATGCAGCCGGGGTTCATCCTGCCGGGCAGCGGCAATCACTGACCGCGGCTCGACATCGTCGCGATGGCCGGCTCGCCGCTGCGGTTGCTACGCGCCGTTACAACGCTCGCGCGCAGCCGGCGCTAACTTTGTCGCTGTAAGCGCAGCGCTGCGTCATTTGCTCCCAGAGCGCATCGCATCTGTGCCCATCATTTCCCGCCCGTCAAAACTCGATCCATCATGAACTCGTTCCCGCTCATTCGCCGCGCCGTCGCCGCCGCGGCGCTTTCACTGCTTGCTGCGCCCGTCTGGGCCGCCGGCTTCACCTTCACCCCGTATCCACAGCCGCATGCGCTGCCGCTGTCGGCGGTGCATTTCATCAACGCCCAGGGCAAGCCGATGACCCTGGCCGACTTCAAGGGCAAGGTGGTGCTGCTCAACATCTGGGCGACCTGGTGCCCGCCATGCGTGAAGGAAATGCCCACGCTGGACAAGCTCGAAAAGGTGCTGGGCAGCAAGAACTTCGCGGTGGTGCCGCTGTCCATCGACAAGGGCGGGGTGTTTACGGTCAAGAGCTTCTATGACGACAACTTCATCAGCCACCTGCCAATCTATGTCGACCCGACCACTCAGGTGCTCGACACTTTGAGCATTCTCGGCACCCCGTCGACCATTCTGATCAACAAGCAGGGGCAGGAAGTCGCGCGCACCATGGGCCCGGAGGACTGGGACTCGCCATCGGTGATCGCCCAGCTCAAGCATTACATCGACGCGCCAGCCACCGCCGCGCCGCTGAAAACCCGCGCCACCACCAGCGCCGCCACGCGGGCGCGGTGAACGACCATGTCCCGCGCTGTCGCCGCGCCGGTTGCGCGCGCGGGGCTGCTCGCGGCGTGGGTGCAGACCACGCCGGCGGCGCGGCGCATCATCATCGCCCGCGCTGCGCGCAGCGTCGGCCAGGGCGCGTTGGTGGCGATGTTCACCCTGTATCTGCACACCCTGGGGTGGAGCGCGCCGCAGATCGGCGCAGTGCTCAGCGCGGCGATGCTGCTGGGCGCGGCCGTCACCTTGCTGATCGGCCCATTGAGCGACCGGCTCGGGCGCCGGCAGTTTTTGCTGGCCTATGAAGGGGTCGCGGTGGCCTGCGCCGCCGCCGCGCTGCTCAGCAGTTCGCCCTGGCTGCTGGTACCGGCGGCGGTGATCGGCTCGTTCGGCCGCGGCGCCAACGGCGCAGCCGGGCCGTTCGGCCCGCTGGAGCAGGCTTGGCTTGCGCATGGCGTGGCACCGGCGCAGCGCGCAGCGGTGTTCAGCCTGAACTCCACGTTGGGCATGCTCGGCATGGCGCTGGGCGCGCTGCTCGGCGCGGCGCCGCACTGGCTGATGGGCTGGCTGCCGACGCATTGGGCTTACCGCGCGGTGTTCCTGCTGCCGCTGGCCGGGTCGGTGATCGGTTTTGTGCTGCTGCGGCAGGCGCGCGATGCGCCGCGACACGCGGCAGCGAGCGCCGCGCCGGTAAGCATCGAATCAGCCAGCGCATCCACACACGTACCCCCGGCGCAGCCGCCCGCGCAACGCCAGCGTGAGAACGCGCTGTTGCTGCGGCTGGCGCTGGTCAACAGTCTCAACGGTCTGGGCATCGGCATGGTCGCGCCGCTGATGGCGTACTGGTATCTGCTGCGCTTCGGCCACGGGCCGGGCAGCATCGGCCCGGCGCTGGCGGCGAGCTTTGCGCTGGCCGCGCTCGGCTCGGTGCTGGCCAGCGCGCTGGCGCATCGACTCGGCGTGGTGTCGGCGGTGGTGGCGATGCGCGCGGTCGGACTGGCTTTGCTGCTGGCCACGCCGTTCGTCCCGGTGTTCTGGCTGGCCGCCGCGCTGTGGGCGCTGCGGGCAGCGTTCAACCAGGGCACCATCGGCGTGCGGCAGGCGCTGACCGTGAGCCTGACCGACGCCTCGCGCCGCGGGCTGGCAGCGACGGTCAACAATGTGTCGGTGCAGATTCCCCGCGCGATCGGCCCGTTCATCGCGGGGCTGCTGCTGCACCAGGGCTGGCTCGTCGCGCCGTTCCTGCTGGCGGCGGCATTTCAGGCCGGGTACCTGCTGCTGTACCGCCGGTTTTTCCGCGCGGTCGATCCCCAGCGCAGCGGCGCGGCGGAATGAAAAAACGGCAGCCGGTATCGGCTGCCGTGGTGGGACCGCGCCGCCGCTCGGCGCGGCGGGGCGCAACCTTCAGCGCGCCTTGGGCGGGCCGATGTCGCCCAGCAGCTTGCCGTTGACCGTGGTGCCGTACAGGCTGTATTTGCTGTCGTGGAACTTGGCCCGCGTCGCGGCGACGCTGCCTTGCCAGCGCGGATCCTGCGGCCGCTCCTGCGCGTCCATGTAATACGCCACGTCCCAGGCCTCCTGCGGGGTCAGGCTGTAGCTCATGCCGTAGGGCATGTTGGCGTAGATGAAGTTGGCTGCGTTTTTGTAGCTGCCCATGCCGGCGCCCCAGTTGAAGGACTTCGGCCCCCACAGCGGCGGAAACACGGTCTGGCCGTTGACGTACTGGCCCTGGCCGTCGGCACCGTGGCAGATCGCGCACTTGGCCTCGAACACCTTCTGCCCGCGCACATAGTCGGGCACCACTGCCGGCTCGGGCGCGGCCGGGTAGCCGCGGCCGGCCACCTTCTCGTCGACCGGCAGCCCGGTGGACAGCCAGTACGAATAGCTCTCCAGCGCAACCAGCACCTTGCTGCCCAGCGGCGGCGCCTTGCCGTTCTGGCTGAAGTGGAAGCAGCCCTGCAGCCGCTCTTCAAACGTGTTGACCTTTTTGTTTTTGCTGCGATACGCGGGGTAGCTCACATAAGCCGCCCACAGCGGCGCCGACCCGGCCATGCGCCCGGCGTCGGTGTGGCAGTTGACGCAGCTCAGGCTGTTGCCGACGTATTCCTTCGCATATTTCGGAGTGTCGAGCATGATGTCGCGGCCCAGCCGCACCATCTTGCCGAAGTCGTCATTCGGGATGGTCGATTCATCCGGCGGGGTGAACTTGGCGCCGGTGCCGACGCTGGCGTTGATTTCAGACTTGGGCGGCGCAGCCGGGGCGGCCTGTGCCGCAGCGGTGCAGGCCAAGGCAGTCAGCGCGGCCAGCATCCAGGGCGCGCGGCGAGCAAAACGGGGGGAGGACATGGCGGACTCCATTGTGAAGTTCGGTTGGACGGCGCGCCGGCTCATTTACCGGCCACGCGCAGCGGCTGCGCGGCGATCCACGCCGCCACCGCCTGCGTCTGCTGCGCGGTCATGCGCGAGGCGACGGTGTGCATCAGCCCCAGCGGATCACCAGCGCGGCTGCCGTCCTGCCAGGCCTTGATCTGCCCGGCGATGTAAGCCGCGGTCTGCCCGGCCAGCGGCGGGAAGTTCTGCCCCACGCCCTCCAGCCCCGGGCCGTGGCAGCGGATGCACGCCGGAATGCCTTTTTCCCAGTCGCCGCGCAGCGCCAGCCGCTGCCCCAAAGCCGCTTCGGCCGCGGCCGGCGCCGCCGCCGGGGTGTATTTGCCGGGTTTCATTGCCGAGTAATAAGCAGCCAGCGCGTCCATCTGCTGCGGCGACAGCGGCTTGGCCATGCCGGCCATCACCGCGTTGTTGCGCTGGCCGTCGGCGAACAGCTTGAGCTGGTCGGCGATATAGGTCTTGGGCAGCCCGGCCAGCCGCGGATAGCCGGCCGCGGCATTGCCCATGCCATCGGCGCCGTGGCAGGCGACGCAGGACGCCGCTTCGGGCGGAGCGGCGGCAAACGCAGCGCCGCCGGCCAGCAGCGCGGCGGCCAGTGCAGCCGCGCCGCGCGCAAAGGTGGAGAAATGACGCATGGAGGACTCCTGGGTTGGAGCCTCGCAGTCTAGGCACGCGGCGATGACCGATCAAATCGAAATTGTGATCGGTGTTTGCAGATATGACGATCAGGAACCGAGGCCCTGCGTGGCCGCGCGGGCGTGCCCGCAGGCACGCGGGCACGCGTCGGCATCGAAAGCCGGGCGACGCCGGCCGCACCGCGGCCCGCGCCGGACGAGTCGAGGATGACGCCGGCGCCGGCGGCGCCGATCAGCCGAACAGCTTGCCCAGCATCCCCTGCGCGAGGCTGGCGAGATCGCCCTCGGCCGGCAGCTGTCCGTTGGGGGTCAGCTTGTCGACCACCTGCGGCAGCGCCTGCGAAAGCTCCTGCGCGGCCTGCTGCGGCTGCACGCCGAGCTTGGCGGCCAGTTCGCCGATCACATTGCTGCCCAGCGCCTGTTGCAGCTGGTCGCCGTTGACCGGCTGATTCGCCCCGGTGCCGATCCACGACTGCACCGCGTCGGCCAGCCCGCCCTGCTGCAACTGCTGCAGCAGCCCGGACAGCCCGCCGCTGTTGCTCATCAGCGCCGACACCATCTGCAGCGCCGGGTTGGCGCCCTCGCCGCCCTGACCGCCTAGCAATTGCCCCAGACCCCCGCTGACGCTATCGAACAGACCCATGATGTGCTCCTTGGTTGAGGTTGAGCCGCACGGACCGGCGCCGGCTGGCGCACAATCCGCATCCTGCGACGGCCAATGCCGTTGCGCCAAGCATAGAACGCCGACAAGACCGTCCGGCGACAGCCGCAGCCCGGTTGCGAGCGACTGACGCAAGGTCTGTGATGCCCGCGTTGTTTTCCACCATGACTGACGCCTGATCCGATGGACGCCGCCTCTCCCGCCCAGCACGCCGAAACGCTGATCGCCGACATGGGCGCACGTGCGCGCGCCGCCTCGCGCCGCATGGCCGCGGCCTCGACCGCGGCGAAGAACGCCGCACTGCTGGCGCTGGCGCGTCGCATCCGCGACGACCGCGCCGAGCTGCAGGACGTCAATCTGCGCGATCTGCACGCCGCGCGCGAGGCCGGGCTGGAGCCGGCCTTCGTCGATCGCCTCACCCTGTCGGACAAGGTGGTCGAGCAGATGGCGCAGAGCTGCGAGCAGGTTGCCGCGCTGCCCGACCCGGTGGGCGAAATCCTCGACGTGCGCCGCCGGCCGACCGGCCTCAGCGTCGGCCGCATGCGCGTGCCGCTGGGGGTGTTCGGCATGATCTACGAGAGCCGCCCGAACGTGACCATCGAGGCGGCGTCGCTGGCGATCAAGTCGGGCAACGCGGTGATCCTGCGCGGCGGCTCAGAGGCGATCCACAGCAACCGCGCGCTGGCGCATTTGGTCGCGCTGGCGCTGCGCGAGGCGGCGCTGCCCGAAGACGCGGTGCAACTGGTGCCGACCACCGACCGCGCCGCGGTCGGCGCGATGATCACGATGCCGCAGTTCATCGACGTGATCATCCCGCGCGGCGGCAAGGGGCTGATCGAGCGCATCAGCCGCGACGCGCGCGTGCCGGTGATCAAGCATCTCGATGGCAACTGCCACGTCTACGTCGACAGCGGCGCCGACCTGGACATGGCGGTCAAGGTCACCGACAACGCCAAGACCCAGCGCTACAGCCCGTGCAACGCCGCCGAGTCGCTGCTGGTCGCGGGCGACATCGCCCCCGAGTTCCTGCCGCGCATCGGCGCGGTGTTCGTCGCCAAGGGCGTGGAAATGCGCTGTTGCCCGCAGAGCCGGTCGATGCTGCAAGCCGTGCCGGGCGCGGCGTCGCTGCTTCGCGACGCCACCGAAGCCGACTGGAGCACCGAGTACCTGGCGCCGATCATTTCCATCAAGGTGGTCGAAGGCATCGACGAGGCCATCGCCCACATCAACCGCTACGGCTCGCAGCACACCGACGCCATCCTCACCCGCGACCACCCGCGGGCGATGCGCTTTCTGCGCGAGGTCGATTCGTCCAGCGTGATGGTCAACGCCTCGACCCGTTTTGCCGACGGCTTTGAATACGGCCTCGGCGCCGAGATCGGCATTTCCACCGACAAGTTCCACGCTCGCGGCCCGGTCGGCCTTGAAGGGCTGACCAGCCTGAAATGGATTGTGCTCGGCGACGGCGAGGTGCGCGGCTGATCGCCGCCCTTCGGCTTTCCCCTGCGTTCGCCCCTTCGGTTTTTCTCTCGCGTTTTCATGTCCCCCGTCCAGATCCATACCGAAGTGCTGACCCTGCCGACCCTGCTACGCATCAACGCCGCGGTCGGTGCCGGGTTCGGCGTGGTCAACGCCGCGGTGGTTGCGCTGTTCAAGGGGCAGGATTTCGGGCTGCTCGGCTGGATTGCGCTGCTGCCCGGGGCCATCGTTTTCAACGTCATCGCCCTGCTGTTCGTGACCCTGGTGGGGTACTGGTCTTACCGCTGGCTGGCCATGCGCCGGCTGCTCAGCCTGCACCATCTGCATCTGCGCGCCGCACACCCTGCGCACACCCCTGAAGGAGGCAAGCCATGAACCCACGCGATCGTCTCAAGATTCTCGGTGCCGGGCTGGCCGGCCTGGGTGCCGCCACCCTGGCGCAGGCGCAAAGCCAGGGGCCGGTGACGGCCAAGCCGGTGTCCAACGAGCCGTGGAAGGTGGTGATGCAGATCAGCGACAGCCTGGAGCAGGCGTACGAAGGGCTGATCAACATCCAGAACGTGCTGCAGCTCGACCCGAACATGAAGTTCATCGTCGTCGGCTACGGCAAGGCCATTCACTTCCTGCTCAACGGCACCAAGACCCCGCAGGGCGCGCTGTTCTCCGGCATGATCGGCGACCTCGCGAACCAGGGGGTGCAATTCAAGGCCTGCAACAACACCTTGACTTTTCTCAAGATTCCGCAGGACCGCCTGGTGCTCGAGGCCACCATCGTCCCCGCCGGGGTGTACGAACTCGTCAAGCTGCAGTCCGAAGGCTGGTATTACATCAAGCCTTGATACGGGTTTGCCCTTGAATTTCCGGGATTTCCCGGACGATTTGGGATAAACCACATTAACGCATAGGTTTTTCGCCGGGTTGTATC
This sequence comes from uncultured Burkholderiaceae bacterium, assembly GCA_964389235.1. GTDB lineage: Bacteria > Pseudomonadota > Gammaproteobacteria > Burkholderiales > Burkholderiaceae_C > Thiomonas. Next base: position 9,714 of record CAYMDM010000070.1, read on the forward strand.
TATTTGCTACATTTCCCGCCGCTTTGTGACACATCAAAGCGGCGCCGCCAAGGGGCGGACGTCCCACACGACGAGGAGATGACGCATGTTGCGAATCCTGCTTTGCGCCGCTGCGCTGGGGGTGGTGTCTGCCGCCCACGCCGCCGGCCCGACGGTGAGCCCCGCTCAGTCGCTGGCGGCCACCTGCTTCAACTGCCACGGCCCCAAGGGCGTGTCCGAGGCGCCGATCCCGGGACTGGCCGGCCGCAGCGCCGAGAGCACCATCGCCGCGATGGAGGAGTACCGCAGCGGCAAGCGCGCCGGCACCATCATGCCGCAGATCGCCAAGGGCTACACCCCTGAGCAGATCAAGCTGATCGCCGACTACTTCGCCCAACAAAAACAGTGAGGACCGCCGCCATGACGTCTCGCCGCAACTTTCTCGCCGGGGCCGCCGCGATCAGCGCCGCAGGTCTCGCTCCCGCCATTTCCGGCTGCGCCAGCACGACCAAGGCCGCCGCCGGCAAGGGCAAGGTCGTGGTCATCGGCGCCGGCTACGGTGGCGCCACTGCCGCGAAATACATCCGCGACTGGTCGGGCAACACCATCGAGGTCACGGTGGTCGAACCCAACGACGCCTTCGTGTCCTGCCCGGTGTCCAACATGGTCATCGCTGGCGCCAAGACCATGAACGACATCACCACCTCCTACGACGCGCTGCGCACCAAGCACGGCGTGAAGTGGGTCAAGAGCACGGTGGAATCGATCGACCCCACCGGCCACACCGTCAAGCTCGCCAACGGCGACACGCTGAAATACGACAAACTGGTGGTCTCGCCGGGCATCGACCTGATGTTCGACACCGTCAAGGGGCTCAAGGAAGGCAACGCCGCCGGCAAGCTGGCCATCGCCTGGAAGGCCGGGCCGGAAACCGTGCTGCTGCGCCAGCAGATCGAGTCGATGCCCGACGGCGGCACCTTCGCGATCGCCGTTCCCAAGGTGCCGTACCGCTGCCCGCCCGGGCCGTATGAGCGCGCCACCGTGGTCGCCGCCTATTTCAAAAAGGCCAAGCCCAAGTCCAAGGTCCTCATCCTCGACGCCAATGACAAGGTGCAATCGAAGGAGCCGCTGTTCAAGAAGGCCTGGGCCGAGCTGTATCCGGGCATGGTCGAGTACATCCCCAACCGCATGGCCGTCGGGGTGAACGCGCAGACCAACGAAATCGAGTTCGAGGTCGATGCGCCGCTCAAGGCCAACGTGGTCAATGTCATCCCCCAGCAACGCGCCGGGGTGATCGCGCAGCGCGCCGGGCTGGCCAATATGAACGGACGCTGGTGCGCGGTGGATTACCGCACCTTCGAGTCGGCCGTGCACAAGGACATTCATGTGCTCGGCGACTCGATCCAGATCTCTCCGCTGATGCCCAAGTCCGGCCACATGGCCAACCAGCATGCCAAGGTCGCGGCCGCCGCGATCATCGCGATGCTGTACGACCAGCCGGTCAACCCCAGCCCGGTGGTGATGAACACCTGCTACAGCATGGTCGCCTATGAAAAGGCCGTGCATGTGTGCACCGTGCATCAGTACAACGAGAAGGAAAAAACCTTCCTCACCGTGCCGGGGTCGGGTGGTATCTCTGCCGATCTGTCCGAGGTCGAAGCGGTCTACGCCGATGCCTGGGCAATCAACATCTGGCGCGACAGCCTGAGCTGATCCGGCCTGATTGCGCCCAACGGAAGGCGGGGCGCAAGCCCCGCCGTTTGTGCAGGGCTCGGTTCCCAGGCATCATTGCGGCGACGGGTGGGCCAAGTGTTCGCCCGCGTAACGCCATGCGGCGCGCGACGCGCCGCGCAGAGCGAAATCACCGCAACTTGCAGAGGAGACAACCATGCAAACCCCCAAGCGCCGGCAGATGCTGGCCGCCGCCACCGTTGGTGCCGCCACCCTGATGACCGCTTCCGTTGCCCGCGCCGATGGGCGCGAAGAAAAGAAGGGTCCCGTCAAAGTCGTCTACCACGTCACCCAGGGTGATGCGCAGGCCTCGCGTTGCCTGGGCAATGTGCGCAACCACCTCGCCGCCGACCCGACTGCGAAAATCGTGGTCGTCGGCAACGGCGCCGGCATCGACTTCATGCTCAACGGCGCCGTCGACGGCAAGGGCGCGGAGTTCGCCGGCCTGATCGGCGGACTCGCCGCGCAGGGCGTGTCGTTCCGGGTGTGCAACAACACCCTCACCAGCCGCAAGATCGACAAAGATCGCGTGCTGCTCGACGCCACCATCGTCCCCTCGGGCGTGGCCGAAGCCGCCAACCTGCAGTACCGCGACGGTTACGCCTACATCTGCCCCTGAGCAGATGCGCACGGCGAGCCTCGGCTCAGGCCAACCGCCGTGCAGGGTGAACGCTGCACCGCGGCGGTCATAATGCCGCGGTGCATGCCTCGGTTCATTCTTCCTCTACTGCCTCCATTCGCCGCCCGCTCTGGCGCGACCTGCTCGCCGCTGCACGCCTGATCGGCGCGGTGCAGGGCGGGCAATCGCTGGCCAGCGCGCTGCCGCAACTGGCGGCCCGGCATCACTGGGATGCTGGCGAGCGCGGCGCTGCGCAGGCGCTGGCGTTTGCCACCCTGCGCGAGCTGGGCACCGCGCGACGGCAATTGCAGACCCTGCAACGCAAACCGCCGCCGGCGCTGCTGCGCGATCTGCTGCTGGTGGCGCTGACCCTGCTGCGGCCAGGACAGCGCGAGGCGTATGCCGCGCACACCGTGGTCGATCAGGCCGTCGAGGCCTGCAAGCGCAGCCCCGAGCTTCGCCACGCGGCGGCCTTTGTCAACGCGCTGCTGCGCCGCGCCGCCAGTGCGCCCGCGCCCGCCGACACGCCTGGCGCCAATCACCCCGGGTGGTGGCGCGATGCCCTGCAGCGCGCCTACCCGCAGGATTGGGCGGACATCATGGCCGTCGCGCAGCGCCCGCCCTCGCTGATTCTTCGCGTCAACCTGCGGCGCATCAGCCGCGACGACTACCTCGCTGCACTGGCCGATGCCGGACTGATCGGACTCGCCCCCGCCGACCCGACACTGGACCAGGCGGTGGTGCTGCGGGACGCAGTCGGCGTCGACGCCTTACCGGGCTTCGATCAAGGCTGGGTCAGCGTGCAGGACGCCGCGGCGCAGCGCGCCGCGCCGCTGCTGGCCGCGCAACCGGGGCAGCGGGTGCTCGACGCCTGCGCAGCGCCCGGCGGCAAGACCGCGCACATCCTCGAACGCACTGACTGCGAGTTGCTGGCGCTGGACCGCGACCCGCAGCGCCTGCAACGGGTGGACGCAACCCTGCGCCGCCTCGGCCTGCATGCCGATCTGCGCGCCGCCGACGCCGCGCAGCCCGCACAGTGGTGGGACGGCCGGCCGTTCGACCGCATCCTGCTCGACGCGCCGTGCTCGGCTTCGGGCATCGACCGCCGCCATCCGGACATCCGCTGGCTGCGCCGCGCCGAGGACATCGACACCCTCGCCGCCGAGCAACGTACGCTGCTCGACGCGCTGTGGCCGCTGCTCGCACCGGGCGGGCGGCTGGTTTATGCCACCTGCTCGGTGTTCCCGCAGGAGGGCAGCGAGCAGGCCAGGGCAATCGCATGAATGACGTCGTCGCAGACGAGCGAAATAATCGTTGACGAT
>CAYMDM010000071.1:0-13316 GCA_964389235.1 uncultured Burkholderiaceae bacterium
ACCGCCGACATGCGCCAGCAGATGGCCTACATCGGCGCGATCCCTCACGGCGGGCTCACCTTCGTCCGGCCTCACTTCCTGCTGGAGTTGGTTCAACTGACGGACGATGAGGCTGGCCGCCTGAACTGCGACTGGCGCCGCCTGGATGCCGCGCTGGACGCGGCCGGCGCGCTGGCCGACGGCGGCTTTGCGCCGTCGGGATTCGCGCCCTCGGGGTTCGGCCCGACCGGGGCGCCCAACTCCACCTTCGGCCGCGCGCTGGCGCTGGACCCACGGCTGCGCGACGCGCTGGACCGCCTGCTGCTGACCGATCGGCTGGGGCTGCGCGACGTGCGGCTCGACGCCGACGGCGCCAGTGCACCGGTGACCAACCTCATCGACCAGCACCGCGCCGCGCTGTACGAGGCGGCGAGCCGGCCGCTGGAGCGGCTGACCATCGACGTGGTGTCGCTGCTGTTCGACCACATCCTCGCCGACGAGCGGCTGCTGCCCGCGGTCAAGGCGCAGCTGGCGCGGCTGCAGATTCCGGTGCTGCGGCTGGGGCTGCGCGATGCGACGCTGTTTTCCTCGCGCAACCATCCGACGCGCAAGCTGCTCAACCGCGTCGCCGAATACAGCGCCGGTTTCAGCAGCGCCGACGAGCCCGCGGCACAGCGGTTCCTGCCGGCGCTGGCCCGCATGGTCGAGGCCATCATCAACAGCGACGAGGATGACGCCGGCATCTATCAGCGCCAGCTCGACGACCTGCAGCGCCACATCGCCGAAAGCGCGGCGGTGCAGGAGCAGCAGCAGGCCGTCGCCGTCGATGCGCTGCGCCGCGCCGAGTTCCGTAGCCTGCTGCACGGCGCGCTCTATCACCATCTGCAAGGGGTGTTCGCGCGGCTGCACACCCATGTGCAGTTGCGCGATTTCATGCTCGAACACTGGTCGACGGTGCTGGCCGAGTCGGTGCTGCGCTATGGCGAAGACGCCGACACCACCCAGGCCTACAAGCAGACCGCCAGCGATCTGATCTGGAGTGTGCAGCCCAAGACCGCCGAGGCCGACCGCAAGACCCTGGTCAAGCTGCTGCCGCTGCTGGTGCGGCGGCTGGGCGAGGGGTTGGATCTGATCGCGTTGCCACCCGAGCGGCGGCAGGAGTTCTTTTCCTGGCTGATGCAGGCGCACGCCCAGGCGGTGCGAGGCCAGGGGCCGGAGCAGCACGACGTGTCGCGCGACGACGCGCTGCTGCTGCAACGCGAATGGGCCAGGCTGCTGCACGGCACCCAGCGCCGCCCCGCGGCCGAAGCCGCGCTGCCCGAGGCGGTGGTGCGGCCCGACGAAAAGACTTCCAGCGGACTGATCGAATCTGCCGACCTACCCGAGGCGCCGGAAGCGCAGGGCGAGGCGGCGGCCGAGGGCGAGGCGGCGAATCCGTCGGCCGGCGAAGTCGCGCTGCTGTCCCCGGCCGAAGTGCAGCAGCTCATCGCCGGGCTGGACATCGGCAGCTGGGTGCAGCTGCAGATCCAGGGTCGCAGCGCCCGCGCCCAGCTCACCTGGCGCAGCCCGCAGGGCTTGTTCTACATGTTCTCCAGCAAGGTTGGCGGCCGTGCCCATTCGATGACCCGCCGCGCGCTCGAACGCATGGCCGCGCAGGGGCTGATCCTGCCGCTGCAGGCCGAGGGGCTGATGGATCGGGCGATGCAGGGCGTGGCCGACCAGTTGAGGCAGCAGCAGGCCGCAGCCGGCGAGGTTCTGGGGGAAAAGGCGGCCTGAAAAGCGGCCCAAAGAGCGGCCCAAAGAGCGGCTTGAACAAGCGGCTGTGGGGAGCGCTCCGGGCCGCCGGCGCGGTCGTGGCATGCGTGGCGATCACAGCCCAGCGGGCACTTGCTGCAGGGTCTGGATCACGTCCAGCCCATAACGCTCGCCCAGGCCGAGCGCGACCTGCAGCGGTAGCCCGTCGCTGCGCCGCAGCCACACCCGCAGCCGCGCCGCCGAGTCGGGGGTCTGCGCATCGAGCAGCACCACCGCGGCGTTCTGACCGTTCCATGCCAGGGTGGTGGGCTGCGGCACCACCCGCGCCGGCATCACCCGGTCCTTGATCAGCAGCGGCTGGTCGAACGCGGCGGTGGGCACCGGCCGGCGCAGATAGCCCCACTGCCAGCTCAGCGCGTCGAGCACGGCCGCCGGAGCGCTGATGCTGCGCACCTCGCCGCTGCCCTCCTGCAGCAGCAGCCGGCTGCCCTCGCGCCGCGCAGTCAGCCGCGGGTCGTCGCCGCGCTGGTTGGTCGCCACCGCCAGATGCGGCACCCCGTCGCGCAGCGTGCCTGCCGCGCTGCGCAGCCAGCGCAGGCGCTTGAGCAGGGTGGCCAGCGCGCCCCGCGGGGTCAGGGTGCTGCTGATGCGATACGCGCCGCTGTCGCCCGCCGGCAGTTGCACCACGTCCTGCGCGCTGGCGATGCCGTCGGTGCCGCCCAGCGCCGACAGCAGCGCCAGCAGCCGGGCGCCGCTGGCGTCGCTGCCGGTGCCGTCGCGCTCCAGCCGCACCGACCAGTCGGCGGTGAAGCCGATATCCGCGCCAGCGGCTGCCGAAGCGCCCTGCGCCCGAGTCAGCGCCGGCAGTGCGAGCAGCAGCGGCGCCAGCAGCAGGCGGCGGCGGAAGCGGTCGATCGGCGCGGGGTGAATGGGGTGCATGGGAGCGCGGGAAGGCGAGGCTGGACAGGCGACGAGTGGGATACACGGCGGCGGGCAATCCGCGCGCGGCGCGTGCGGACGGTTTTTTCTGTTCAAGCAACGCGGCCCGCGGCGCTTTGCCGACCCTGGAGATGCTATATAAAAAAAACCGATCAATAAAATAAAAACAAACCGTTTTTCATCTGTCCGGTGGAACCCTAGGATTGGCTGGACGTCGATTCCAACACCCTATCCGAAAGCCAACACCATGTCTTACTGGAAACCTCTCCACGCGCTGCCCAGCCGCTGGGAACTGGTGCGGCAGTTCACCCCGAACTGGTTCACCGTCAACATGGGCACCGGCATCACTTTCATTCTGCTGGCGCAGTTTCCGGCGCACATCGCCGGGCTGCACGCGTTTGCCCACGCGCTGTTTGTGCTCGATGCAGCGCTGTTCGTCGCGTTCAGCGCGCTGTTTCTGCTGCGCTGGGCGCTGTTTCTGGAGGACGCGATGCCGCTGCTGCGGCATCCGGTGCAGTCGATGTTCCTCGGCGCGATTCCGATGGCGTTGATCCCTCTGGCCAATGGTCTGGTGCTGTTCCACCCGGGCGATGCCGCGGCGGCGCAGGCGGCGGTGGCGCTGTGGTGGGTGGACGTGGCGCTGTCGCTGGCCATTGGCTGGCTGGTGCCGCTGTACCAGTTCGTCGTGCAGGACCACGCGCTGGAGCGCATGACCGGGGTGTGGCTGCTGCCGGTGGTGCCGGCCGAGGTCGCGGCTTCCAGCGCTGGGGTGCTGGCGCCGCATCTGCCGGCGGCGCAGGCGCAGACCCTGGTGGTTGCGGGTTACGCGCTGTGGGGCATGTCGGTGCCGATTGCGCTGGGCATCCTCACCGTGCTGTACCTGCGTCTGGCGCTGCACAAACTGCCGCCGAAGGAACTCGGGGTGTCCACCTGGCTGAGCCTGGGGCCGATCGGCACCGGCGCGTTCGCGCTGCTGACCCTGGGCGGCGCCGCGCCGCACGCCTTTGCCGGCACGGTGCTGGCACCGGTAGCGGCGCTGGCCGGGCCGCTGGGGCTGGTCGGCGCGCTGGTGCTGTGGGGGCTGGGGCTGTGGTGGTTGGTCACCGCGATTGCGCTGACCGCGATCCAGATGCGCCGCGGCCTGCCGTTCAACCTCGGCTGGTGGGGTTTCACGTTCCCCGTGGGCGTCTACACCGCCACCACCCTGACCCTGGGGCTGCGCACCGGCATGCCGTTTTTCACCGGGTTTGCCGCGATGCTCATCGTCGCGCTGACCGGCGCCTGGGCCGCGGTGGCGGTGCGCAGCGCGCTGGGGCTGTGGAACGGCCGGCTGGTGCAGGCGCCGTGCCTGCTTGGCCGCACCACGGCCCACACTGCGCCAGCGGGCGGCGGGCAATAAAAAAGCCCGCTGCCGCGGGCTGGACAAGCCGCCTGCGCGGTTGGGCGCAGGCGGGGACGGCCGAGAGGGCGGGCCGTCAGTCTTCGGCGTAAATGTCGCGGTCCTTGGTTTCGGGCAGGAACAGCAGGCCGATGATGAAGGTGCCCGCGGCGACGATGATCGGGTACCACAGGCCGTAGTAGATGTTGCCGTTCTGCGCGACCAGAGCGAAGGCGATGGTCGGCAGCAGGCCGCCGAACCAGCCGTTGCCGATGTGATACGGCAGGCTCATCGAGGTGTAGCGGATGCGGGTGGGGAACAGCTCCACCAGGGCCGCGGCGATCGGGCCGTAGACCATGGTCACGTAGATCACCAGCAGCGCGAGGATGGCCACGACCATCGGGTAGTTGATCTGCGCCGGGTCGGCCTTGGCCGGGTAGCCGGCGAGCTTGAGCGCGTCGGCGATCTCCTTTTTCACCTCTTTTTCCTTGGCCTTGAACTCATCGGGCGGCAGGTCTTTGGCCCCGGCCACGGTGATGGTCTTGCTGCCGATCTGGATGGTCGCCGGGCCGGTGCCGGGCTTGGTCTCGTAGCTGGCCGAGTTGGCCGCGAGCATCTGCTTGGCGATGTCGCACGAGGAGGTGAACTTGGCCGTGCCGGTGGGGTTGAACTGGAAGCTGCACTCCTTGGGGTCGGCCGTCAGCAGCACCGGCGCGCTGTGCACCGCGTCATACAGCGCCGGGTTGGCGTAGTGGGTCAGCGCCTTGAACAGCGGGAAGTAAGTCAGCACCGCCAGCGCGCAGCCGGCGAGGATGATCGGTTTGCGGCCGATCTTGTCCGACAGCGCACCGAACACGACGAAAAACGGCGTGCCGATGAGCAGTGCAGCGGCGATCAGCAGGTTGGCGGTGACCGCGTCGACCTTCAGGGTCTGCGTGAGGAAGAACAGCGCGTAGAACTGCCCCGTGTACCACACCACCGCCTGGCCGGCGACCAGGCCGAGCAGCGCGAGGATCACGTACTTGAGGTTGCCCCAGCGCGCGAACGCCTCGGTCAGCGGCGCCTTGGACGCCTTGCCTTCGGACTTCATCTTGACGAAGGCCGGGCTTTCGTTGAGCTTGAGCCGGATCCACACCGAAATGCCCAGCAGGATGAACGACACCAGGAACGGAATGCGCCAGCCCCAGGCGTTGAACGCATCGTCGCCCATCGCCAGCCGGGTGCCGAGGATGACCAGCAGCGACAGGAACAGCCCCAGGGTCGCGGTGGTCTGGATCCACGAGGTGTAGGCGCCGCGCTTGCCGCCGGGGGCGTGCTCGGCCACGTAGGTGGCGGCGCCGCCGTACTCCCCACCCAGCGCCAGACCCTGCAGCAGCCGCAGGCCGATGAGGATCACCGGCGCGGCCACACCGATCGCGGCGTAGTTGGGCAGCAGGCCGACGATGAACGTCGACAGGCCCATGATCAGGATGGTGACCAGGAAGGTGTACTTGCGCCCGATCATGTCGCCCAGGCGCCCGAACACCAGCGCGCCGAACGGCCGCACGATGAAGCCTGCGGCAAACGCCAGCAGCGCGAAGATGAAGGCCGATCCCGGATCGAGGCCGGCGAAGAACTGCTTGGCGATGATCGCCGCCAGCGAGCCGTAGAGGTAGAAGTCGTACCACTCGAACACCGTGCCGAGGGATGAGGCGAAGATGACCTTGCGCTCCTCGGCGGTCATCGGTCGCGCCCGCGGCGCGCCCATCGGAATAGAAGCCATGCTCAGTCTCCTGCGTTGTGGTCGGGCCGGCGGGGTTGCGCCGCCGGGCGGCAGGACGGCCGGGATGTAACCGCACGTCACTGACGCTGCGGATTGTTTGCAGGCTTGCTGACCAAGCGCTGACGCCGCAGCGGCCAAAAATCTAGGGAATTCACTGAGTTGCAGCGCAACATAAACATCGATCCGATACTCTGGAAAAGTATCGGCGGCAGCGATGCCCAGCAACAAAATACCTACATGCTGCGGCGCAGCATGGGTGCCCGGCGGCGGCGACAAAAAAACGCCCGCGTATCGCGGGCGTCTGTTTCTGGGCCGATACGGCGGACGGGCGCAAACCCGCCGCGCCGGTCCGGGCGTTCAGACCGACTTCTTGGAGAAGTACCAGTCGGTGACTTCCATGCCCTGCTTCGGGCCTTCGGTCACGCGCTCTTCGGCGGCCGCGGTAGTCTTGGGCGGCGGGACGATGACCTTGTCGCCCGGGCACCAGGCTTCCGGCGTGGCCACGCCGTACTTGTCGCTGGTCTGCAGCGCCTGCAGCAGCCGCACGAACTCGTCGATCGAGCGGCCGTTGCTCATCGGGTAATAGACCATCGCGCGCAGGATGCCGTTGGGGTCGATGAAAAAGGTGGCGCGCACGGCCTGAGTGTCGGCAGCGCCGGGGTGGATCATGCCGTAGGCACGGGCCACGTCCATCTTCAGGTCTTCGATGATGGGGAACGGAATGTCCACGCCGAAGTTCTGCTTGATCGACCGCACCCAGGCGAGGTGGGCGAAGATCGAGTCGATCGACAGCCCGAGCAGTTCGCAGTTCATCGCCTTGAACTTGTCGTGGTTGCGGGCGAAGCCCATGAACTCGGTGGTGCACACCGGGGTGAAATCGGCCGGGTGTGAAAACAGGATCAGCCACTTGCCTTTGTAGTCGGCCAGCGACCGGTCGCCGTGGGTGGTCTTGGCGATGAAATTCGGCGCGGGTTCGTTGAGACGGGGCAGTCCGACGACGGCATCGTTTTGTTCCATGGTTGCTCCTTGTGGGTTGAGGTTACTGGCACAGCGCGCCCGCCGGGGCGGGGTGTTGCGCTGCTGTTCGGCAGTCTAGGGAAACCCCGATGACCGATCCAATCGGCAATACTGATGGGGGTATTAGGGAAAACCCAATGCCCGGCGATTGAGCGCGGGCTGCGGGCCTGGCGCCAGTGACGCGCCGCGCTGCCGCAGGCCGGTTGCCGTCACACCTCGCGCGGGCGCTGCGCGGCGCGGCGCAGCGGTACGCGCAGCGCGACCAGGGTGCCGGTGGCGTGCTGCTCGGGGTCGGCGCCCGGCGGGACGACCTTGCTCCAGCTGATGTGCCCGCCCATCGCCCGGGCGCGCGCCTGCATGCTCAGCAGCCCGTGGCCGGTGCCCTCGCCGGCGGTTTCCAGTTCCATGCCGATGCCGTCGTCGGTGATGTCCAGATGCAGGTCGCCCAGCTTGGTGAGCATCATGCGCACATGTACGGTCTGCGCCCGCGCGTGGCGGATGGCGTTGCTCACCGCCTCCTGCAGCAGTGCGCGCAGGTGGTATTGCTGCGCGGTGTCCTGCGGGCTGGGCGGAGGCAGTCGGGCGGGTTTCCCGTCCTCGCCGGCGATCAGCGGCGGCGGCCAGTCCAGCAACATGCCGGCGATGGCCACCCGCTGCGAAATCGCCGCGCGCAGGTCGGCGGCGAACTCGTCCCACGGCTGCGCCGGCTGCTGCAGCCCGCGCACGATGGCGCGCACCTGGTCGATGGTGGTCAGCAGCAGCGCCTGCTCGCGTTCACCCTGAATCATGTGGCGCAGGGTCAGCAGCTTGGCGCCGATGTCGTCGTGCAGATCGCTGGCGATGCGCTCGCGTTCGCGCTGCACATTGGTCTCGATCGCGTCGCGCCCCTCGGCCGCCTGGTCGAGCAGCCGCGCCAGCGAGTCGGCGAGGATCTGGTCGTCGACGGTGAACAGCCGCAGCCCTTCGCTGCGCCCCTGCAGGCAGCGCGGCTGCAGCCCGCCCGCGGCCGGTATCGCCAGCGCCGAGCCGTCTTCGACGATGCCGCGCCGGCCAGCGCACGGCCCGTCCAGCCCCGGGGTGTTCTGCAGCGGCTGGAACAACCGGTCGAGCAGCCCGACCCAGCGCCGTTCGCGCTCGGCCTGCGCCGGGGTGAACGCGACGTCGATCACCTCGGGCAGCAGCCGGTCCACCGCGGGCAGCCGGCTGCGCACCATTCGCGCCCACAGCCATTGCCGCAGCGGCAGATACAGCAGACCGACCAGCAGCAGGGTGAACGCCAGCGACAGATCCTGCTGCCAGCCCAGCGCCAGCACCAGCACCAGATCGATCACCACCACCAGTACTAGCCCGACCGCCCAAAGCAGCACGCGGTAGGCCCAGCGGTCCATGTCGAACAGCCGGTAGCGCCCCACCCCCAGCGCCAGGCCGATGTACATCAGCAGGAAAAAGCCGAAGGCGTAGCCCTGGGTCAGCGGCGGCAGCACCCCGACCAGCCGCGACCCCAGCGTGGCCATCACGAACAGCACGCTGCCGAACGCCGCGGCGATGATGAACCAGCGCAGCGCCGCGCGGTCGGCCGCGCGGCGGGTGCTGCGCCGCCACTGCACCACGGCGAGCGCGACGGCTAGCAGCATTTCGGCGAGGATGGGCGCGCGCACCCCCCAGTTGGTGCTGTCCACCAGCTGCCATTGATCGACTGCCCACGCCCCGCCGACCCACAGCGGCAGCAGCAGCAGCCAGTACGGCCGCGCCAGCGTTGCCGGATAGACGAGGAACAGCGCGGCCAGCGCGCCGCCGAAGCCGACCGCGCCGAAGTGATTGATCGCCGACAGCGGCACGAACCACGCCTCGGGCAGCGCCAGTTCGCGTGTCGAATAGATCGCCGCGGTGAAGGTGGTCGGCAGCAGCAGCAGCCCGCTCAGCCCGAACAGCCGCGCCGCCCACGACCCCGGCCGCAACGCGAATACCCAGGCGCCCAGCAGCAACGCCGCGCCGCCGCAAAGCAGCTGAAACCAGAACGCCAGCGGCAGGCTGCGCAGCGGGCGCATCGGCTGCGGCTGCACCCGGGCGAGGTGGGTGCTCACGTCGTCCATCCACACCAGCTGCGCCGGGCCGCGCAGCAGCGCGGCGATCGCCTGCTGCCGGGCGAAAAACCGCTGCACATCGGTGTAGCGGTCGAGAAAGTCCGGCTCCTCGATCAGGTCTTCGGGTTGCAGCGCCACGGCGCCGCTGCCGTCGGGCGCGGCCAGCGCCAGCAGCCGCGCGCGCTCGGGCACTGCGCGCGCCGGCGCGTCCTGTGCGACATGAGTCACGCGCAGCCCCGGGCCCTCGGCCGGCGCGACCAGATCCAGGCCCAGCCAGGGCTGGTCGAGGGCGATCGACACCGTGGCCGCCACCGCGGCGAGCATCAGCAGCAGCGCGGCGAACAGAATGCGCGCGGAGCGGGTGGCGTGGGGCAGTTGGGGCATGGAACGCAGGCGATGTTTCCCGCAGTCTGCCAGAACCGCGCCGCCGGCGGGTCAGTCCGTCGGCCGCGGGCGGCGACCGCGCAGAGTAAAGCCGCCGAGGCCCTGCGACCAGGGCAACCAGCGCAGCGAGTCGTCCCGCGGTTTTCTCGGTCGTACGCCGCGAGCCGGACGCAGCCAGACCCGCCGTCACCCGGCCGCAGCCCGTGCGCGATGCCGCGATGGGATGGCGCGCGGCTGCTCAGCCGGCGCGGCGCTCCAGTGCGTCGATGAACTGCCGCGCGACGTCGCAGTCGGTCTGCTGGGTGATTTCCTGAAAGCAGGTCGGGCTGGTGACGTTGATTTCGGTGAGGTGCTCGCCAATCACGTCGATGCCCACCAGCAGCAGCCCGCGTGCAGCCAGCACCGGCCCGAGCGCGCGGGCGATCCCCCAGTCGGCCTCGCTCAGCGGCTGCGCCAGCCCCAGTCCGCCGGCGGCGAGATTGCCGCGGGTTTCGCCGCCTTGCGGGATACGCGCCAGGCAATACGGCACCGGCTCGCCATCGATGATCAGAATGCGCTTGTCGCCCTGCGCGATCGCCGGGATGAAGCGCTGCGCCATCACCGTGCGGCTGCCGCCGGCGGTCAGGGTTTCGATCACCACGTTGAGGTTGGGATCGGGGCTACCGTCGGCCTGCCGGCGCACGCGGAAAATCCCGGTGCCGCCCATGCCGTCCAGCGGCTTGAAAATCACGTCGTGATGGTCGTTGCAGAACGACTTGAGCTCGGCCGCGCTGCGGCTGACCACCGTGGGCGGAATGAACTGCGGCCATTCCAGAATCGACATCTTTTCCGGATGGTCGCGCAGCGCCTGCGGCGCGTTGAACACCCGCGCGCCCTCGCGCTCGGCCTGTTGCAGCAGATGGGTGGCGTAGAAGTACTCGCTGTCGAATGGCGGGTCCTTGCGCATCAGCACCGCGTCGAACTCGCGCAGCGCCGCGGTCTGCACCTCGGCCACCCGCCACCAGCCGTGACCCTGCGCGTCGGGTGGCTGCAACACGATCTGCCGACAGGCCGCGCGCACCGGCCCGGGGTGCTGGCCGCTGTCGGCCCGCCAATGCACATCACCGACTTCGCAAGTCCAGAGGGTGTGGCCGCGCGACTGCGCCTCGCGCATCATCGCGTAGGTCGAGTCCTTGTGGATCTTGAACCCGTCGAGCGGGTCGGCAATGAACAGAAGCTGCATGACGATGCGGCGGGTTCAGGCCAGCTCGGCCTCGGGGTCGGTGCGCTCGAGCTCGTAGCTGGCCGCGACCATCGCCAGCCGGGCGACCACCCCGTACATGTAGAAGCGGTTGGGCCCGTTGGTGCCGGGGGGTGCTTCGGGGTGGGTGACGTTGAACTGCTCGTCGAACGCCAGCGGCACGAAGTGCATGCCGGGCGCGTTGAGGTTTTCGTCCGGGCCGCGGTCGGCGTGCACGCGGTAGAAGCCGCCAACCACGTAGTGATCCATCATGTACACCACCGGCTCACACACCGCTTCCTGCAGCCGCTCGACGCTGGGCACGCCTTCCTGCACCAGCACGTCGCTGACTTCCAGCCCCTCCTTGACCACGCTCATTTTGTTGCGGGTCTTGCGGTTGAGGTCGCGCACATCGCTGGCGTCGTGCACCGTCATCACCCCCATACCGTAGGTGCCAGCGTCGGCCTTGACCATCACGAATGGCTTTTCCTGAATGCCGTATTCCTTGTACTTCTTTCGCACCTTGGTCAGCACCGCGTCGACCGCCTCGGCCAGACACTCTTCGCCGCGGCGCTCGTGAAAATTCACCTGCCCGCATTTGGCGAAATACGGGTTGAGGATCCACGGATCGACGCCGATGACCTTGGCAAAGCGCTTGGCCACGTCGTCATACGCGTGGAAATGGTTGGACTTGCGCCGCACCGCCCAGCCGGCGTGCAACGGCGGCAGCAGGTATTGCTCGTGCAGGCCCTGCAGAATCGGCGGGATGCCGGCCGACAGATCGTTGTTGAGCAGAATGGTGCAGGGGTCGAAGTCCTTCAGCCCCAGCCGCTGCTTGTTGCGCACCAGCGGTTCGACCAGCAGCTCGCCGCCCGAGGGCAGTTTGAGGTGCTGCGGCTCGGTCACGGCTTCATCGAGCGAGCCCAGCCGCACGTTCAGCCCGGCTTGGCGGAAGATGCGCATCAGCGTCGCGACGTTTTCCAGGTAGAAGCTGTTGCGGGTGTGCTTTTCCGGGATGACCAGCAGGTTCTTGGCCTCGGGGCAGATTTTTTCGATCGCCGCCATCGCCGCCTGCACGGCCAGCGGCATCATCTCCGGCGACAGATTGTTGAACCCGCCCGGGAACAGATTGGTGTCCACCGGCGCGAGCTTGAACCCGGCGTTGCGCAGATCGACCGAGCTGTAGAACGGCGGGGTGTGCTCCATCCATTCGAGGCGGAACCAGCGCTCGATTGCCGGCTGCGCTTCGAGGATGCGCTGTTCGAGTTCGAGAACCGGGTCGCCGCTGGCGGTGATGAGGTGGGGAATCATGGTCGGGGGCGCAAAGGCTGAATCAGCCGCGATTCTTGCAGAGCCGGCCCGCGGCTGCAGCGCGGCGGACATCGCGCGCGTCGTGAAAGAAAAAAACCGCCCGGGCGGGCGGTTCAAACGTCCCCGAGAGGACGAGGAGACGCCATCGGGCGCGGCGGCGGGACGCCGCGCCTTCCGGAACTGCGCTTACAGCACCTGCTCCCCGTGCAGGCGGATGTCCAGACCTTCGCGTTCCTGCTCTTCGGTCACGCGCAGGCCGATGACCATGTCGACGATCTTGAGGATGATGAAGGTGACGATCGCGTCGTAGACGATGGTGATGACCACGCCCTTGAGCTGGATGAGGAACTGGCCCGGGTTGCCTTCGAGCACCCCGGCGGTGCCGCCGATGGCCTTGACCGCGAACACGCCCGTGAGCAGCGCACCGACGATGCCGCCGATGGCGTGCACGCCAAAGGCGTCGAGCGAGTCGTCGTAGCCGATCATTTCCTTCATGTACACCGCGGTCCAGAAGCAGATCACCCCGGCAGCGATGCCGATGACCAGCGCGCCGGTCGGGCCGACGAAGCCCGAGGCCGGGGTGATGGCCACCAGGCCGGCGACCGCGCCGGAGGTGATGCCCAGCACTGTCGGCTTGCCGCGGGCGATCCACTCGGCGAACATCCAGCCCAGCGCCGCGGCGGCGGTGGCGATCTGCGTCACGGCCATCGCCATGCCGGCGCGGTCGTTGGCGGCACCGGCCGAGCCGGCGTTGAAGCCGAACCAGCCCACCCACAGCAGCGAGGCGCCGATCATGGTCAGCACCAGGTTGTGCGGCGGCATCGGCTCCTTGCCGTAGCCCACGCGCTTGCCCAGCACCAGCGCCGCGACCAGACCGGCCACACCGGCGTTGATGTGCACCACGGTGCCACCGGCGAAGTCCAGCACGCCGTCACCGCCCAGCCAGCCGCCCGGGCCCCACACCATGTGCGCAATCGGCGCATACACCGCCAGCAGCCAGATGCCGATGAACCACAGCAGCGCCGAGAACTTCATGCGCTCGGCAAAGCTGCCGACGATCAGCGCCGGGGTAATGATGGCAAAGGTCATCTGGAAGGTCATGTAGGTCGATTCGGGAATCGTCCCGGCCAGCGAGTTGGCCGCATCCAGCCCCATGCCGGAGAGGAAGAATCGACTCAATCCGCCGATGAATCCGTTGCCTTCGGTAAACGCCAGGCTGTAGCCGATGATCATCCACAGCACCGTGACCAGGCAGGTGATGGCAAAGCTCTGCATCACGGTCGCCAGCACGTTCTTTTTGCGCACCATGCCGCCGTAGAACAGCGCCAGACCGGGGATGGTCATCATCAGCACCAGCGCGGTGGAGGTGAGCATCCAGGCGTTGTCGCCCGAGTTGATGAACGCCGCCGGGTTCTTGGCGGCCGAGGCGGCGGCGGCCGGAGCCGCTGCGGGAGCCGGCGCGGCCGCAGCAGGCGCAGCCGCCGGGGT
>CAYMDM010000072.1:0-13312 GCA_964389235.1 uncultured Burkholderiaceae bacterium
GTTCTTCATCACCTCGGAGTCTTCACCCAGTCGAATGAAGTCGCGGTAGTGGTCCACGATGTCGTCCACCAGAATCGATTCGTTGGGACTCAGGTCGAGGGTGCCTTCTGCAGGATACAGGATGGAGAACACATCGTCCGCCTGCAGCGCGGTAGCCTTCTGCACAAACAAGCGCGGACTCACCAATGCAAGGTGGGCTTGCAATGCACGCCGCGATGTCGACATCCATTTGTCGAGCTTGCGCAGGGCTGCAATGTCCTTCTGCTCCGCACAGAACCCTACGATCTGCTGACCATAGGTAAGGTACGAATCCGTCCACAAGCAATGTGGGAGGTCCATCTGCTCGCGAACAAGAAGCATGGGCGGTGTGTAGCGACCACTCGTATAGGCGGTCTTGAAGAGAGTGCCTTTGGCAGTCGTAATGCGCTGGCGGTCCAACCCATCCACAGTCAAGGCGTCCGATGGAACGTATTTCTTCCCAGAAATATGCTTCGCAGGCTCACGCTTGCCACTCAGTCCTTCGATGAATCCTTCGCCGTGGTTCCAATTCTTCTTCTTCGCGTATTCGCCCAGCGTCCGATAGTTCTTCAGGCGATCGACAAAGCCCAGCGTGCGGCCGCCACCAAACAGGTCGGCTCTCCACACTGCATCGTTTTCCAGCGCGAGTTCTCTCGGCAGCCAATGCAGGTCGTAATAGTCGATGTCGAATCCCTGCTCGGCATCCGAGCGTCCGCTGCGTCGGAACGTTGCGTGCAGGATCTGCCTGTCTTCCGGCGCCGTCCTGGCTTCGGCGACGATGACAACGACCTTCGTGTCGGCCTTGCCCCTCTGGAACAGCCCACGCACTGAAATGAAGTCCAGAATCTCACGCACATCCCATTTGCCGATGAAGCTCCGACGCAGGGCAATCGACTGTTGGTTGTAGAGGAAGTTGTATTGCTGCAGCATGCTCAGCACACCGCCCTCGGCAACCATCTCCATCGCTTCGTGCAGGAACAGGTAGGCAAGCTGCTTGTCGGGGAGGGTGCCATGCGTGGCGTTGTATCGCTCGTAGCTTCGCACAGCGCCAGGCGTCGTCAGTTTCGACGCAAACGGCGGATTGCCTACAACGACCCCTATCGGTGCCGTGATGACGCCTTGTTCCTTCGCCTCGAAGAAACAAGACCAGTGCAACGTCTCACCAGCCAGTGGTGGGAACAACTTGATGGTGGCTCGGATGGTCTCCGGTTCCAGCGCATCACAAAGAGCCAGGCACAAGCTGAAGGCGGCCAGTTCGATCGCACCCTCTTCGCGATCGATTCCGTGCACGTACTGAAGCAATCCCTTGAGGACAGCGACATCAGGCTTCTGCCATTGGTTGCGGCTGCGCCAGTGAAGCACCAACCGCTTGTAGGCTTCGACCAGGAACACACCCGAACCACACGATGGGTCCAGGATGATCTCCCCGCGCTCTTGCAGCCGGTCAAGCCGCTCCCAGTTCAGCGACTCCTCCAACATCAGGCGCACCAGGAATGGTGGCGTATAGACAGAACTATCGGCATCCTTGACGAACAGCTGATAGATGTGACTGATCAGTTCAACGGGAAGGTCCTTGAACGAATAGAGCTGCCACAACGTCAACTGACCGCCAACCTCCTCGCGCCCTTCGATAAGCCGGGAAAAGCGGATCAGTTGCTGGCTGCCTCTCAAGCGCTCGCGGTCAGCGTCACTGAAGGAGAATACGTGGCCGTTGAAGCGCCTCTCCAGATCCTCAAGCAGCGCCACGAGTGCTGGACCATTGGCCAGCACCTGGAAAAACTTTTCTGCACCTGGCAGGAAGCGCGCCAGATAACCATCCTTGAAGACCTCGCGCTGCTCCAAGTATGCGATCAGCAAGGACAGGATCAGCAGCTTGCGGCGCAAATGTCTTGGCAGGATGCCTTCGGTATTTAAGTCGTCGCTGATCTCCTTGACCGCCGTGATGAGACCCTTGTGCGCGGACTTGTTGGATGACAGCAATACCTTGCAGGCCGCCGTGTCATCCCATAGCGTGCCGTTGCGCAATTGCTCCGCACTCCACCATGGGTCGCTGGCAACCGTGGACGCCAATGCCAAAGTGCGGACTGGATTGCAGACCAGCTCTCCGGATGAAGACACGAAGTCAGGGCCGTGAGCGCACCTGAAGAGTTGCAGTTGACCAGGCAGCTTTCGGTAGATCAGGGGTACGCCACCCCAACTCCAGAGCTTCTTGTGAATCTCCGCAAACTCATGATCTCGCTCAGGACCGTCTGCGACAAACACGAAGGCCTGCGGCACCGAGCGTTTGCCATTGCGGCCCGCCTCGAAGAACACCGCCTGCGCGCCGTACTCGCGCGCCTTCTCCATCAGAACAACCTCTTCCGGCGGGCGACCGTCACGCCGGTAAGTTTTGACGAAGACAAGCCCCTCCACAGCGACGCCTCGCACGGCATCGCTCAATTGGTTCCACCAAGGCTGCTGGCCGCCCGTCAACATGCGACCATCATCCATACCCTCATGACTGCTGCAGAGATCATGCGGCCACCGTGATGCCAGCGGCATGCGCACGCCGCGCCGGCCGGACAACGATCTGCACTTGCTGGTCGAGCGACACCAGTGCCTGCATCAGCCGTTCAAGCGAAATGTTTTGCAGCTTGTAGCGCCGCACCTGGGACACCTTGGGCTGCGTCATGCCGGTGATGTGCGCAACTTCGGTTTGACTGAGGCTGCGCTTGTCAATCAGCTCATTGAGCTTGACTGCCAAGACGGCCTTTGCCGACAGTTCTTCCGCGTCGTCCAAACCGAGGTCGGCCAGCACGTTGTCGGTGCCTTGAGAATGGTCTTTGCGCGTCATCACGATCTCCCGCTCGCGCCGTAACGCGCAAGCACAGCCTTCCACCGCTTCTCAATCAACTCCACGTCCGGCTGCGGTGTGGCAATGCCGGACTTGGACTTCTTCTGAAACGCATGCAGTACATGCACCGCATCGCCAATGCGAACGGTGTAGACCGCCCGAAAGGTGTCGCCACGATGGTCTTCCACCAGCTCGTAAACGCCCGAACCTAACCCCTTCCAGGGTTTGGCCGAATCAGGCGTCTGACCCAACTGCACGACGAACAGCGCGACGCCCATGTCCTTCTGGACAGGAATGGGAAACTCCTTGAAATCCTTCTTCGAGGAACCTTCCCAGTACAAGAGCTTGCGTTTCTCAGTCATAGATTATATACGTTCAGATATATAGCGCAAGGATCTCTCATGTGACCGCCCCCACAACCTCTTGTGCGGCAGCGTTACAGTCCTCCGGACGCACTCGCTCCAGCATGGCAAGTGCCTCCAGCAACTGCTCCCGCGTCGGCGGCGCATAGGAAAGCGTCATTGAGTTGTTGGTCAATTCGCAGGAGACGGATTTCCCAGACACTGCCTGGGATTTGTGGCGCTCCTGGCCGGTATAGCTCATGCGGTTGACGCGGTGGCTTGTGCTAAAGCATTGCGTCGGACTCCCGTGATCGCCTGCCGCCGGTTCGCCACCAGCTCGGCCGCCTCGCGCACCGGCTTGTCCTCGGTGTGGACGTAGCGCATGAACATCGCCACGGTCTTGTGCGCCGTCAGCGCCATGCCGACCTTGACGGGGATGCCCGAGTTGGCAATGTCGGTCGCGGAGCGGTGGCGGATGCCGTGCGTGCCCACATGGGACACGTCGGCGCGCTTGAGGATGCGCGTCCAGCCGCCGTAATACTCGCCCGTGGTCATGTGCTGCCCCGGATGGTTCGGTGACGGGAACACATACGGGCATCCGTCTTGGCGGGGCGCGGTGGACAGCAGCCGATAGGCTTCCTCGCTCAATGGCTTGGACATACCGCCGGTCTTGCTGTCGGGCCAGACCACACGCCTGTTCTCCAGATCGACCCAATCCCATTGGAGCGTAACAATCTCGGAGCGGCGGCCTGCGAACTCAAATTGCAGCCGGATGGCCAGCGGCAGAACCGCATGATCCAGGCCCAGCCCATCGGTTTCCAGATAGTCGAGATACCGGAACAGCTTGCCCATTTCCTCGTCGCTAATGAGGTGGGTGGCCTTGCCGTTGGGGTACATCGGGACATGGCGGCACGGGTTGGTGCCGTCGGGCCGGTAGCCCCACACTTCGGCTAGGTTGAACATCTTGCGCATCACGCTGAACGTGCGGTTCGCATCGGCCGGCTTGTGGGCCATCTTCTTCATCATCGTCGCCACGTCCGGGCGCTTCACGTCCTGCACCTTCATGCGGCCCAGCATCGGGATGATGTTGTTGTCGATGCACTTCTGGTAGCCGACCTGCGTGCTGGGCTTGTTGCGCTGCCTGGAGTGATCCCCCATGAACTTCTTGCACAACTCCGCGACCGTAGGGGCCGATCGGGCCGCTGCCTTGTCTGCGGCCGGGTCGCCGCCCCGGCGCACCTGGGCCAGCCATTCCTGCGCCAGCGAGCGGGCCTGTTCGACGGTCAATTCCCCGTATAGGCCCAAGGCAGGCTTGCGGCGCTCCCCGGCGTTCGTCCGGTACTGGAGCATGAACACCTTGCGGCCCGCTGGTGTAATCTTGCACAAGAAGCCCGGCACCAGGGTATCCCTGAGTTCGACGGCCTGCGCCTGGGATTGCGCCGCATCAACTGCGGACTTTGTGAGCTTGATCTTTGCCATGATGACTCCTTGAAAGACCCGTTTTGCAGGGGCCACATGGGAGCCATGAGGACACAAGCCGGGTCAGGTTTCAGAAAGCACCGGCATATGATGAACGCGCCTAAGTTATTGATAAACCTGCTGTATCGGGCTTCGGCGTAGTCCAGCAAAGTTCGGTGCTGGAGTCATCCTGAAATGAAAAAACATCCGCTTCTCCCTGAAGGTCGTTCGATTTCGGTCCGGCCAAGCAAAACCCGGCGCATTTTAGAGGCGCGGGTCAGGGCACCAGCGACATGAACAGAAACGCCGCGAACACCACCAGATGCACCGCACCGAGCATGAAGTCGGTGCGGCGCGACCCCAGGGTGATGACGCTGACGAACAGGCTGAGCAGCAGCAGCACCAGATCCTTGCCGGTCAGCCCCAGGTCCATCGGCAACCCGAGCAGCAGCGACACCACGACCACCGCCGGAATGGTCAGCCCGATGCTGGCCAGCGCCGACCCCAGCGCCAGGTTCAGGCTGGTCTGCAGCCGGTTGGCCAGCGCCGCGCGCACCGCGGCGACGGTTTCCGGCGCCAGCACCAGAATCGCGATCACGATGCCGATGACCCCTCGCGGCAGCCCGGCAGCCGCCACCGCCGACTCCAGCGCCGGCGACAGCGTCTTGGCCAGACCGACCACACCGATCAGCGCGACCAGCAGCAGCGCTAGGCTGGCTGCCGCCTGCGCGCCGCTCGGCGGCGGCACAGGCTCGACCGCGCCGCCATCGCCCGGGGTTTCGTCGAGAAAGTAGTCGCGGTGCCGCACCAGTTGCCCGAAGATGAACACCCCCCACAGCAGCAGCGAGACGACCGCCGCGAACACCAGCTGCAACGGCGAATAGCGCCCGCCCGGGGCGCTGGTGGTGAACGTGGGCATCACCAGGGTCAGCACCGACAGCGCCACCAGAATCGCCAGCGCCGGCCGCGCCGCCTCGTTGTGGAACACCTGGGTGTGGTGCCGCAGCCCGCCCAGCAGCAGGCACAGCCCGACCACCCCGGCGGTGATGATCAGAATGGTCGCGTAGATGGTGTCGCGGGTCAGCGTCGCCGCCTCCTCGCCCTTGGCGCCCAGCATCACCGAAACGATCAGCGCCACCTCGATGATGGTCACCGCCAGCGCCAGCACCAGCGTTCCCAGCGGCTCGCCGACCTTGAGCGCGACCACTTCGGCGTGGTGCACCGCAGAGACGATCGCCGCCACCAGACCCGCCGCGGCGAGCAGCAGCACTGCGCCGCCGGCCCCGCTCGCCACCGCCAGAGCCAGCGTGGCCACCGCCGCCAGCGGCAGCGCGACGAACAGCCATTGCCCGCGCGCCGAGGGCGTCTGCGCGGCACTCATCGTGCGCCCGGCATCGCGCCGTCCAGCGCCAGGGTGAACACCTGCTGCACCTTTTCCGCGTCAAAACCCAGTCCGCGGTAGAAGGCATGTGCGGCCTGCCGCTCCATGCGGCTGCGCACCCGCAGCCGCGGCAGCCCGCGCTGCTGCGCCCAGTCCTGCGCCCAGCGCACCAGCGCGCGGCCCACGCCGCGGCCGCGCCAGCCGGCATCGACCACCAGCCCGGTGATTTCGGCAAACGCGCCGCTTTCCAGCGTCACCCACCGCACCACCTGGATCCAGCCGATCACCGCGCCCTCGGCCTCGGCCACGCACACCGCCTGGTCGGGCGCGACCAGCGCCGCGGCCAGCCGCCGCTGCATCGCGTCCAGCGTGGCGAAATAGCCGAGCTGCGCGGCGAGCTCGGCCAACGCGACTGCGTCGTCCTCACGGGCCGGGCGCAGGGCGAAGACGGCGTTCATCGCCGGCTCACTCGACTTCGGCGATCAGCTCGATTTCGACTGCCGCGCCCATCGGCAACTGCGCCACGCCGAAGGCGCTGCGCGCGTGCGCACCGCGCTCGCCGAACACCTCGGCCAGCAGTTCGGACGCACCGTTGACCACCAGATGATGCTCGGTGAAGGTCGGCGCCGAATTGACCAGCCCGAGCAGTTTGACGATGCGCCGCACCCGCTCCAGATCGCCGGTCGCGGCCTGCAGCGTGCCCATCAGATCGATCGCGATCGCCCGCGCCGCCTGCTTGCCGGTGGCGGTGTCCATGTCGGTGCCGAGCTGGCCGGTCCACACCTTGCCGTCGCGCTTGGGCAGGTGGCCGGAAAGAAACAGCAGCTTGCCCGTCTGCACGTAGGGCACGTACGCCGCGGCCGGCACCGCCACCGGCGGCAGCACGATACCCAGCGATTGCAGTCTGTCGGAAATGCGCATGACGTGTCCTTTGCGTGTGTTGCCGATGCCGGCAGTGTAGGGCCGGTGTCGCCATCGGCGCACCCGCGCTGCTGCGCGCCCGGGCGCGCAGCCACCGATCACAGATGGACGCGAAAAAAAGCGGCGACCGAAGTCGCCGCCAAACACTTCCAACCACTGCTGAGGAAAGGAAACCTGTTCTGGGCCGCGGCGACCGGTCGGAGAGATGTCCCGCCCGGCCGCGCGGCGATCAACCCACGTCCACCGGAACGAAAATGCGGTTGTTGCCGCGCTGGATCAGCAGCGCCACCGACTTGCCGGCGCTCTTGAGGATGTCGCGCACCTGCGAAACGCTGGTGACCGACTTGCCATCGACCGCCAGAAGGATGTCGCCCGGCTGGATACCCGCCTGTTCGGCCGGGCCCGAAGCGCCTTCGACCAGCAACCCGTGGTTCACCCCGGCCTTCTGTTCCTCGTTGGACGTCAGCGGCCGCACCACCAGCCCGAGGCTGCCCTGCTCGCCCTTGGCAGGGCCGGCGGCGGCCAGGGTCACGTTGTCGCTGGTGCTGCCGAGCACGGCGTCGATGGTCTGCTCCTTGTGGTTCTTCCACACGCCCAGCGCCACCTTGGTGCCGGGCTCGGACAGGCCGATCATCATCGGCAGGTCGGCCGAGTCGTTGACCGGCTGACCGTTGACGCTGAGGATGATGTCACCCGGCTGCAGACCGGCCTTGGCCGCCGGGCTGTCCTTTTCCACCTGCGCGACCAGCGCGCCGCGCGGCACCTTCAGCCCGAAGGAATTCGCCAGCCCCTGCGTGACCGTCTGCACCGCGATGCCCAGCCGCGCATGCTCGACCTTGCCGTGGGCGATGATCTGCTGCGCCACGCGGTCGGCGACGTTGATCGGAATCGCAAACGACAGCCCCTCGAACGCCCCGGTCTGGGTGAAGATCTGCGAGTTGATGCCCACGACCTCGCCCTTGGCGTTGAACAGCGGCCCGCCGGAGTTGCCCGGGTTCACCGCCACGTCGGTCTGGATGAACGGCACCATGCTGTCATCGGGCAGCGAGCGGCTCTTGGCGCTGACGATGCCCGCGGTCACCGTGTTGTAGAAACCGTAGGGCGAGCCGATCGCCAGCACCCAGTCGCCCGGCTCCAGATTGCTCGGGTTGCCGAGCTTGACCGTCGGCAGATTGGTCGCCGGAATCTTGATCACCGCAATATCGGTCTTGGTGTCATAGCCGAGCACCTTGGCCTTGTAGCTGCGGTGGTCGGTCAGGGTCACCCGCACCGAGCTCGCGCCCTTGACCACGTGGGCGTTGGTGAGGATCAGACCGTCTGAGCTGATGATGAACCCCGATCCCAGCCCCTCGGTCGGCACCTCGCGCTGCTGCCCCTGGAACTGCTGGAAAAAGCGGAAGAACGGGTCATTCTGGAACTGCTTGGGAATCTGCGGTGCCGCAGTTTCCTTGGTCTCGCCGCGCACATTGATGTGCACCACCGCCGGCCCGTAGGTCTTGACGATGGCGGCAAAGTTCGGCGCCGTGGTCACCG
The DNA here is from genome assembly GCA_964389235.1 of uncultured Burkholderiaceae bacterium. GTDB lineage: Bacteria > Pseudomonadota > Gammaproteobacteria > Burkholderiales > Burkholderiaceae_C > Thiomonas. The sequence continues at coordinate 8,486 of CAYMDM010000072.1, forward strand.
TGCTCGTCCCCGCGGGCAGCGCCGGCGGGTTGTTGAACAGCGGCACCATCTTGTTGCCCAGCTCCACCTTGGGCGCGGCCTCGGCGTAGCTGAACTGATAGGCCATGGTGCCGGCCCCGGCGATCACGCCCACGGCCGCGAGCGCGGCCCACAGCTTCTTGGTTCTGGTCTGCATCATGCACCTCCGAAAAACAGCATGGAATGAATTGCGACGGATGAATGTTCCCCCCCTGCGCTTAGACTGACCTTAAGGACGGCACCCCGCCGCCCGCTCGCTTGCCTTGGGAGACCGTCATGAACCTGCTGCCCCGGCGCGCCGCACGCTGGCTCGCCACACGCCTGCTCGCCGCCCCCGCTGTCGCCTTGGCCTGCGTCGCCGCGCTGACCCTCGCGACTCCCGCCGCTCACGCGGCCGACGCTGCGCCGCAAGGCGTGGTCGATCTCCAGGGCAGCGCCAGCGTTCAGGTTGCCCCCGATCTGGCCGTGCTCACCCTTTCGGCCGAGCGCAGCGGCGCCGACTCGGCCGCGCTCACCGCCCAGGTCAGCCGCTTGCTCGATGGCGCACTGCAGAAAGCCCGTGCGGTCAAGGGCGTGCAGGCGGCCAGCGGCGGCTTCAGCACCCAGCCGCGCTGGGTCAACCGCAACGGCCAGTCCACCCGCGACGGCTGGACGGTGGCCGGCACGCTGATCCTCAAGTCCAGCGATTTCGCCACCCTCGGCCAGCTCGCCGGCACTCTGGCGCAGGACGGGCTGATGATCACCGGCAGTCACTTCGAGGTGTCGCCGGCGCAGCGCCGCAAGGAAGAGAGTGCGCTGATCGACGCAGCGATCGCCGACTTCAAGGCCAAGGCCGCCGTTGCCGCGCGGGCGTTGGGCTATGCCGGCTACACCCTGCGCAGTGTGCGCATCGACCCGCTGCAGGGCGACACCCCGCCGCCGCGGCCGATGGTCATGCGCGCGGCGATGGCCGATGCCGCCGCCGCGCCGGCGCTGCCGCTCGAAGGCGGCGCCGCAACCCTGCAGCTCACGGTGCAGGGCAGCGTGCAGCTCACGCGCTGAACCGGCCAACGCCCGCGCGGCAGCAGCAACCGCCCCGCGCCCGCGCTGCCTAGAATCCGCGCACCGCTGAACCGCCCCTGCCCTGCCCCCGCAGCATGTCTGCCGACGCCGCCGAATTCGTCCTCACCCTGTCGTGCCGCGACACCCGCGGCATCGTCCATGCTGTCGCCGGTCTGCTCTACCAGGCCGGCTGCAACATCATGGACTCGCAGCAGTTCGGCGACCCCGACACCGGACTGTTTTTCATGCGGGTGCATTTCAGCGCCCCGCCGCATCTGGACGCGGCCGACAAGCTCGCGCTGCTGTTGGAGGACGTACGCCAGCGCTTCGGCATGGACGCGCAGATCCACGATCTGCGCCGCCGCCCCAAGGTGCTGATCGCCGTCAGCCAGCATGGCCATTGCCTCAACGACCTGCTCTACCGCTGGCGCGCCGGGCAGTTGCGCATGGACGTGGTCGGCGTGGTGTCCAACCATCCCACCTTCGCCGACCTCGCGCGCAGCTACGGCGTGGCGTTTCACCATCTGCCGCTGGCTGCCGGCGCCTCGGCACAGCACAAACAGGCGCAGGAGGCGCAACTGCGCGAGCGGTTCGAGCAAAGCGGCGCCGAGCTGCTGGTGCTGGCGCGCTACATGCAGATTCTCAGCGCCGAGCTGTGCGAATTTCTCGCCGGGCGGGCGATCAACATCCACCACTCCTTTCTGCCCAGCTTCAAGGGCGCGCGGCCGTATGCGCAGGCGTATGCCCGCGGCGTCAAGCTCATCGGCGCCACCGCCCACTACGTCACCGCCGACCTGGACGAAGGCCCGATCATCGAGCAGGACGTCGCCCGCGTCGACCATGGCTGCACCGTTGCCGACCTCACCGCCGCCGGGCAGGATGTGGAAAGCGCCGTGCTCGCCCGCGCGGTGCGCTGGCACGTCGAACACCGCGTGCTGCGCAACGGTCACAAGACCGTGGTGTTCCGCTGAGCCCTCGCCCCGCTTGTCCGACCCGCCCCCACGCCGAATCCGCCCCGCCCACCGCCCCGGAGACGCCATGCCGCGCAGCAAACTGCCCCCCTCGGTACGCTGGACCGAATCGCCCGACGACGTCGAAGCCGCCTACTACGAAGCGCTGCTCACCGGCAGTGTCGATGCCGTGATGGCGCTGTGGGCCGAGGATGAAGACATCTCCTGCATCCACCCCGGCGGCCAGCGGCTGGACGGCCACGCCGCGATCCGCGACAGCTTCACCCACATCTTTTCGCAGGGCGCGCTGCGCATCACCGCCGAAACCCAGCGCCGCTGGAGCGGGCTCAGCCACGCGGTGCACAGCGTGGTCGAGCGGCTGCAGATCGAGACCGACAACGAAGTGCAATGGGGTTTCGTGCTGGCGACCAATGTGTTCGTCCACACGGCAGGCGGCTGGCGGCTGGCGCTGCACCACGCCAGCCCCGGCACGCCGATGGCCGCGCTCGACGCAATGGTGCCCGGCGAAGTGCTGCACTGACGCACCATCGGCCGCCGCCCGGCGCAACCTCGGCTTTTTCTCACCCTCGCATCCAGACCCGCGCCGGGCGCGTTCCCGTCTGCACGTTCAACGCCTGCGCCTTGCCATGCCCCCCGCCGCTCCCGCCTACCATCCGCCCGCCTGGTTGCCCGGCGGGCATCTGCAGACCATCGTTCCGGCGCTGGTCAGTCGCTCGCGCCCGCGCCGCATCGCCGCGCCGCAATGGCGGCGGCAGCGCTGGGACACCCCCGACGGCGACTTCATCGACATCGACTGGCTCGACGCTCCAGCCGCGCCGAACGCCCCGCTGCTGGTGCTGTTTCACGGCCTCGAAGGCTCCTCGGCCAGTCATTACGTGCAGGCCATCGCCACCACCTGCGCAATGGCCGGCTGGCGGCTGGCGGTGCCGCATTTCCGCGGCTGCTCGGGCGAGGACAACCGCGCCCCGCGCGCTTACCACTCGGGCGACCACGAGGAAATCGACTGGATGCTGGCGCGCTTTGCCGCGCTCAACGCCGCCAGCGGCAACGGCGCGCGGCTGTATGCCGCCGGCGTTTCGCTCGGCGGCAACGCGCTGCTGCGCTGGGCGCAGGAGCACGGCGAGGCGGCCGCGCAGCGGGTCGATGCCATTGCCGCAATCAGCGCTCCGCTCGACCTGGCCGCCGGCGCGCGGCTGATCTGCCGCGGCTTCAACCATGCCGTGTACGACCGCATGTTCCTGCGCACCCTCAAGCCCAAGGCGCTGCGCATGATCGAACGCCACCCCGGGCTGGCCGACGCGCGGCGGGTGCGCGCCGCGCGCACCCTTTGCGAGTTTGACGACGCCTTCACCGCCCCGGTGCACGGCTTTCGCGATGCTGCCGACTACTGGGCGCGCGCCGCGAGCAAGCCGCACCTGATGCGGCTGCGTGTGCCCGCGCTGATCCTCAACGCCCGCAACGACCCGATGCAGCCCGGCGCCGTGCTGCCGGGCAGCGGCGACGTGCCCGCGCTGGTTCGGCTCGACCAGCCCGCCGGCGGCGGGCATGTCGGCTTCGCCCGCGGCCGCATCCCCGGCCGGCTGGACTGGCTGCCGGCGCGGCTGCTGCACTACTTTCTGCACGGCAACTGACCGCGCTGCCGGGTCATCGTCCGCGCGCGACAATCGCGCCGAAACCAACCGCTGACCGACATGGACGCCTCCGTCATCGCCGCGATGCGCCGCTGGCCCGATGTGCCGGACTGCCACGGCTGGCTGGCGCTTGACGCCCGCGGCACCTGGTGGCTGCACAACCACGGCGGCCCTGCCGCTCCCGCCGTCTGGCCGCGGCTGGCTGATGGCCGGCTGGACAAGGCCGACGCCGGCCCGGTGCTGCACCGCGGGCTGGCCGAATTCATCGGCCGCAACTACGGCCCGCAGCCCGGCGGCGCCTGGGCCTTCCAGAACGGCCCGCAGCGGGTTTACGTCAGCCTCGAAGCCGCGCCGTGGATTCTGCGATTGCAAGCCCCTGCCGCGCCCGATGCCCCGCCTTCGGCCCTCACCCACACCGGCCTGCCCGCCACGCCGCAATCGGCTTGGCTCGACGATCAGGGCCGAGTGTGGTTCGCCACCGACCGCGGCCCCGCGCTGCTGCACAGCTTGGACATGCCGCTGCTGGCCGAACTCGTCAACGCAGATGGCGATGCGCTGCGCTGGGGCGAGTCCGTGCTGGCCCTGGCGCCGCTGCCGGCGCCACCCGCAACGTTTTTCGGCTTCCGGCCCGATCCTGCAGCGCCGCTGTAGCCGACCCCGCCACGACTCACCCAGCGCCAGCGCCGCACCAACCGAGGCACTGACTCCCAAAACAAACAGGCCCGCATCAGCGGGCCTGTTCTGCATGGGTTGTGCGCAACAGCAGCGAGGCGGCAACCCAAGGTCGGCGCAGCAGGCCGGGCCAGCGCCCGCCGCCGCGCCTTCAACCGATCACTTGGACTGCGCGACCATGTAGTCCACCGCCGCCTTGACCTGATCGTCCGGCGCGGTCGAGCCGCCCTTGGGCGGCATCACCCCGAGCTTGCCGGTGTAGCCGTGAATCGCGCGGTCGTACAGCATGTCCATGCCCTGCGCAATGATCGGCGCCCAGGCCGCCTTGTCGCCCACCTTGGGCGCACCGGCCACGCCGGCGCCGTGGCAGGCCACGCAGGTGCTCTTGTACAGCGCCTCACCGTCCGGCTTGGCCGCCGCCACCGTGGTCGCCGCCGCAGCCGCGGGCGCCGCGGCAGAGGCAGGACCCGGCTCGGGAGCCGCCGCCGCGGTCT
>CAYMDM010000073.1:0-13302 GCA_964389235.1 uncultured Burkholderiaceae bacterium
CCGCGAAGGCGGCCGCACCGTCGGCGCTGGCGTCGTGGCGAAAATCATCGAGTAATTTCGGGACTCCGATCACCCCAAAGGCTGGCGCCGCAGCGCGCCAGCCTTCGCTCTTTGAAGAGGAATGTCATGCAGAACCAGAAGATCCGTATTCGCCTGAAGGCTTTCGATTACAAGCTGATCGACCAGTCTGCGCTGGAAATTGTCGACACTGCCAAGCGCACCGGCGCAATCGTCAAAGGCCCGGTGCCGCTGCCGACCCGGCTGCAGCGTTTCGACATCCTGCGCTCGCCGCACGTCAACAAGACCAGCCGCGACCAGTTCGAAATCCGCACCCATCAGCGGCTGATGGACATCGTCGACCCGACCGACAAGACGGTCGATGCGCTGATGAAGCTCGACCTGCCCGCAGGCGTCGACGTGGAAATCAAGCTGCAGTGAACCCGGCCGCGCCTTGTGCGTGGGAAGACTGTTGTTGTATGATTGCCGGCTTTCCTTTGCGGCGTTGAGCGCTTTGCGGGGGAAGCTCTTCGGGCGGCCCAATTAGGGTTGCTGGAGCAGGGAAAACCTGCTGCCGTTTTTGATCAATGGGCCTGGCCAATCGCAGCCGGGCAGGAGAAAAGAATGAGCTCGCATTCGATGGGCCTTGTCGCGCGCAAGGTCGGAATGACGCGCGTGTTCACCGATGACGGAGAATCCGTCGCGGTTACGGTGCTGGAAGCTTCCGGCAACCGTGTCTCGCAGGTGCGCACGCAGGAGGTGGACGGCTACAGCGCCGTGCAGATCGCCTTTGGCGCTCGCAAACCCTCCCGGCTGACCAAGGCCGAGGCGGGGCACCTCGCCAAAGCTGGCGTCGAGCCGGCGGAAATCCTCAAGGAATTCAATGTGCCGGCCGAAGTGGCCGCCGGCTACCAGCCGGGCGCGAAGGTCGAGGTCACGCTGTTTGCGGCCGGCCAGAAGGTGGACGCGCAGGGCGTGTCCATCGGCAAGGGCTACGCCGGCGCGATCAAGCGTCACAACTTCTCGTCCAACCGCGCGTCGCACGGTAACTCGGTGACCACCCGCGCACCTGGCTCGATCGGCATGGCGCAGGATCCGGGCCGGGTGTTTCCGGGCAAGCGCATGTCCGGCCAGCTCGGCAACGAGACCGTGACCGTGCAGAACCTGGAAGTCGTGCGCGTGGATGAAGCGCGTCAGCTCATCCTGGTCAAAGGGGCCGTTCCGGGCGCGCGCTCGGGCTACGTGTTCCTGCGTCCCGCGGTGAAGGCCGCGGCTGGAGGTCAGTGATGCAGCTCGAACTCATCAATGAACAAGGGCAGCCGGCTGCCAAGATGGACGTCAGCCCCGAGGTGTTCGGGCGCGACTTCAACGAGGATCTGGTGCACCAGATCGTGATCGCCTTCCAGGCGAACGCGCGTCAGGGCACCCGTGCACAGAAGGATCGCGGTACCGTCAAGCACTCGACCCGCAAGCCGTGGAAGCAAAAGGGCACCGGTCGGGCCCGCGCGGGGATGACCTCTTCGCCGCTGTGGCGCGGAGGTGGTCGCATTTTCCCGAACTCGCCGAACGAAAACTTCAGCCACAAGGTCAACAAAAAGGCGCTGCGTGCCGGCATGCGCTCGCTGTATTCGCAGCTTGCCCGCGAAGGCCGGCTGGTGGTGGTCGACAACTTCACGGTCGACGCGCCCAAGACCAAGCTGATGGCGCAGAAGTGCAAGGCGATGGGGCTGGAGTCGGCGATGATCATCACCGACAGCGCAGATGAAAACCTGTATCTGGCCGCGCGCAACCTGCCCAATGTGCTGGTGGTCGAGCCGCGTTATGCCGATCCGCTGTCGCTGCTGTTCTACAAGAAGATCGTGCTGACCAAGGGCGCGGTCGCGCAACTGCAGGAGATGCTGTCATGACCCAAGCGAGCATCCAGAACGAGCGGCTGATGCTGGTGCTGAAGTCGCCGGTGATCTCCGAGAAGGCCACGATGGTCGCGGAAAAGCGCAACCAGGTGGTGTTCCGCGTGCTGCGCGATGCGACCAAGCCGGAAATCAAGGCGGCGGTCGAGCTGCTGTTCAAGGTCGACGTCGAGTCGGTGCAGATCGCCAACATCAAGGGCAAGGTCAAGCGCAACGCGCGCGGTGCCGGGCGTCGCAACAACGTCAAGAAGGCTTACGTCTGCCTCAAGGCCGGCCAGGAGCTGAACTTCGCGCAGGAGGGTGTCTAAATGCCCGTCGTCAAAGTCAAGCCGACCTCGGCGGGCCGCCGCGCGGTCGTCAAGGTCACCCACCCGAACCTCTACAAGGGCGCACCGGAGAAGTCGCTGCTCGAGCCGCAGCATCAGAAGGCCGGGCGCAACAACAACGGTCACATCACCACCCGTCATCGCGGCGGAGGCCACAAACACCACTATCGCGTGGTCGATTTCCGTCGCAACAAAGACGGCATTCCGGCCAAGGTCGAGCGCATCGAGTACGACCCGAACCGCACCGCGCACATCGCGCTGCTGTGCTACGCCGATGGCGAGCGCCGCTACATCATCGCTCCGCGTGGGCTGGAAGTCGGCGCACAGCTGATGAGCGGCTCGGAAGCGCCGATCCGCGCCGGCAACGCGATGCCGATCCGCAACATCCCGGTCGGTTCGACCATCCACTGCATCGAAATGCAGCCGGGCAAGGGCGCGCAGATCGCGCGCTCGGCTGGTGCTTCGGCGGTGCTGCTGGCGCGCGAAGGCATCCACGCCCAGGTGCGGATGCGCTCGGGCGAGGTGCGCAAGATTCACATCGACTGCCGCGCCACGCTGGGCGAGGTCGGCAACGAAGAGCACAACCTGCGGCAATACGGCAAGGCGGGTGCGCGCCGCTGGAAGGGCATTCGCCCGACCGTTCGCGGTGTGGCGATGAACCCGATCGACCACCCGCACGGTGGCGGCGAGGGCCGCACCGGCGAGGGCCGCGAGCCGGTCAGCCCGTGGGGTACGCCGACCAAGGGTTACCGCACACGTCACAACAAGCGCACGCAGAGCATGATCGTGTCGCGTCGCAAGAAGTAAGGGATCGAAGACATGGCTCGCTCACTCAAAAAAGGCCCGTTCTGCGACCTGCACCTGCTCAAGAAGGTCGAGGCCGCGCAGGCCGGCAAGGACAAGCGCCCGGTGAAGACCTGGTCGCGCCGCTCCACCATCCTGCCCGAGTTCATCGGTCTGACCATCGCCGTGCACAACGGGCGCCAGCATGTGCCCGTGTACATCAGCGATCAGATGGTGGGTCACAAACTGGGCGAATTCGCCCTGACCCGCACCTTCAAGGGCCACCCCGCCGACAAGAAGGCGAAGAAGTAAGGCAGACACATCATGGAAACTCGTGCAACTCTCCGCGGCGTGCGCCTGTCGGCCCAGAAGGGGCGGCTGGTGGCCGATCTGATCCGCGGCAAGAAGGTGGACGCCGCGCTGAACATCCTGCAGTTCTCGCCGAAAAAGGCTTCGGGCATCATCAAGAAGGTGCTGGAGTCGGCCATCGCCAACGCCGAACACAACGACGGCGCCGACGTGGACGAACTCAAGGTGACCTCGATCATGGTCGAGGAAGGCTCCACGCTCAAGCGCTTTTCGGCGCGGGCCAAGGGCCGCGGCAATCGCATCAGCAAGCCGACCTGCCACATCTACATCCGCGTCGGCAACTGAGGAAGTCATATGGGACAGAAAATTCATCCGACCGGCTTCCGCCTCGCCGTCACCCGCGGCTGGGCTTCGCGCTGGTACGCGCCGAGCACGCAATACGCCAAGATGCTCAGCGAGGACATCATGGTGCGCGAATACCTGGCCAAGCGCCTGAAAAACGCTTCGGTCTCGCGCGTGCTGATCGAGCGTCCGGCCAAGAACGCCCGCATCACCATTTACAGTGCCCGCCCGGGCGTGGTGATCGGCAAGAAGGGTGAGGACATCGAGAACCTCAAGGCCGAACTGACCAAGCGTCTGGGCGTGCCGGTGGCGGTGGACATCGAAGAGGTGCGCAAACCCGAGATCGACGCCCAGCTGATCGCCGACTCGATCACCCAGCAGCTCGAAAAGCGCATCCAGTTCCGTCGTGCGATGAAGCGCGCGATGCAGAACGCGATGCGCATGGGCGCGCAGGGCATCAAGATCATGTCCGCCGGCCGTCTGAACGGCATCGAAATCGCCCGTACCGAGTGGTATCGCGAAGGCCGCGTGCCGCTGCAGACCCTGCGGGCGAACATCGACTACGGCTTTTCCGAGGCCAAGACCACCTACGGCGTCATCGGCGTGAAGGTCTGGGTCTACAAGGGCGACACCCCGGCCAAGGGCGCGCCTGCCGCGAAGGAAGCGCCCGCACCTGCCGAAGAAGATCGCCGCACCCGTCGCCCGGCTGCACGCCGCGCGGGCCCGCGTCGTGACGCGGCCGGCAGCGAAGCGCCCGCCGCGGGCGGCGAGGCCGCAGACAACAAACCCGCCGTCAAGCGCGTGCGTCGACCGGCCCAGTCGGGCGGCGCCACCGGCGCTGGCGAGTAAGGAGATTCCATCATGCTGCAACCCGCTCGTCGCAAATACCGCAAAGAGCAAAAGGGCCGCAACACCGGACTGGCCACGCGTGGCGCCACCGTGGCGTTCGGCGAGTACGGCCTGAAGGCCACGACCCGCGGCCGCATCACCGCACGGCAGATCGAGGCGGCGCGTCGCGCCATCACCCGCCACGTCAAACGCGGCGGCCGTATCTGGATCCGCGTGTTCCCGGACAAGCCGATTTCGCAGAAGCCCGCCGAAGTGCGTATGGGTAACGGCAAGGGCAATCCGGAGTACTACGTGCAGGAAATTCAGCCCGGCCGTGTGCTGTACGAAATCGAGGGCGTGCCCGAGCAACTCGCCCGCGAGGCGTTCGAACTGGCCGCGGCCAAGCTGCCGTTCCGCACCATTTTCGTGACGCGCCAGCTCGGCAGCTGAGGAGAATTCCATGAAAGCATCCGAACTCCGCACCAAGGATCTGGCTGGCCTGCAGGCTGAACTCGACAGCCTGCTCAAGGCGCATTTCAACCTGCGCATGCAAAAGGGCACGCAGCAACTGCAGAACACCGCGGCGCTGGGCAAGACCCGGCGCGACATCGCCCGCGTGCGCACCGTCATCCGCGAAATGAAGGCCAAGGGTTAAACCATGACTGAACAGAACAACGCCAATTCCGCCAAGGTGCGCCGCACCCTGATCGGGCGCGTGGTCAGCGACAAGCGCAACAAGACTGTCACCGTGCTGGTCGAGCGCCGCATCCAGCATCCGATCTACGGCAAGTTCATCGCCCGCTCGAAAAAGTACAGCGCGCATGATGAAAACGGTGCCTATCACCTCAACGACGTGGTCGAGATCACCGAAAGCCGGCCGATTTCCAAGACCAAGTCCTGGGTCGTGACCCGGCTGGTGAGCAAAGGTCAGGTGATCTGACCGCCTGATCTGCCGCGCCCAAGGCGCGACACGGCCTCGGCACACGCCGCCAGCCGCGCCCGCAACCCTCAACACCCGCCCCGCGCGATGAGCGCCGGGCGGGTGTTTCGTTTTCCGCGACGGTGTTCTGATGCGCTGCCCCCGAAGACTCGTAGCGTGCTGGTGCGGCGTAGCGGCTGGATACAGCTTTCACGCCTCCGCGCGGGTGAAGGGCTGGAACGCTGCGCTGCAGCAGCGTACAGTTCCAAAGGCTGCCCCACCCGGGCGGCCACACGATAACAACCCACAAGGAGACATCATGTCGGAGCACCGTCCACAAACCGCGGCCAGCCGCGTTCCCGTCTGCAATCTGTCCTACATCCGCCCGCAGCCCGGCAGCCCGTGGCTGACCTATCTGTCGCAGGTCGACCGGGTGCTGCCGCACCTCGGCCATCTGGCGCGCTGGGGCGAAACCCTCAAGCATCCCAAGCGCGCGCTGATCGTCGATGTGCCGATCGAAATGGATGACGGCACGGTGCGGCATTTCGAGGGCTACCGCGTGCAGCACAACGTGTCGCGCGGCCCCGGCAAGGGCGGGGTGCGTTATCACCCGGACGTGACGCTGGAGGAGGTGATGGCGCTGGCGGCGTGGATGACCGTGAAGAACGCCGCGGTCAACCTGCCTTACGGCGGCGCCAAGGGCGGCATCCGCGTCGATCCGCGCACCTTATCGCGCGGCGAGCTCGAGCGGCTGACGCGGCGCTACACCAGCGAGATCGGCATCATCATCGGCCCGCAGCAGGACATCCCGGCGCCCGACGTCAACACCAACGCCCAGATCATGGCGTGGATGATGGACACCTACTCGATGAACATCGGCGCCACGGCGACCGGCGTGGTCACCGGCAAGCCGGTGCCGCTGGGCGGATCGCTCGGTCGGGTCAAGGCCACCGGGCGCGGGGTGTTCGTCACCGGGCGGTTTGCGCTGCGCAAGCTCGGCATCGACCTCAACGGTCTGCGCGTGGCGGTGCAGGGCTTTGGCAATGTCGGCTCGACCGCGGCCGAGCTGTTCGCTGAAAACGGCGCCCACATCGTCGCGGTGCAGGATCACACCGGCTCGATCGCCAATGCCAAAGGCCTGGACGTTGCCGCGCTGGCTGCGCATGTGCGCGAGACCGGCGGCGTCGCGGGGTTCAAGGGCGCAGATGCCATTGGCGGCGAGGACTTCTGGAGCGTGCCTTGCGATGTGCTGATTCCGGCCGCGCTCGAAGGCCAGGTCACGCCCGAGCGGGCGGCGAAGACCAGCGCGCGCGTGGTGCTCGAAGGCGCCAACGGCCCGACCCTGCCGGCGGCCGACGATGTGCTGGCCGATCGCAACATCCTGGTCGTGCCCGATGTGATCTGCAATGCGGGCGGCGTGACTGTGTCGTACTTCGAGTGGGTGCAGGACTTCTCCAGCTTTTTCTGGAGCGAGGACGAAATCAACCAGCGGCTGGACAAGATTCTGGTCGGCGCGTTCGAGCACATCTGGGACAAGGCCGAGGCGAAAAAGCTCAGCCTGCGCACGGCAGCCTTCGTCGTCGCCTGCGAGCGGGTGCTGCAGGCGCGCGAGGAACGCGGGCTCTATCCCTGAACCCGGGCGGTGTTCTGCGCGGCGGCCGGCGCGGTGCCGGCCGTCGCCGCGGTGTTGGCTGCAGTCGGCGCGGCTGATTTGCGGGTGCTGCTGCGCAGGCTGTCGATCACAAACACCGCCAGCCCCGCCCACACCAGGCCGAACCCCACCGCCTTGGCCGCACCGAAGGCCTCGTGATACAGGCCCACGCCGAGCAGGAACTGCAGCGTGGGCGTGACGAACTGCAGCAACCCCAGCAGCGAAAACGAAATCCGCCGCGCGCCGGCGGCGAACATCAGCAGCGGCACGGTGGTGATCGGGCCGGCGGCGATCAGCAGCGCGCGTACCGTCCAGCCGGCATCGGCAAAGGCATTGATGCCCTGATGATCGAGCCAGCCCAGGTAAAGCAGGGCCAGCGGACAGAGCAGCGCGGTTTCCAGCGCCAGCCCTTCGAGCGAGCCCAGCGGTGCGGTTTTGCGCAGCAGACCATAGCCGGCAAAACTGAACGCCAGGCCCAGGCTGATCCACGGCAAATGCCCGACCTCGAACGCCATCACGCTCACCCCAACTGCCGCAAACGCCACCGCAACCCATTGCAGCCGCCGCAGCCGTTCGTGCAGCAGCAGCGCGCCCAAGGCGACGTTGACCAGCGGGTTGATGTAATAGCCCAGGCTGGCATCGACCACATGCCCGGCGTTGACCGCCCAGATATACAGCCCCCAGTTGGTCGACAGCAGCAGCGCGCTGGCGGCGAAACGGGCGAGGATGGACGGTTGCCGCTTCACCTGCGCCAGCCAGGCCCAGCGCCGCAGCACCAGCAGCAACAGCACCACCACCAGCAGCGACCACACCATGCGGTGGGCGAGGATCTGCAGCGAAGGCACCGACTCCAGTGCCTTGAAAAAAAGCGGAAACAGGCCCCAGATGACGTAAGCCGCCAGGGCCAGCCAGATGCCGGAATTCATGCGAGGTGTGAACGGTTGTGGGTGGCGCGCTCTGCGGCGCGCGCAAGGTACCGCACTCTAACCGGGTTGCGGTTTTCGTGCCGGGCAGGGCAAGTCAGCCGCCCCCTACGCTCGGCCAGAGCGGCGGCGCGCGGAGAGGCAGGCCGGGCGAGGCAGGTGCGGCCACGGTTGCGGCGCCGGCGCTCGATGCGCCGGTGGGTACCGCGGTCAGACGTTGAACAGAAAGTGCATCACGTCGCCGTCCTTGACAACGTAGTCCTTGCCTTCGGCGCGCATCTTGCCGGCGTCGCGCGCGCCCTGCTCGCCGCCGCAGGCGATGAAGTCGTCGAACGCGATGGTCTGGGCGCGGATGAACCCGCGCTCGAAATCGCTGTGGATCGCCCCGGCGGCCTGCGGCGCGGTGGCGCCGATCGGAATCGTCCAGGCGCGCACTTCCTTTTCACCCGCGGTGAAATAGGTCTGCAGCCCGAGCAGCTTGAACGCGGCGCGGATCAGCCGGTTCAGCCCCGGCTCCTCCAGCCCCAGGTCGGCGAGAAAGGCGCGCTTTTCCGCGTCGTCCATGCCGGCGAGCTCGCTCTCCAGCTTGGCGCAGATCGCCACCACCGGCGCGCCCTCGGCCGCGGCGTGTTCGCGCAGACGGTCGAGCAGCGGGTTGTGCTCAAAGCCATCTTCCATCACGTTGCCGACATACATCGCCGGCTTGGCGGTGATCAGGCACAGCGGCGCCAGCAGCGCGCGGTCTTCGGCCGACAGCCCCAGCGCCCGCACCGGGCGGGCTTCGTTGAGCGCCGGAGTGACGCGTTCGAGCAGCTCGACCAGACGCTTCGCTTCCTTGTCGCCGGCGCGGGCGGTTTTCTGCGCCCGCTGCAGCGCCTTTTCGGCGGTGGCGAGATCGGCCAGACACAGCTCGGCCTGAATCACCGCGATGTCGGCCAGCGGGTCGACCCGGCCGGCAACGTGGATGACGTTCGGGTCGTCGAAGCAGCGCACCACGTTGACAATCGCGTCGGTCTCGCGAATGTGGGCGAGGAACTGGTTGCCCAGCCCTTCACCCTTGCTCGCGCCTGCGACCAGCCCGGCGATGTCGACGAACTCGACCACCGCCGGAATCACCCGCTGCGGTTTGACGATATCGGCCAGCTGCTGCAGCCGCGGGTCGGGCACCTCGACCACCCCGGTATTGGGCTCGATGGTGCAGAACGGATAGTTCTCCGCGGGGATGGCGCTTTGCGTCAGCGCGTTGAACAGGGTGGACTTGCCGACGTTGGGCAGGCCCACGATGCCGCATTTCAGGCTCATGGTGTGTCGCATCCGGCGCGCGGCACAGGCGCGCAAAGCTCGCCATTCTAGGTTTGGCCTTGCGCGCCCGGACTGGCGCGCGCCGTCCTCTCGCCGCCGGCGCCCGCGCCGCTTACTGCTCGATGTGCACCCGCAGCCCGGCGACGACCTGCATGCCGGCCACTCCGCCCGGGTTCTGGATGCGCTGCAGGTCGGGCTGCAGATAGATGTGGCGCGCCAGTTGCAGCGAATACACCGCCTCGACCACCGTTTCGTCGCGCAGGCCGACGGCGCGTGCTCGGGCGACGCCGACGGTCAGCACGTCCTGCGGGCGGTCGGCCAGCAGCCCCGTCACTCGCGCGCCGGCGCCGAAGTAGCCGCGGATCGCGTTCGGCGCCGCGGGCGAGTAGCCGGCCTGCACAAACGCACCCCATTGCCGGCCACCGGCGCCGTCCCAAGTCCATTGCCCGACGCCGTAAACCCCGCTGCCGTCGGCGTTGCGGCCTTGCGGGGCGTTGTGCTGCTGCCAAGCACCGAACTTCAGCGTGGTGGTGGTGCCGTGCTCGCCGCCGTCCCAGGTCTGGTCGAACTCGGCGATGCGCAGCGAACCCCGGCGCAGCGCGCCGTTCAATCCCGGCGGGTCGGCCTGCCACACTCCGGCCTGCACACTGGCGCCGCCGCCCAGATCGACCCCGCCGTACACGCCCAGCCCCGGATCAGGGTAGGTGGGGAAATTGGCGTTGCCGGTCAGCGTCGGGCTGATGCCGAACGAGGCGTTGTGCAGGTGGCCCGCGACATCGGTGACGTCAAAGGTGTTGTTGACGTCCTGGATGCCGGCCTGCACAAAGGCCGGGCCGAAGGTCTGCTTATAGGTCGCCTGATACACCCGCAGGAAATTGGGCGCCCACAAGTTGCTCGGCAGCTGGATGTCGCCGGTGCGGGTCTGCAGATTGCCGTTGGCGCGCTGGCCCATCAGCATGAAATCGAACTGCCCGCCGTTCCACCAGCCGGCCTTGGCCGTGTCCAGCGACAGCGCCGCCTGGAACGCCGCCAGCGACACCGCGCCACGCTGCCCCTGGCCGCCGACCACGCCCAAAGTTTCGGCGTCGAGGTGCAGCGAAGTGCTCAGACCGTTCTGCAGCTCGGTCGGCGGCGGCAGCACCGGGGCGGCGAACGGGGCGAGCTGCTGGGTTGGCGCGGGGTCGGCGGCGCGGGCGATGGGTGTGGCCGCCAGCACGGCCAGCCCCAGCAAACACGCCGCAGCCCCCCGCGCCGCGAGGGGAGGTGCAATGCGTTTCATCTGAAGATCGAAATATGAGAGGGATTCTCAACGGTTACTATATAACGACTCAGATGAATCGGCCTGCACACTGCTGTCGCGCACCAGCCGGCCGTCGAGCAGCTCCATCACCCGGTCGCAGCGCGCGGCGATGCGCGGGTCGTGGGTGACCAGCAGCACGGCGCAGCCGAACTCGCGGTTGAAGCGGCGAAACAGCTCGAACACCCCGTCGGCCGACTGGGTGTCGAGGTTGCCGGTGGGCTCATCGGCCAGCAGAATCGGCGGGCGGATCATCAGCGCACGCGCGATCGCCACCCGCTGCTGCTGCCCGCCGGACAGCGCGGTCGGCCGCTTGTGCGCATGCGCCTCCAGCCCGACGGCGGCCAGCAGGGTCAGCGCCTGCTCGCGCAGCGCGGCGCTGGCCGGCGCGCCCGCCAGGCGCGCGGGCATCATCACGTTGTCGATCACGCTGAACGCGTTGATCAGGTGGTGGAACTGGAACACGAAACCCAGGGTGCGCGCGCGCAGCTCGGTGCGCGCCGCGTCGTCGAGCTGCCGGGTCGGCTGGCCCTGGATGTAGAGCTCGCCGCCGGTCGGGGTGTCGAGCAGGCCGATCAGATTGAGCAGGGTGCTTTTGCCCGAGCCGCTGGGGCCGATCAGCGCGGTGAACTCGCCCGCGGCCAGCTGCAGGTCGATGCCGTGCAGCACTTCCACTTCCTGCGGGGTGCCGACGGCGTAGGCCTTGCGCAGCCCCTGCAGTTGCAGCAGCGGCGCGGCGATGGACGACGCGGCAGGCGGGGCGGCGGGCGGGGTGGCGCTCATCGGGCTCAGAGGGTGCGGATGGCTTCGACCGGGTCGAGATGCGCAGCGCGCCGCGCCGGCGCCCAGGCCGCCAGCACTCCGGCGAAAGTGGCGACGATCATCGCCTGCGGCACCAGCCACGGGCTGACCGTGACCGGAAACAGCCGCGGCCCCCAGGTGTTGAACGCCATGATCAGCCCCACGCCCAGCAGCGCGCCCGCGGCCGAGCCGACCATCCCGAGCACCGCGCCCTGCAGCAAAAACACCGTGAGCATGCGCTGGCGGGTGGCGCCCATCGCGCGCAGGATGCCGATTTCGCGGGTGCGCTGCACCACGCTGACGGCCAGCACGCTGGCGATGCCCAGCGCGACACTGACCGCCACCGCCAGGCGGATGATGTTGGTCGAAATCGACTGCGAGCGCAGCGCGTTGAGCAACTGGCCGTTGGTGGTCATCCAGCTCTCGGCCTTGACGCCGAAAGTGCCGGCAATCTGCTGCGCCACCGCGCGGGCGGAAAACAGCTCGCGCACCGACAGGTCGATTTCGGTCACCGCGCCGGGCAGGCCCAGCAGGGTCTGCGCCGGATGCAGCCCGAGCAGCACCTGGCGCTCGTCCACGTCGCGCACGCCGAGACTGAAAATGCCGGCAACGCGAAACGCCTGCGCCAGCCCGGAGGCGCCGGTCAGCCGCAGGGTGTCGCCGATGCGCAGCCCCAGATCGGTCGCCAGCCGCGAGCCGATGACGATTTTGTCCGCCGCCACGTCAAAGCGCCCCGCGACCATGTCACTGTCGACCGGGATGATGCGCACGTAGCTGTCGGGCTCGATGCCGATCAGCGCGACCGCACGCACGGCGTTGCCGCGCTGCCCGAACGCGGGGCCCGAGACCACCGGCGTCGCCGCGGTGACCTGCGGCATCGCCCGCAAGGTACGCAGCACGGCCTGCGCGTTGTCGATGCCGCGCAGCCGCTGCGGTCGCGGGTCGACCTGCGACAGATACACGGTATCGGGCTGTGGCGGCGGGGCGAGCGGCTCCAGGTCGGCGGCCTTGACCACGATCTGCGGCTGGCTGCCCAGGGTGCGCTGCACGATGTTGCTTTGCAGCGCAGTGACCAGCCCGGTGATGAACACGATCACCGCGGTGCCGACGGCAATGCCCACCAGGATCAGCAGCGACTGCGCGCGGCCGTCGCGCAGAAACTGCAGGGCGATGCTCCAGGACAGGCGCATGAGCGGTGGCCCCGGGCTACTGCCGCAGCGGGGTGAAGGCGTCAGCCGGTTGCGACGCCGTGGCCGCCAGCGGCAGCGGCTGCAACTGCACCCGCACCCGCGCCCCCGGCGCGGCCGCCTTGGCGGGCAGCACCACGTCGCCCGACTGCAGCCCGCCAGTCACCTGGGTCAGCGTCAGCCCGCGCAACCCGAGCTGCACCGGCACCTGCCGCACCCGGCCGTTTTCCACCCGCAGCACCTCGGCGCGGTCGCCCGCCGGGCGCAGCAGCGCGTCGTTGGGGACGACCAGGGTGTTCGCCGCACGCGCGGTGACGATGTCGGCCGACACCGTCATGTCCTGCTTCAGCCACGCCGGTGGGTCGGGCACGCGCAGCCGCACCTCCAGCGTGCCGCTGCTGCGGTCCACCTGCGGCGCGAGAAAGCTCAGCACTGCGGCAAAGCGCCGGTCGGGGTAGGCGTCGGCGATGCAGGTGGCCTGCTGCCCCAGGCGCAGATGGGCGATGCTCTGCTCGTTGACCGGCAGCAACACCTCCGTCGGCCCGGCCATTGCCAGGGTGAACAGCGTCTGCCCCGGGTTGACGGTGTCGCCGACTTCGACGTTGCGCGCGAGCACCGTACCGTCCACCCCGGCGCGGATGAGGGTGCGGGCGTCAACCGCCCGCGCGGCCTGCACCGCTGCCTGCAGCGCGCGCTCCTGCGCGCCGCCGGGGGCGACGGCGGCCAG
>CAYMDM010000074.1:0-4880 GCA_964389235.1 uncultured Burkholderiaceae bacterium
CGGCCGGGGCGATCTCGCCCTGCCAGGCGCCGGCGCCGGGCAGCGCCGGCAGCGCAATCGAGATCGGCAGCGCGGTGTAGCGCGGAGGCAACGCCGACAGATCGGCCGCTGGCAGCAGCGGCACAGGCGGCAGCGGCGGCTGCCCCGCCTTGGCCAGCGAGCCCATGCCGGCACCGACCTGCACGCGCGCGCCGGCCGACTGCAGTTCGACCGCGCCGGCGGCGGTTTCCTCACGCGTCACTCCGGCGTCGTCGTAGGCGGCGCGGAACCGCGTGCCGCGCACCACCGCCTGCGCCGACGGGGTATGGATCTGCAGATTCTGGTTGGGCAGGCGCTGCGGGTTGTCGTCGATTTCCAGACTGCCCTGCTGCAGCCGCAGCCGGGTGTCGACCATCAGCCCGCCGGCGTAGGCGCTCAGGGTGTCGAAGCGCACCACGCTTCCCGGCGGCAGCTTGATGCGGGTGCCGTTGGCCAGCACCACGATGACCGTGCCATCGGCGCCGGTCCTGATCGCGTCGCCGGCGCCGACCTTCTGCCCCGGCGCGGCCGTCTGCCACGCGCCGGCATGTTCGACCTGCACCGCGCCATACACCAGCTCGACCCGCGCCTGCTGCGGCTGCACCCGCAGCAGCGTGGCGGCAAAGCGCAGCACCGTGCCGGGCGGAATCGCCCGCGGGTTGCGGATGTGGTTGTCGCGCTGCACCTGCGGCCAGTCATCGGGGTTGCGCAGATAACGCTGCGCCAGCCCTATCAGGGTGTCGCCCGGCCGCACCGTGTAATGCCAGAACGGGCCGGTGTCCTCGCCGGGAGCCAGCGCCGGGCGCGGCACCACCACCCCGGGGCTGGGCAGCACCGCGGGTGCCGGCGGCTGGGTCTGTGCGGCGGCCAGTGTCGGCAGCAGCAGCGAGGCAGCGAGCAGCCACGCGAGCCGATTGGCCCGGGTGCGGCAAAAAATCGGAGGAGAAAGGCGGGAGAAGCGGGCGGCGACGGAAAGCGACATTTGGGTCAGCGGGAGCCGGGGCCGGAACATTGTGCCGCGCAGCTTGGCGGCGCCAGCGAATCCCACGGCGCCCGGGGGCGAGCGCCGCTGCGGGTCAGCGCGCCCCGGAGTCGGGCGCGTTGCCGCCCTGGCCGGGCTCGGCCGGGTCGCGCTGGCGTTCCAGCCGGTAGCCGCGGCCATACACCGACACCAGCCGCCAGCCGTTGTCGGCGCCCAGCAGCTTGCGCCGCAGCGCGCTCACATGCACGTCGATGGTGCGGGTTTCGACGTCCGGGCGCAGCCCCCAGATGGTCTGGATCAGGTGCTCGCGGGTGAGCAGGCGGTTGATGTTCTGAAGAAAGTGCAGCGCCAGATCGGTTTCGCGCTCGGTCAGCTCCACACGCAGACCGTCGCGAAACACCGTGCGGCGCGCGGTGTCCACCTCGATGTCGCCCAGCCGCAGCCGCGTGCCCGGCGCTGTTGCGCCGGCGCGACGCAGCACCGCCTGCAGCCGCGCGAGCAGCACCGGGCGGGAGATCGGCTTGACGAGGAAGTCGTCGGCCCCGGCTTCGAGCGCCTCGACCACGTCGGCTTCCGAATCCCGGCAGGTCAGGAACACCATCGCCGGCGCCGCTGCCCCGAGCTGGGTTCGCACCCGGGTGAGCACTTCGGGACCGGTCAGGTCGGGCACCACCCAGTCGAGCAGCGCGGCGTCGAAGCGGCCGCGCTCGATCGCTCGGGCGCAGGCATGACCTTCGTCG
The DNA here is from genome assembly GCA_964389235.1 of uncultured Burkholderiaceae bacterium. Lineage (GTDB taxonomy): Bacteria > Pseudomonadota > Gammaproteobacteria > Burkholderiales > Burkholderiaceae_C > Thiomonas. The sequence continues at coordinate 1,741 of CAYMDM010000074.1, forward strand.
AACCGTTCGACGACGTAGCCAGCTTCGCGCAACCAGTGGGAAATGTCTTCGGCGAGTTCGGCATCGTCCTCGAGAAAGGCGATGCGCAGCGGGGAGGGCTTTTTGTCGTCCATCAATCGGTTTTATCGAACCGCATGATTACATCGATTAAGCAGGTCAAGCCTGCAACGATTCTGGATCGAGCGGCGCGTCTGGCACGATGTTCGGCGGGGCCGATTGTCTGGCGCGTCGGGCGGAGGGGCAAATACTGTCAGAACCGGTTTACAAAACGGCGGAGGGGGTTTGCGAGGGGGCGTCGGGTTTTCGGCTCCGGGTCACATCCTGCTGATTGAACCGGGTTTTCCAGCCAGGCGGGAATAATTGCCCCATGCCCCGACTAACCCAACGTCCTTCCCGCGCCCGGCTGTCGCTGCCGCGGCTTGGGTCGGCCGCGGGGTTGCCTGTGTTGCTTTTCTGCCTGCTGGCGGGCCGGCCGGTGGCGGCGCAGAGCCTGCCGGCCGTGCCAGCCGCGTCGGCACCGGCTGCCGCCGCTTCGGCCGCAGCCGCCAGCGCGCCGAACTACACCCTGCGCATCGAGTCGCCGGACGACCTGGCCCCGCTGCTGCGCGACAACCTCGACCTGTCGCGCTGGCGCGACTTTCCCGGCCTGCAGCCGGCGCAGCTCGACCGCCTGATCGAGCGCGCCCCGGCGCAGGCGCAGCGGCTGCTGGAAACCGAGGGGTATTTCTCGGCGCGGGTGACAGTGCGGCGCAAGGGCAGCGCGGCGCAGCCCGAGCTGATCGTGCAGGTCGACCCGGGCGAGCCGTCGCGGGTCGATGCGGTGGATCTGCAGGTGAACGGCCCGGATGGCGCGCCCGATGCGGCGCTGGCCACCACCCTCGCCCGCCGCTGGACCCTGCCGGATGGCGCGGTGTTCCGCGACGCGGCGTGGGAAGCGGCCAAGGCCGGGGCGCTGTCGCGGCTGCTGTCGGGCCACTGGCCGGGCGCGCGCATCGCCGACAGCCGCGCCACCGTCGATCCGGCCCGGCATTCGGTTGCGCTGCGGCTGGTGCTGGACACCGGCCCGGCCTACACCTTCGGCGCGCTGCGGGTGCAGGGGCTGCAGCGCTACCCCGAGCGCATCGTGCGCAACCTCAACCCGCCGCAGCCGGGCAGCCGCTACGACGGCCGCGAACTGCTCGACTATCAGGCTGCGTTGCAGAACAGCCCCTACTTCCGCAACGCGGTGGTCAGCACCGACATCGAACAGGCGCAGGACGGCGCGGTGCCGGTGGAGGTGCATGTGTCGGAGAACCCGGCGCAGAAGGTCGGTTTCGGCATCGGCTACAGCAGCGACACCGGCAAGCGCCTGCAGTTCCACTACCGCGACCTGAACTTCGCCAGCCGCGCCTGGCGGCTGTCCACCGACATTCAGCTCGAAACCCTGCAGCAGACCGAGAGCGTGCAGCTCGCGCTGCCGCGCACCGAGCAGGGGTATGACGACAGTGTCGGGCTGTCGCACACCTACAGCAACATCCAGGGGCTGGTCACGCGCAACTACACCGCCAGCGCGCAGCGCGCCCGCACCCGCGGCAACATCGACACCGCGGTGGTCGCGCAATATCAGATCGAGAGCACCGCCCCGGCCGGTGCGCCCAGCGACATCATCCACGCGCTGACCCTGAACGGCAGCTGGACCCGGCGCGACGTCAACAGCATCCTCTACCCCAGCCGCGGCACGGTGATCAACGTGCAGCTCGGCGGCGCGGCCAAGGCGCTGCTGTCCAGCGCCAACTTCGTGCGGGTTTATGGCCGCGGCGTCGCCTACGTGCCGCTGGGCAAGAGCGACGGGTTCATTTTCCGCGGCGAGGTCGGCGTGGTGCTGGCCAACGGTGCGCAGGGCATTCCGCAGAGCTTTCTGTTCCGCGCCGGCGGTGCCAACTCGGTGCGCGGCTACGCCTACCAGAGCCTGGGGCTGCAGGACGGCAACGCCATCGTCGGCGGCCGATATCTGCTCACCGGCAGCGCCGAGTTCACCCACTGGTTCACCGAGCAGTACGGCGGCGCGGTGTTCTACGACGCCGGCAACGCCGCCGACACCTGGGGCGGGCTCAAACCGGTGCGTGGCTATGGCGCCGGGTTTCGCTGGCGCAGCCCGGTCGGGCAGATTTCGGTCGACCTGGCTTACGGGCAGGCGGTGCACCAGTACCGGCTGAACTTCAACGTCGGGCTGAGTTTCTGATGGCCGCGAGCAACCCTCCCGACACCCCCGAGCGCATCGAGCCGGTGCTGGCTGCGCAAGGCGACTCGCCCGCCGTTTCGCCGCCGGGCGCGGCCGCGCCGCCTCCGCCCCCGTCGCCGCCGCACCGCCACTGGCGGCCGTGGCGCTGGCTGCTGGGGCTGGTCTTGGTGCTGCTGTTGCTGCTGGCCGGTCTGGCCGCCGGCGTGGCCTGGCTGGGCAGCGAGGGTGGGCTGCGCTGGCTGGCCGCGCGCGGGCCGGTCGCGGTGGCCGGGGTGCGTATCGAGGTGCAGCGGCCGCGCGGCAGTCTGTGGTCGGGCGATGTCGATCTGGCGCGGCTGCAGGTCGACACCGCGCACGACCGCGTGGTGCTGCGCGATCTGTCGCTGCGCTTCGTGCCCGGCGCGCTGCTGCGCCGCGATCTGCACCTGCGCAGCGTGCAGATCGCCGCGCTGGATGTGATCGAATCCGCGCCGAAGCCGCCCGGCCCGCCGCCGCAACTGCCGGCCAGCCTGCGGCTGCCGCTGGCGGTCAGCGTCGATCGTCTGCGCATCGACCAGCTGCGTGTCGGCGCGGAGGGTGCGCTGCGCGACATCGGGCGGCTGAGCGGCGCGCTGCATTACGCCGCCGGTCGCTACGCGCTGCAGCTGCAGGCCGACACGCCGTGGGCGCAGGCGCAGCTCACCGGCAGCCTGGGCGCCGATGCGCCGTTTGCGCTGCAGGCCGGGCTGGCGGCGCAGAAGCTGGGCGGCGACCCCACCGCCGGCGCCGCGCTGGCGCTGGGCGGCGATCTGCACCGCATCACCACTACCGGCGCGCTGCAGGCCGGGCCGGCGAAGGCGCAGGTCGACGCGGTGCTGACGCCGTTCGACCCGCTGCCCCTCGCCCGCGCCACGCTGCGCTCGACGGCACTGAACCCCGC
>CAYMDM010000074.1:4926-12319 GCA_964389235.1 uncultured Burkholderiaceae bacterium
GCAGGTCGACCTCGGGCCCTCGTCGGCCGCGCATCTGCAGGGCCGCATCGACGTGGTCAACACCCTCGCCGGCCCGCTGGACGCGCACCGGCTGCCGCTGCTGCGGCTGTCGGCGCAGGTGACGGGCGACGCGCAGAGCGCCACCGCACGCGACGTCATCGCCGACCTCGGCGCCGCCGGGCGCCTGACCGGCGGCGTGCGCTGGCAGCGCGGCCAGCTGCAGGCGCGGCTGCAGGGCAGCGGCCTCAACGCCCGCGGGGTGCAGAGCAGGCTGGTGGCCACGCGTCTGTCCGGGCCGATCGAGGTCGATGCCGACGCGCAGACGCAAAGCGTGCGCGCTACGCTTTCGCAGCCCGGCTGGGACGTGCGGCTGGCCGCGCAGCGCGCCGGCAGCGTGGTCACGCTGTCGCAGCTGCGGCTGCACACCCCGGGCGGGGCGGTCGATGCCAGCGGGCGCATCGACCTGCAAGGCGAGCAGGCGTTTGCCGTGCAGGCGCAGACGCGCAACCTCGACCCCGCGGCGTTCGGCCCGTATCCGCAGGCGCGGCTGACCGCCAGTCTGCGCGCCAGCGGCCAGGCCAAGGCGCGCAGCGCCCGCATCGATCTGCGGCTGGCGCCCAGCCAGTGGCAGGGCCGCACCGTCACCGGACATGCCATCGGCACCGTCAGCCCGACCCAGGTGCGCGGACTGGACGCCGACCTGCGGCTGGGCGACAACACCCTGCAGGCGCACGGCGACTTCGGCGCAGCCGGCGACACCCTGCGCTGGCGGCTGGACGCCCCGGCGCTGGCGCAACTCGCCGCCGAAGTGCAGGGCAGCGTGCAGGGCAGCGGCACCTTGACCGGTGGGCTGGCCGCGCCGCAGGGCCGCATCGACCTGCACGCGCGCGGACTGCGCTGGAGCGCACTGCGGCTGGCGCAGCTCGACGCGCAGGGCGATTTCGCTGTGGCCGCCGTCGCCACCTCCTCCGCAGAGGGTGGGGCTGGTCGCGCAGGATCGGCCGGACGCGCAGCCGCAGCCGCTGCGCCCCAGACCCTGCCGCAGTGGCTGGACCGGCTGCGCGGCCAGGCGCAGCTCACCCTGGCCGATCTGCAATGGTCGCCGTCGCCTGCCGCAGGGCAGGGCCAGGGCGAGGCGCTGCGCGTGGCGCAGGCCGAGCTGAGCGCCAAGGCCGAAGGCGGCCTCTCGGGGCCGATCGCCCTGCAAGCGCAGTTGCGCAGCGCCAGCTGGCACCCGGCGGCTGCGCCTGGAGCGACCCCTGCGACGCAGACCGTGCAGCAGGCCCAGCTTCGCATCACCGGCACCGGCGCGCAGCACACCATCGCGCTGGACGCGCAGGCGCAGCTCAGCGCCGCGGCGAGCAACGGCAGCGCGTCAACCCAGGCCGGCGCGGCCCAGACCGAAGCGCCGCCGGTGCGCCTGCCGCTGGACCTCACGCTGCGCGCCGAAGGTGGCTGGCACGGCGCGGCGCAAGGCTGGCGCGGGCGCATCGCCGAACTCGCCAACCGCGACCCCACGCTGCCCGTGCGGCTGCTCGCGCCAGCGCCGCTGGCCGTGGCGCTACAACCACTGCGGCTGGACGTGGGCGCGGCGGCGCTGCAGCTCGACGGCGGCCGGCTGGAACTGGCGCGGCTGGACTACGCCGATGGCCGGCTGCAGACCGCCGGGCAGGTGCAGCATGTGGACACCGCGAAGTGGCTGCAACTCGCCGGGCTGCGGCCGACCTTGGCGCGCAGCAGCCTGGTGCTGTCGGGCGCGTGGAATCTGGACGTGAACGAGCACATCGACGGCACCCTGCAGATCCAGCGCGACAGCGGCGATGTGGTGCTCACCGCGACCGAGCAGCCGCTGCCGCTGGACATCGGCGCGCTGGTGCTGGATGTGACCATCCGCCGCAACCAGCTCGACGGCCGGCTGGTGGTGCAAAGCCGGCTGGGCGCGCTGCAGGCCAGCGGCGGATTCGGCATCAGCAGGCGCGACGGCCGCTGGGGCATCGCCGGCGACACCCCGCTGCGCATCGAAGCCGGCGCCGACATGCCCAACCTCGACTGGGCCGCGCCGCTGCTCGGCCCCGACTACCGGCTGGCCGGCCGGCTGCGGCTGGCGCTCTCGGGCGGCGGCACCGTCGCCGACCCGCAGTTTTCCGGCAGCGTCGATGGCAGCGCGCTGTCGTTCGCCTGGGCCGCGCAGGGGCTGGATCTGCGTGACGGGGTGCTCAAGGCGCACTTCACCGGCGACAGCCTGCGCATCGACCAGTTCTCGATGCGCGGCGGCAGCGGACGGCTCACCGCCACCGGCGGCGCGCAGCTGCGCGACCAGAGGCTCTCGGCGCGCATCGACTTCAACGCCGACAAGCTGCTGGCGCTGTCCAGCCCCGACCGCACCCTGGTGCTCAGCGGCAGCGCGCAGGCCGTGGTCGAGGACAAGACCCTGACCCTGACCACCGCGCTGCGTGCCGACCGCGCCGACATCGCGCTGGCCGCCAGCAGCGGGCCGACGCTGGCCAGCGACGTGGTGGTGCTCGGGCGCGAGCAGCCCAAGCCCGAGTCGCGCAGCGGCACGTTGCCAACAAGAGTGGTGGTCGATGCGCGCTTTGATTTCGGCGACGACTTCCACATCCACGGCAAGGGGCTGGACGCGATGCTCGGCGGCAGCATCCGCGTGCGCGCGCAGGGCGGGCAGCCGCCGGTGGCCAGCGGCACGGTGGAAGTCACCCGCGGCGCCTACACCGCGTACGGCCAGAACCTGCAGATCACCTTCGGCCGGCTGAACTTCAACGGCCCGCTGGACAACCCCGGGCTGAACATCAGCGCCACGCGGCCCAACCTGCCCAGCGGCATCGACGTTGGCGTGGACATCACCGGCACGGTGCAGCGCCCGCAGGTCAAGCTCACCTCCAACCCGGCGATGCCGCAGACCCAGATCCTCGCCTGGCTGGTCATGGGCCAGCCGCTGAACCAGCTCGGCAGCGGCGATCTGGCGCTGCTGCAGACCGCCGCGGCGGCGCTGCTCGGCGGCGAGGGCGGGCCCTCGCTGACCAGCCGTGTCGCCCAGGCCGTGGGGCTGGACAGCATCAGCGTGCAAAGCGCGACCAACGACGTCACCGGCCAGCAGGAATCGCTGCTGACCGTGAGCAAACGGCTGAGCAAGGATCTGCAGATCACCTTCTCGCGCGGGCTGGACGGGGTGTCGAGCATTTTCGGCATCCAGTATCAGCTGACCAAGCGCCTGTCGCTGCGCACCCAGGCCGGCACCGAAAACAGCGTCGATCTGTTCTACACCTTTGAATTCCGCTGAACTTGCTGCGAGACTGTGGTCTCCAAACGGGCATCACGCCGCAAGCACACGACACGCATCATGGCCGCCAAACCGCTGAAAATCGGCATTTCCGCCCGCATCGACCATCCCCAGCCGGGGCAGACCGGGCTGCGCAGCAAGACCCTGCAGTATCTCGAGCAGTCGGTCGCGCACTGGGCCATGTCGCGCGACGTGCTGGTGTTCATGGTGCCGACCGTGGCCACCGGCGGCGGCATCGTTCGCAGCAATATCCGGCTGTCGGACTACGCTGATGCGCTCGACGGGCTGATCCTGCAGGGCGGCTCCGACATGAGCCCGCACAGCTACGGCGAAGAGCCGCTCAAGCCCGAATGGGCTGGCGACCCGGTGCGCGACGCCTACGAAATGGAACTGCTGCACGAATTCATCGAAGTGCGCAAACCCGTGCTGGGCATCTGCCGCGGCGCGCAGCTCATCAACGTCGCGATGGGCGGCACGCTCTACCAAGACCTGCCGACCCAGAAGCCCGGCCCGGTGCAGCACCTCACCGAAGGCTACGACCAGCACGCCCACGGCGTGCGCTTCAGCGAGGGCGGGCTGCTCGCCAAGCTCTACGCCGAAGCCGACCCGAGCACCCTCAACGTGGTGTCGGTGCACCACCAGGCCGTGCGCACCCTCGGGCGCGATCTGGCGGTGGACGCGATCTGCCCCGAAGACGGGGTGATCGAAGCGATCCGCGGCACCGGGCGAAATTTCCTGTTCGGCGTGCAATGGCACCCCGAGTTCCACCACCTGTCCAACCCCACGCTGCTCGATTGCGCGCCGATCCTCGACGCCTTCCTCGCGAGCGTGCGCAAGCGCCGCTGGTGAGCGCGGCGCCCGTCGCGGTTCAGCCGAACTGCGCCGGCCGCCATTTGAGCAGGCGGTTTTCAAGCAGGGTGATCAGACCCTCGGCGATCAGCGCGACCACAGCCAGCACGATCATGGCACCGAACACGCCGCTGGCGTTGAACGCGCCTTGTGCCGTCGAGATGAGCAGCCCGATGCCCTGACGAGCACCGAGAAACTCGCCCACCACGGCGCCCACCAGCGCGAAGCCGAAGCTCACGTGAAGGCTGGCCAGAATCCAGCTCAACGCCGACGGCACGACCACACTCATCGTCACCTGCCGCGGCGACGCTCCCAGGATCTGGGCATTGGCGATCATGTAGCGATCGGCTTCGCGCACCCCCTGGAAGGCGTTGCCAAAGACGACGAAGAACACCATCACCACTGCCAGTGCCACTTTTGATGCCATCCCCAGCCCCAGGGCAATGACGAAGATGGAACCCAGCACCACTCGTGGGATGGAATTGGCGACTTTGATGTAGACGCTGAAGATGTCGGCCAACAGCTTGTTGCGACCCAGCAGAATCCCGCAGACGATACCGCCCACCGCGCCGATCAGAAAGCCCAGCACGGTTTCTTCAAGCGTCACCAGCACCTGCTGCCATAGCGGGCCCTGTGAGGTGCCGTGCACGATCCACGTATAGATCTGCTCCGCTATTGCTGTGGGCATCGAGTAGAAAAAGGGATCGATCCAGCGCAGTCTCGCAGCCAGTTCCCATCCGCCCAGAATGATCACCAGAACCGCGATGCGCCAGAAGTTCACCAGCCGCGCTCGGCGACGCATCAATCTCTGCGCCGCCGCTTCGGCCTCGGCCTGAGCGCTCTGGCGCTGAACGGGTCGAGCCGCATCGGTCTGCAGCGCAGGGGTTGGCACGGAACTAGCCATTTCGATCTCCAGCTCAGATGTGGACTTCCTCGCGCAGATCGTCCCAGATCTCGCGGGCGTAATCCATGAAACGAGGCTCGTAACGAATCTGCGACATCACGCGCGGCCGCGGCAGGTCAATGGTGTAGACCTGCTTGACCGTGGCCGGGCGGGACGACAACACGAGCACTTTGTCGGCGAGCGCCACGGCCTCCTCCAGATCGTGAGTGACGAACACCACGGAGCCGCCGCTCGCCGACCAGAGCTGCAACAGCTCGTCCTGCATGAGGGTGCGGGTCTGCATGTCCAACGCGCCGAAGGGCTCGTCCATCAACAGAATCTCGGGCTTGTTGATGAACGTCTGCGCCAGGGCCACACGCTTGCGCATGCCGCCCGAAAGTTGGTGTGGGTAATGCTTCTCGAACCCGGCCAGTCCGACACGCCGCAGCCACAGCTCGGCCAGCTCACGCGCCTGCGCCTTGCTGTGGCCGCGGAACATCGGCCCGGCCGCCACGTTGTCCAGCACGGTGCGCCACGGAAACACCGCATCGCTCTGGAAGACGAAGCCAATGCGCGGATCAATGCCGCGCACCACTTCTCCCATCACGCGGACCTCGCCGGTGGTCGGCTGGAGCAGCCCGGTGATGAGGCTGAGCGTGGTCGATTTGCCGCAACCGGTCGGGCCGACGATGGCGCAGAACTCGCCACGTGGCACCGTCATGCTGAAGTCTTGCAGCGCAATCGTGGCCTTGCCGTCGGGCGACAAAAACCTCAGGCTCACATTCTTCAACTCGATGGCTGGCACGGTCGGGGATTGGTACGCCATGGCGCCTCCTGGAATGAAGGTCGGGCGCCGCCAGAAGGGCGGCGGCCGACAATGCGCTGCTTACTTCAAAGCCGCGGCGACGAATTCAGTCGTGTAGGTCTTCGACAGGTCAATGTGCGCAGCCTTCACCGCGGGTTTGAAGGCGGACAGTACCTGCAGCACGGTCTGCGGACCCCCTTCAGGCATGCGACCGTCTGCGGTGAACATCGGCAGCGACGCCTTCAGCGCCTGCACATACAGCGCTTTGTTGCCGCCGTAGTAATCCGCGGGCATCTGATCGGCGATCTGTTCGGCCGTGTGGGTATGGATGTATTGCAGCGTCTTGACGAAGACGCGAGCGAGCTTGGTCACCTCCTCTTTATGGCTGTTGACCCAGGCGTTGGGCATGTACAGGCAGGCCGCTGGGTACAAGCCACCCAGCGCGGCGCGTGTTCCCTGCTCCGTGCGTAGATCGACCAGCACCTTGGCCTGACCGGTGGACAGCAGTTGCGTCGCCGTCGGATCGGTGGTCATACCCGCAGCAATCCGGCCCTGCTGCATGGCCGCGATGAAGGTATTGCCGGCACCCACGCCCAGCAGCGAATAGTCGCCCTGCTTGAGCCCGCTCTTGATGGCCATGTACTGCGTGAGAAAGTCAGTGGACGATCCCAGTCCGGTGACCCCCAGCGTCTTACCCTTGAAGTCCGCAGGCGACTTGATCACGCCAGCCTCCTTCGTCGACACCAGTTCCACCTCGCCGGGCACCTGCGCGAACTGCACCACCGACTCGATCTCCTTGCCTTTGCTTTGCAGATCAATGGAATGGTCATAGAAGCCGACCACCCCCTGCACCGCACCGGCGATCATTTCGTTTTCAGCGTTGACGCCGGCGGGCTCGGACAGCAGTTGCACATCCAACCCTTCTTGTTTGAAGTAGCCCAATTGCTCAGCGAGCTTGGCGGGCAGGTAGATGATCTTGTTGATCCCCCCCACCATGATGCTGATCTTTTCGGCTGCCTGTGCCGAGGCGGCCATCGCCGTACAGGCAAGAGCCACCGCGGCGGCGGCTGCGATACGCTTGATTGGGTGCATGTGTTGTCTCCTGTGAGGCCGTTGTCCTGGCGGCGCCTCCGATGGGGTACGCCGTGAGCGGAATGCTAGGAAGCCCCAGCCTTCAATCCGCTTTCAGCGACACAGCGTCGACCTCGGGGGTTTCCCGGATTCCAACGCGCGCATCGGCGGCGACATTGCATCGCCATCCAACGGGTCGTTTGCCATGAAATTGCTGCTCGTCGAAGACAACCTCGATCTCGCTCTCTGGCTGGGCAAGGTCCTGCGCGAAGAGCGGTTCGACATCGACACGGTGCACGACGGCGAGGCGGCCATTGCCCGCCTGGAGCAAACGTCTTACGACTTGCTGCTGCTCGACCTCAAGCTGCCCGGACTTGATGGCCGCAGCGTGCTGCGCCGGCTGCGGCGTCAGCGCAATGACCTTCCGGTGCTTATCCTCACCGCAAGCGCATCGCTCGATATCAAGGTCGACAGCCTGGAGCTGGGC
>CAYMDM010000075.1:0-12231 GCA_964389235.1 uncultured Burkholderiaceae bacterium
GCGACCGTGCCGGCGAGATCGGCGACACGCGCGCCGGGGTCGCGGGTGGCGCGCACCAGGTCGACGACGGCGCGCTGCAGCGGCTCGGCGATGAACACCTGCAGCACCTCCTGCCGCGCAGCCAGCACCGCCGGCACGTCCAGCACCGCGTCGGCGCCACCACCGGCCAGCGGCCGCGCCGGGTCGCTGGCGTGCAGATGCATCTGCAGCACCCGCAGTTCCTCGTCCGCCGCGGGGTAGCTCAGCCGCACGTGCAGCAAAAAGCGGTCGAGCTGCGCTTCGGGCAGCGGGTAAGTGCCGGCCTGCTCCAGCGGGTTTTGCGTCGCCAGAACGAAAAACAGCGGCGGCAGCGGGTAGGTCTGGCCGCCGACGGTGATCTGCCGCTCCTGCATCGCTTCGAGCAGCGCCGACTGCACCTTGGCCGGGGCGCGGTTGATTTCATCGGCGAGCACGATGTCGTGGAAGAGCGGCCCGGGCACGAAGCGCACGCTGCCGTCGGCCGGGTTGAACACCTCGCTGCCGGTGAGGTCACCGGGCAGCAGGTCCGGCGTGAACTGCACGCGCTGAAAGCTCGCGCTGACGCGCCGCGCCAGCGCCTTGACCGCAGTGGTCTTGGCCAGACCCGGCAGGCCCTCGATCAGCAGGTGACCGGCGGTGAGCAGGCCGACGACCAGGCGGTCGAGCAGATCGGGCTGGCCGACGATGTCCTCGGCCAGCCGGGCGCGCAGCGCGGCGATTTCGCTCTGGTGGGGGTAGGTCGTCATTTCAGGGATGGGTGCGAGGGCGCCGCTGGCGGGCTGCCGTGCGCGGCGGCTGCATCGCGGCATGCGAATACACCGATTCTGCGCCGCCGCAGGAAATCGCGTCAGGGGTGGAACCCGGATAATCCGCCCCCATTTGCAGGCCGTTGTCCCGAGGTGTCCGCCATGTCCCAAATTCCGCCCGCCGAAAGCCTGATCGTCTATCCCTCCGATTTCCCGATCAAAGTCATGGGCGCCAATGTCGAGGGGTTCGCCGAAGCCGTGGTCGAGGTGGTGCTGCGGCACGCGCCGGACTTCGACCCCGCAACCCTGGAAATGCGCCCGTCGAGCAGCCGCAACTACCTGAGCTGCACCGCGACCATCCGCGCCACCAGCCGCGAACAGCTCGACGCGCTGTATCTGGCGCTGACCTCGCACCCGCTGGTCAAGGTGGTGCTGTGACGGCCTGATCCGCGCCAACGCCGAGACGCCCAGTTGCGCCTCATTCGTTCATTCGTTAGAGTGTCGGACATGACGAATGAACGTGAACTCAAGCAGCACCTCTACACCCAGGTCGCGCGCATCGGCCACGCCGTGTCCAGCCCCAAGCGGCTGGAGCTGTTGGAAATCCTTGCGCAGGGGGAGAAATCGGTCGAGCAGCTCGCGCGCGACGCGGCCATCGACATCAAACTCGCCAGCGCGCACCTGCGGGTGCTGCGCAGCGCGCAGCTGGTGCAGATGCGCGCCGAAGGCAAGAATCGCATTTACCGCCTGAGCGGCGCCGATGTGTCGGCGCTGTGGGTGGCGCTGCGCAGCGTGGCCGAGTCGCACGTGGCCGACCTGCAGCTGGCGATGCAGCGGCTGTTTCACGGCGACGAGCGGCTGACGCTGGAGAGCAGCCGCACCCTGCTGGGCCGCGCGCGGCGCGGCGAGGTGGTGCTGCTGGACGTGCGCCCGGCAGCGGAATTCCGCACCGCGCATCTGCCGGCGGCGCGCTCGCTGCCGCTGGCCGAACTGCGTACGCGGCTGCGCGAGTTGCCGCGCGACCGCGAGATCGTCGCCTACTGCCGCGGGCCGTTCTGTGTGATGGCCGACGCCGCGGTCAAGCTGCTGCTGCAGCAGGGCTACAGCGCGCGCAAGCTGGCCGAGGGCGTGCCGGAATGGCAGGCTGCCGGGCTGCCGGTCGAGCATGAACCCGCTGCAGACTGAGCGCTGGCCTGCCGGCCTCCGTCCTCGCGCGAGCGGAGCAACAGCCGCAGCCGGAGACCACGCCCAGGGCATCTGCATCAACCTCGGCCAGTTCGTCTGGCAGGCGGTGCAGGTTGCGCTGGTGGGCATGCTCATTGGCATGGAGCGCAATGTGCTGCCGGTGATCGCGCAGCAGGACTTTGGCGTCGCGCGCTCGTCCTTCGTGTTCCTGCTGGCGTTCATCGTGTCGTTCGGGCTGGTCAAAGGCGCGCTGAATTTCGTTGCCGGCCGCGCGGCCGAGCGCATCGGCCGCAAGCCGGTGCTGGTGCTGGGCTGGGTCGCGGCGATACCGATTCCGCTGCTGCTGTATTTCGCGCCGAACTGGGGCTGGGTGATCGCGGCCAATCTGTACCTCGGCGTCAACCAGGGGCTGGCGTGGAGCATGACCGTCACCAGCAAGGTGGACATCACCCGCGCCGAGCAGCGCGGGCTGGCCACCGGGGTCAACGAATTCGCCGGCTATGCCGCGGTCGGCCTGGCGGGCATCGCCACCGGCTATCTGGCCGCCGGCATCGGCCCGCGGCCGGCGCTGCTGGTGTTCGCGCTGGCGGTCATCGCCACGGGTCTGCTGACTTCGCTGCTGTTCGTGCGCGAGACCCTGCCTTGGGCGCGGGCCGAAAGCGCGCGCCACGCCAACGGACATGCCTCCGCGGCTGCCGCCCGCTACGCAACCGGGCTGCCGCCGCGGCCTTCGGCGCGCGCGGTGTTCGCCTTCGTGTCGTGGCGTGACCGCCGCTTCGCCGCGCTGTGCCAGGCCGGGGTGAGCAACAAGGTCGCCGACACCCTGCTGTGGGTGCTGTGGCCGCTGCATCTGCACGCACAGGGACTGAGCGTGGTGCGCATCGGCTGGGTCACCGGCACGTATGCGCTGGTGTGGGGGGTGTCGCAACTGGGCACCGGCTGGCTGTCCGACCACGTTGGCCGCAAGCCGGTGATCGTCGCCGGGTTGTGGCTGCTGGCGGCCGGAGTGCTGGCCGCTGCAGCGTCATCCGACATGCCGGCGAACCTGGCCAGCGCGGTGGCAATGGGGCTGGGCATGGCGCTGCTGTATCCGGCGCTGATCGCCGCGGTGTCCGACCTTGCCCACCCGGACTGGCGCAGCTCGGCGCTCGGCACCTACCGCTACTGGCGCGACACCGGCTACGCGTTGGGCGCGCTGCTGCTCGGCTGGGTGGCGCAGAGCAGCGGTTGGATCACCCCGGCGTTCTGGCTGACTGCGGCGCTGTGCTTCGCTTCGGGGGTGTGGGTGGCCCTTCGCGCCTGACGCCGCGGCGGACAGGGGCGGCGCGCAGGCGCATGGCCGGTTCCTAGAATGCGCCGGCCGCCGAACCCCGCACCGTCCCGATGGCCGAGCCCGCCCAATCGCCTGCCGACGCATCGCCCGCAGCCATTTTTGGCGCGTTTCTGCGGCTCGGGCTCACGGCGTTCGGCGGGCCGATCGCGCACCTGGACTATTTCCGCCGCGAGTTCGTCGAGCGCCGTGGCTGGCTGTCAGCCACGAGCTATGGCGATCTGGTCGCGCTGTGCCAGTTCCTTCCCGGGCCGGCGAGTTCGCAGGTCGGCATGGGCCTAGGGCTGATGCGAGGCGGGCTGCCTGGGGCGCTGGCGGCGTGGCTGGGATTCACCCTGCCTTCGGCGCTGGCGATGGCCGCGTTCGCGCTGCTGCTCGAACACGCCGCACCACTGGCGCACGGCGACTGGCTGCATGGGCTCAAGCTCGTCGCCGTCGCAGTGGTGGCGCAGGCGCTGTGGGGCATGGGCAAAAGCCTGTGCCCGGATCGCGAACGCGCCAGCATCGCTGTTGCGGCGGCGATGTTGGCGACGCTCGTGCCGGGGGTGGGCGGGCAACTCACGGTACTGCTGCTGGGCGCCGCCGCAGGGATGCTGATGTTGCGCGCCGCCCCGCTGGTCGAGCATGCGCCGCTGGCGGTGCCGCTGTCGCATCGCGCGGCGCTGGGCTTGATCGTCGCCTTTTTCGTGTTGCTGCTGGCGCTGCCGCTGCTGGCCGCAGCGCTGCCTGTGGGTTGGCTGCAGCAGGCTGCGGGCTTTTACCGCGCCGGTGCGCTGGTGTTCGGCGGCGGGCATGTGGTGCTGCCGTTGCTGCAGACGCAGGTGGTGCCCGCCGGCATGGACAACGCGACCTTTCTCGCCGGTTATGGCGCGGCGCAGGCCGTGCCGGGGCCGCTGTTCACCTTCGCGGCGTTTCTCGGCGCCGCGTCAAAGCAGGGGCTGGGTGGATGGGCCGGCGCGGCGCTGTCCACCATCGCCATTTTTCTGCCCGGATTTCTGCTCGTCGCCGGCAGCCTGCCGCTGTGGAGCGCACTGCGGCACCAGGCCCGGCTGCGGCGGGCGATGAGCGGGGTCAACGCCGCGGTGGTCGGGCTGCTGGCTGCCGCGTTTTACGACCCGGTGTGGACCGCGGCGATCCACACCCCGCGCGACTTCGCCCTTGCGCTGGTCGCGCTGGTGCTGCTGCAAATGTGGCGGCTGCCGCCGTGGCTGGTGGTCGTCGGCGCGGCGGCGGTGACCGGGCTGCTCGGACTGGGCTGAGCGGGGCCACTCGTCCGCGGCATGGCAGCCGCACCGCCCCTGCCGGTTCAAGGGGTTTGCATTGCGTCAGGCACCGGCGCACACTGCCGGCTCACATCGTTTCATTTCGTTGCGTGGGTTTCGTTTCGACGCAACCAGGAGGGGCGACGATGGGCGGCTGGCATCTGGCCTTTGCAGGGCGGTATCGGCGGATGGCCGTGCTGCTGGCGGCGGGCGGCGCGGTGATGATCGGCCTGCTGCAGGCGTGCAGCGTGCCGCCAGCCGGGCCGTCGCAGCCGCTGGCCGATGCCACCGCCGGCCAGGGCACCTACACGGCGACCTGCGCGCGGGTCATCAAGGCCGAGGTGGTCGCGCTGGAGCAGGCGATTCCCCTCAATCGCCTCGGCGCGTTCAACCCGGCGGGCATGCTGTACGCGCTGCGCGAAGACGTGGTGCTGGAGGATCGCTCGCCGCTGAGCGAGGCGAACTGGGCGCGCGCTCCCGGCCACGTGCAGCTGCGCAGCGACAAGCGGCCGCGGCCGCTGGTGCTGCGGGTCAACGAAGGCGATTGCCTGGAAGTCACGCTGCACAACCTGCTGGCGCCGACGGTGGAGGAGGAGCGCTCGGGCGGTCCGGCCATTTACGGTGGCCGGGTGCCGGCGCATCAACAGGACGCGCCGGGCACGGTCTACAACTCGGGCGGGCGCAGCGGGCGCGAGCTGGTGCGGCCGCTGGCGATCAGCCATGACGCGCCGTTCACCCGCGCCGTCACCTTCCACGTCACCGGGCTGGAGTACGACCGCATCAGCGACGCGCAATGCCCGCTGTCGACCGGGGCGCGGCAATGGCTGTGCGGCTACGGCCAGGGCGACGTGGGGCAGAATCTGTCGGCCGTGCACCCGGCCACGCCCGAGCCGCTGCGCAGCCGGCTGCAGGCGCAGGGCGGCAGCATCCATCCGGGGCAGAGCGCGGTCTACCGCTTCCGCGCGCTGCGCGAGGGCACGTACTTCGCCTACTCCAACGCCGCAACGGTCGGCGGCGAGGGCGACGGCGGCCAGCTCGGGCTGGGTCTGTTCGGCGCGGTCAACGTGCAGCCGCGCAATTCTGTGTGGTACCGCTCACAGGTGACCCACGCCGACCTGCTGGCCGCCACCCGCCCGGCGGCCGGCGACCATCCCTACCGCGACATCGATTACGACGGCGCCCGCTACACCAGCGGCCCGCTCAAGGGCCGGCCGATTCTGGCGATGCTCGACGGCGACCGCATCGTCCACTCCGATCTCAACGCCGTGGTGGTGCTGCGCGGCAACGCACCCGACCACGACGACACCACCGGCGCCGACCGGCATTGCAGCGATTACGCGGTGGGCAATCTGTGCGGCCGCGCCTACCGCGAGTTCACCGTGATCCTGCACGACGAAGTCAAGGCGGTGCAGGCCTTTGCCGAACTCGAAGACCCGGACAACCCGCTGCACGCGCTCAAGGACGGCATGGGCATCAACTACGGCACCGGCGGCATGGGGGCGATGGTGGTGGCGCGCAACCGCAAGACCGGGCCGGCGCGCGACTGCCCGGAATGTCGCGCCGAGGAGTTTTTCCTGAGCAGCTGGGTCAACGGCGACCCGGCGCTGCTGCTGCGCTGGGACGACGCGGGCAAGAAGCCCGTCGGCGCGCTCTACCCAGACGACCCATCCAACGTGCACCACGCCTACCTCAACGACCCGGTGCGCTTTCGCAACCTGCACGCCGGGCCGAAGGAAACCCATGTGTTCCACCTGCACGCCCACCAATGGGTGATGGACGCCAGCCAGCCCGGCAGCAGCTATCTGGACTCGCAGACCATCTCCCCCGGCGCCGGCTTCAGCTACGAGGTCAGCTTCGGCGGCTCGGGCAACCGCAACCTGTCGCCGGGCGATTCCATTTTCCACTGCCACCTCTACCCGCATTTCGCGCAAGGCATGTGGGCGCTGTGGCGGGTGCATGACGTGTTCGAGGACGGCACCCCGGGGCTGTTCCATCCACAGCGCAACCCGGGCGGGCGCAACCTGCCCGACGCCGAAGTCGCCGAGGGCATCGTCACCCCGGCGGTGGTGCCACTGCCGGGAACCGCGCTGCCGCCGATGCCCACGCCCGAGTTCCGCGGCTATCCGTTCTACATCGCCGGCGAAGCCGGGCACCGCCCGCCGCAGCCGCCGCTGGACATGGACCGCGACGCCGCCGGCTTCATCGACGGCGGTCTGCCGCGGCATTACCTCAGCAGCGGCCTGCGCCCCGGCGCCAACCGTACCCTGGCCGCGGTCAGCGAAACTCGGCTGGTCAACCAGGCCGTGGTGAACGAGGCGCTGGCCAAGGGCGGGCTGGCCGCACGCGTCAACGCCGCCAAGGTCTACGCGCAGAACCCGGCGGCGCTGACCGCGCTGGCCGAGGTGTGGGAGCAGATCGGCTCGGTGCAGTTCCTGCCGCACGAGGGCACGCCCGAAGAACGGCGGGCGATGGACTTCCACGCCGGCAACCTGTCGCTGCCCGGCCTGCGCAGCGTCACCCTGCCCGCGCCCGACCCGGCGATGCGCGACTGGCAGCGCGAACGGCGCGGCTATGCCACCGAATTCGCCGCCACCGTCGCCGGGCAGACGGCGCCAGCGGGCGCGGCGGTGTTCGAGGTCAACGGCCGGCCGCCGCAACCTGGCGCCCCGTTTGCCGACCCTTGCCCGACCACCGCGCCGATTCGCACCTGGCGCAGCGCGGTCATCCAGACCGAGCTGACGGTGAACAAACACGGCTGGTTCGACCCGCAGGCGCGCATCCTCGCGCTGGAGCAGGACGTCAAGGACGTGATCGACCCCGACACCCGCACCCGCATGCCCGAGCCGCTGTTCATGCGCGCCAACTCGGGCGAATGCGTGCACTTCACCCACACCAACCTCACCCCCAACGCGCTGGCGCTCGACGACTTTCAGGTCTACACCCCGACCGACACCATCGGCCAGCACATCCATCTGGTGAAGTTCGACGTCACTGCGTCCGACGGCTCGGGCAACGGCTGGAATTACGAGGACGGCACCTTCTCTCCCGAGGAAGTGCAGGAGCGCGTTTTCGCGATCAACAAAGCGCGCGCCGCCGCGGGCGACCCGCAGCGACTGCAGCTGCGTTCGCACCCGCTGTTCACCCAGCCCTGCGCGCCGGGCGATGCGCTGTGCACCGCGCTGGCGAGCAAGGGCACCTGCCCGCCGGACGCGCATCTGATGGATCGGCACGAGCTGCACAAAAAACATCCGCTGTGCGGCGCGCAGCGCACCGTGCAGCGCTGGTGGGCCGACCCGCTGCGGCATGGCAAACAGGATAACACCCTGCGCACCGTGTTCACCCACGACCACTTCGGGCCGAGCTCGCACCAGCAGCACGGGCTGTACGCCGCGCTGGTGGTCGAGCCGGCGAATTCGGTGTGGCTGCCGCTCGACCGCAACACGGTGGACTGGGCCGCGCTGTGCGCCGCGCCGCCCGAACAGCGCCGGCGAATGGTGCTGGGCGGTGCGAACCTGAGCGACCGGTTTGACGCGGCTTGCCGCGCGGCGGCCGTGGGCGCGGTGCGGTCCGACGAACTGCGCCCGCCGCTGCAACTGCGCGAGGACGGGGGGCCGACCGCCACCCGCGCCAACATCATCGCCCCCAAATGCGCGGGCCGGCTGGATTCCAGCCCGGCCAACCCCTTGTGGAACCCGGCTGCCGCTGGCGCCGGCTGCAGCGGCGCCGACGTGGCCGACCAGACACGGCGCGAGTTCATGCTGGCGTTTGCCGACTTCGGCATCGTCTACAACACCGCGCTGGAGCCGATCAACCCCGAAACCCGCGACGAGTCGGCACTGCGACTGGGGCGGCGCTTCGTCGCCCGCACCTTGCCCAAGCCGCTGGGCATTTCGTCCGAAGACCCGGGCAGCCAGTTCATCAACTACACCCACGAGCCGGTGCCGCTGCGCCTGACCGACATCCGGCCCGACCACGAAGCTCCGCAGCTCGGCGGCTTCCGCTACAGCCAGACCCGCTGCAGTGACGACGCGGCCAGTGACCGCGAGCGGCTGCGCTGCACCGGCGACCCGGCCAATGTGATGAGCACCGCGGTGCATGCCGAGCGCGACTGGCGGCTGGCCACGCTGGACTACCGCGAGTTCATCGGCGCCCCGTCGCTTGCGCGCACGCAGCTGGTGGCCGAAGTCACCCGCAGCGTGCTGTCGCGCCCCGACCTGCGCGACATCGACGGCACGCCGCTGGCGGCCAGGCTGCCGGGGCTGCTCGACCGCATCGAGCAATGGCGGCGCGACTTCAACTGCGCGCTCTACCCGGAAGCGGCCACCGGCCCTGGCGGCCAGCCGCTGCCCGGCTGCCGCGCCGGGCTGCAGCGCGGCGACCCGTGGCGCGAATTCGGCGACCCCGCCACGCCGATCCTCCCGGCCTACGAAGGCGACCGCGTGCAGCTGCGGCTGATCCAGGGCGCGCACGAAGCGCAGCATGTGTTCGGCATGAACGGGGTGCACTGGCTGCGCGAACCGAGCAATCCCGGTTCGGGCCGCGTTGCCTGGCAGCCGCTGGGCATTTCCGAGCACTTCGAGTTCGACGTTCGCCCCTCGCCGGTCAGCGCGCGGCGGCT
The DNA here is from genome assembly GCA_964389235.1 of uncultured Burkholderiaceae bacterium. Lineage (GTDB taxonomy): Bacteria > Pseudomonadota > Gammaproteobacteria > Burkholderiales > Burkholderiaceae_C > Thiomonas. The sequence continues at coordinate 9,160 of CAYMDM010000075.1, forward strand.
GGACTACCTCTACATGGGCACCTCGGTTGATCAACTGTGGGACGGCATGTGGGGGGTGATGCGGGTGTTCGGCCGGGTGCGCGAAGGCAGCAGCGCCCGCTTCGTCCGCAACGCCCAGCCGCAACTCGCCAGCCTGTTCGATCTCAAGGGTCGGCCGATCGCCGAGCCCGCGACGGCGAACTGGGTCAACCGCCAGGAGCAGATGTGCGCCGGCGCCGACCGCGTGCTGCGCTTTGACGTCGCCGCGGTGCGTGCCTGCGAGCTGGTCGGCGGCTGCGGCGACCCGCGCCGGCCCGCGCGCAGCGGCCTGACCTACAACCAGCGTTTCGACCTGCAAGACCCCGACGCTATCGTTTTCGTGCGCATCAATGCTGACGACAGTGCTTACCGCAGCGATCTGTCCAATGCCCAGGTGCTCGCCGCGCTGCGCGCCGGCAGCCTGCCCTCGGTGCCGCGGCAGATCGAACCGCTGGTGCTGCGCGCGTCGGCCGGCGCCTGCGTGCGGGTGCAGTTGCGCAACCTGCTGCCGCATGTGCTGCCCAGCGGCCCGCAGGTCGCCGGCACCGCGCACTATGGCTACAACTTTCTGTCGATGATCACCGACGGATTCAACGTCAACCAGTTCCGCATGAGTTCGAGCGTCGGGCTGTCGGCGCCGATGGTCGCGCAGCATGTCGCCGGGCAGGATGGCAGCAACGTCGGCATCAACGGCGCCGACAACCCCTTGCTGCTGCAGGGCAGCCTGGTTCCGGCCTGCCGCGGCAACGTGGACGGCGCGGTGTGCAGCCGCGAATACGTGTGGTATCTCGGCCGCTACGACGTCGCGCCCGACGGCTCGCCGCAGAGCACGCCTATCGAATTCGGCGCGCTGCCGCTGCGCAGCTTTGGCGACCCGATCCGACAGCCGATGCACGCCGCCGTCGGCGCGTTGATCGTCGGCCCGCGCGGCAGCCGGCCGTGCACTGCCGCTGAATACGGCGATGCCCGCGAACGCGAGGCCGACGCCGGCACCGCGCTGTCGGCCAACATCTGCGATGCCTCGGGCCGCCTGCTCTACCGCGACCTCGTCGCGGTGCTGCAGGACGCGGTGGAACTGCGGCAGTCCGGCTACCCGGTACCCAACCTCAAAGGCGCCGAGGAGCCGGACGACTACGGCAGCAAGGCCGTTAACTACCGCACCGAACCGCTGTGGGCGCGGCGCGGCGGCGATCCGTCGATTCCTTTCGACGAACGCAACGCCTTCGATTACGCCCATGTGCTGAGCACCAAGAGCCTGCGCAGCGCCGGCGGCGCGCTGCAATGCCGCAGCGGGGTGCGGCCGATGCGGGCGTGGGGCGAGACGCGCGCCTGCGACATCGAAACGCCCACCTTCCTCGCCGCCGTCGGGCGCGAGCTGCGGCTGCGGCTGGTGCATCCGGGCGGCCACACCCGGCAGCAGGCGATTTCACTGGCCGGCCATGTATTCAACCCCTATCCCTTCGACCCCGGCACGCCGGGCCGGCTCGACACCGGCTCGCTGGCGCTGCTGCCCGACACGGCCTCCTCTCTGGCCCATGCCTGGAATGTGCAAGGTCAGGCCAACGGACTGGGGCCGATGATGGCGTCCAACCTGCTGCTGCGCGCCGGAGGCGCGCAGGCGCTGCCGCTGGACTATCTGTGGCGCAGCCAGGCCAGCTTTGTTTTCGACGGCGGGGTGTGGGGCCTGCTGCGGGTGGTGCCACCGGCACCTTGATGTCCTCTCCCACACGGCACAGGAGACCCCACCATGCCTGCCTATACCCCGCTGCACAGTGCCGACGATTTCCGTGGCGGCGGCTATTTTGTCGAGTGGGCCGCGCACCCGCCGGACTATCCGCCCAACCCGCTGATGCCCGGCACCGCGTTCCATGCCGGCAATGCGGTCTACGACTACCGCCCGCTCGGGCTCGACCAGATCATCCGCATCGACGTGCTCGGCCCGCCGGTCAGCCTGAGCGTGGCCGATGACACCTTCGTCGCCGGGCTGTTCACCCCGGGCGAGAGCCTGCTGGTCGGCGACAACCAGCCGAGCAAAATGCCGGTGCACCTGTCGTTCGAGCCGCCGGTGTGCGCGGTCGGCGCGCGCGTGGCCGCAGTCGGCAACGCCGGCGAGCCGTTCCTCGCGACCCTCAATGTGCGCGACCCGGCCAGCGGCGCCTGGTTCGGCACCAGCCAGCCCGGCGTAGTTTCGCTCGCGTGGGACGTCGCCCCTTTCGTCGGCCTGCGCGCGGGCGGGCTGATCGACGAGATCTGGTGCGATGTGATGAGCCCGGGCAACCAGCACCACTTCCCGCAGGTGCTGGTCGGCACCCTCTACTTTCGGCGGCAATGAACCGGCGCGGCCTGCCCTGCCTGATCGCCGCGCTGCTCGCCGGCGTGCCGGGGGGCAGCGCATCGGCGGCGAGCCAGGTGGAGCACGGCGGTCTACGTATCGCGGTGCAGTCGCGCCCGGCGGCGGGCGGCGGCGCGGTCGAAGCCGAGCTGCGCTTCACCGACGCCGCCAGCGGCGCGCCGGTCAGCGGGCTGCGGCCCGCGGCGTGGTTGCAGCTGCGCCGCTCTCCGGCCGATCTGGAAGTGCCGTGCGAGCAGCGCGCGCGCAGCTTTGCCGCCGGCTCGCTCGGCGCCCGTGCCGACATCGACCTCAACGCCTACCGCCTGCTCAGCCTCAACCAGGACGGCAGCCTCGCCTTCATCAACCCGCTGGTGCGCATCCGCAACTCGCGGCTCGAAGCCTGGGTGCAACTGCCCGGCCCCGGGCACGACTGGGCGCACGACCGCGCCAGCCATCGCCTGCTCGTCACCCTGCGCGAATCCGGCCAGCTCGCACTGGTCGACACCGCGGCGCAGCGGCTGCTCGGGCTGGTGGACCTCGGCAGCGGCAGCCTGCCGACCCGGCTGGCGCTGGAAGCCGACGGCCAGCATGCCTGGGTCGGGTTGGATGGCGCGGGCGCCGTAGCCCGCATCGACCTGCGCAGCCGGCGCGAGGTCGCGCGGCTGCCGGTTGGCCGCGGGCCGTTGCTGCTGCTGATGCTGCCCGGCCACGGCGGGCTGCTG
>CAYMDM010000076.1:0-11582 GCA_964389235.1 uncultured Burkholderiaceae bacterium
TGCAGCCCGCGGCGCGGCGGCTGCTGGCGCTGGCCGATGCGCAACCGTCCCGGAGCACCGCGCTAGGCGCGGCTGCTGGCGTCGAGCGGGCGAGCCTCTCTGCTGCGGCGGCTATCAGCGCGGCCGACGCCGGGCGTCCCGCTGCGTCCAACGCCGGACGTTGCGCACCGGCAAGCCAGCAGCCGGCCCGCGCGGTCGGTTCACGCCTCCCGTCCGCGGCCACCGTGTTCTGGGCGCGGCGCTCGGCCTTTGTCTACCGTGGCTGCGCGCTGTGGGTGACCGAGGTGTTTTTCCCGCCGCTGCCGTAACGGCCAACCCACGCTCGTAAGCAAGCCAATGCCGGCCGGGCGTGTCGGGCAGGGCCGCCGGGGCTTCCCCGAGTGCTCGCTGCGGCAATGCCCCTTTTGCAACCCGAGACGGGGCGAAATTTTGCGCATCCGCAAAACGCCGTCTTGAACCCTTCCTATACTCCCCCATGTATTTGTAACGCCTTGCAACAGCGCCCGCGCGAGCGGCGAGGGTTGCAGGTCTCCCGCCCCGCCCGCGTGCCGCGATCCGGCGCCGGGCCGGCCCCATCCATGCCCCCCGCGGGCCGTCAACCGACCCAGGAGTCCGACATGCTTGTGAGCCAACTCAAAGACCGTTATTCGCCGATGTATTTCCTCGCTGCGCTGGGTGCCGGCGGGCTGGCGGTGTCGTTTTTCCTCTATCCGATGTTCCTGGTGCCGCACCCGGACGCGCCGATGGTGACTTTCGACCACCTCTGGCCGGTGCTCACCGGCGGCAACACCCTGCACGTGGTGCTGCTGGCGCTGGCGCTGGCCGCGGTGGCTGTGCTGGCGGTCGCGCATTACGCACTGCTGGCGTGGAACCTGCGCGAGTTCAAGTCGTTCCGTCAGACCGAGGCGTACCAGAAGCTGCTCGCCAGCAACGCCGAAATCAGCCTGATGGCCGTGCCGCTGACCCTGGCGATGAGCGTGAACGTGGCCTTTGTGCTGGGCGCGCTGTTCGTGCCGGGGCTGTGGAACATCGTCGAATGGCTGTTCCCGTTTGCCATCGCGACCTTCCTCGCCATCGGCATCTACGCGCTGCGCATCCTCGGCCGCTACTTCACCCGGCTGTTCGTGCATGCACAGTTCGATTTTTCGCAGAACAACTCGCTGGCGCCGATGGTGTCGATTTTTGCGCTGGCGATGATCGCCGTCGGACTGGCCGCCCCGGGGGCGATGAGCCATCACCGCGAAATCAATGCGGTGGCAATGCTGCTGTCGATTTTCTTTGCCAGCGCCGCGGTGCTGCTGCTGCTGGTCAAGGTGGTGCTCGGGTTTGACGCCATCCTGCGCCACGGCATCCAGCCGCAGGCCGCGGGCAGCCTGTGGATTCTGATCCCCATCCTCACGCTGCTGGGCATCACCTGGATTCGCTGGAGCAATGGCCTGTCGCATCAGTTCGGCAACGCCTACCACCCGACCGATCTGTTCGTGTTCTCCGGCTGGGTGCTGTCGCTGCAGGTGCTGTTCGGGCTGATCGGCTACGCGGTGATGAAAAAGCTCAACTACTTCGCCGACTACGCCGGCGGGCCCAAGACCAACGCCGGCGCCTTCGCGCTGATCTGCCCCGGCGTGGCGTTCTTCGTCTTCGGGCTGTTTTTCCTCAGCTTCGGTCTGGTCAAGACCGGGCTGGTCGGGCAGGCCTCGCTGGCCTACTTCCTGCTGCTGACCCCGCTGGCGTTCATCCAGTTCAAGACCGTGCAGGTCTGGCTGCGGCTGGCCGGCAAGCTGCTGCTCAAGCCGCGCGGCGCGCTGGCCGCGGCCTGATGCGTTGCCGCCCGAGCGCGGCAGCCGATAGAGCGAAAGGGCGCCGCGTGCGCCCTTTTTGCCGCTCGCCCGCGCTGCGCCGGCGGCAGAACGCTCGCAGCGAGACGCCCCGCCGCGGTTAGAGCGCTGCGAGTCACCCCGCCCACACCGGCGGACGCCCCTGTGCCCACGGGTGCGTCGCCTCGATCTGCGCCGCCAGCGCCAGCAGCCGGTGCTCGTCGCCCCACGGCGCGACGAACTGCACCGCGACCGGCAGGCCGTGCGCGTCCACGTCCCACGGCACCGACATCGCCGGCACTCCGCACAGATTGGCGAGCTGGGTGAACGGGGTGCGGTGCAGGTTGTCGAACGCCAGCTTCTCGACCAACCCGCTTTTGCGCAGTACTGCGCCCGCGCCCAGCGCCAGCACCGTCTGCAGCAGCCGCGCGGCCAGCGGCGGGGTCGAGAGTTCGCCGATGCGCGCCGGCGGCTGCGCGCAAGTGGGGGTGAGCAGCAGGTCGTAGCGCTGCAGAAACGCGCCGAGGGCGCGGCGGTGGCCGTTCCATTCGGCGCGCGCCAGCGCATAGTCGCCGGCCGACAGCGAGCGGCCGATCAGCGCCAGCGCCCGGGTCTCCGGCTCGAAGTCGCTCTCGGCCACGCCCTGCCGCGCAAACCACGCCAGCTGCGCGGCGACCTGGCCGAAATACAGCGTGAGGTAATGCCGCGCCAGCTGCATGCCGTCGATCGGCGGCTCGGCCTCTTCCACTTCGTGCCCGAGCGCGGCCAGATGCCGAGCGCAGTCCCGCGCTGCCTGCGCCCACGCCGCATCGACCGCGCCGCCGATCGGCGAGCGGGTCTGCAGCGCAATGCGCAGCCGCTGCGGGGGTTGCTTGAGCGCGTCGGCAAACGACTGCGGCGGCGGGGCGACGATGAAAGGGTCGCCGACCTCCGGCCCGGCGAGCACGTCGAGCAGCGCCGCGCTGTCGCGCACCGAGCGCGACACCACATGCGGCGCGACTGCGCCTTCCCACTGCTCGTCGAGCAGCGGCCCGAGGCTCACGCGCCCGCGCGAGGGCTTGAGGCCGAACAGCCCGCAATACGCAGCCGGGATGCGGATCGACCCCCCGCCGTCCGAGGCCGCCGCCACCGGCACGATGCCGGCGGCCACCGCTGCGGCCGCGCCGCCCGACGATCCGCCCGGGGTGTGGTCGGTGTGCCAGGGGTTGCGGCAGGGGCCGAAGGCGCGCGGCTCGGTGATGGCTTTTAGCCCCAGCTCGGGCACATTGGTCTTGCCGACGACCAGCAGCCCGGCGCGCATCCAGCGCTGCACCGCGTAATCGGTCTGCGCCGCCGGCTGGCGGGCCAGCGCCGCGTTGCCCTGCGAGGTCGGCACCCCGGCGACGTCCATCGCCAGATCCTTGAGCAGAAACGGCACCCCGGCGAACGGACCGGAGAGACCTTGCGCGATCTGCTGCCGCGCAACGCTCTCGGTTCGCACGACCACCGCATTGATGCGCGGGTTGACCGCGTCGATCGTCGCCAGCGCGGCGTCCAGCGCTTGCTGCGGCGAGAGTTCGCCGAGGGCGATCGCCGCGGCCAGCGCGGTGGCGTCGGGGTAGGTGTCGAGCAGCATGGGGTCGCGGGGGTGGGGTGAGCGGCGAAAGGGGCTGCGGATGTCAAGGCGCCGGTCTTGCCCGGCGCAGCGGTTGCCGTGTCGATTGATGCTAGCCCCGCCCCGGCACCGCTGCACACCCCGCCTAGGCGCCCAAGCGGCGCGCACAATTGCCCCATGCGATTCATCGAACGACAGCCCGACCCGCGCGCCGAGCACCGGCTGCGCGCGGCGGTCGACCATCCCCTGCTCGCCCGCCTCTATGCCGCGCGCGGCGTGGCCGACGGCGAAGACCTCGACCCCAATCTGTCCCGCCTGCTGCCGCCCGCTGAGCTCAAGGGCGCGGAGCAGGCTGCCTGCGCGCTGGCCGACGCGATTGCACAGCGGCAGCGGCTGTGCATCGTCGCCGACTACGACTGCGACGGCGCCACCGCCTGCGCGGTCGGCGTGCGCGGGCTGCGCGCGATGGGCGCGCAGGTGAGCTTTCTGGTGCCCAACCGATTCACCACCGGCTACGGGCTGACCCCGGCGGTGGTGGAGCAGGCGCTGGCGCACCCGGACGGACGGCCGGACTGGATCGTCACCGTGGACAACGGCATAGCCAGCGTCGACGGCGTGGCCGCCGCGCGCGCCGCCGGGGTGCGGGTGCTGGTCACCGACCACCACCTGCCCGGCCCCGAGCTGCCGGCCGCGGATGTGATCGTCAACCCCAACCAGCCCGGTTGCACGTTTCCCAGCAAGGCGCTGGCCGGGGTCGGGGTGATGTTCTACGTGCTGCTGGCGCTGCGCGCCGAACTGCGCCGCCGCGGCGCGTTCGACGCCGCCAGTCAGCCGCGGCTGGACGCGCTGCTCGATCTGGTCGCGCTCGGGACGGTTGCCGACGTGGTCAGGCTCGACGCCAACAACCGCCGCCTGGTCGCACAGGGGCTGCAGCGCATCCGCGCCGGGCGCATGCAGCCGGGGGTGGCGGCGCTGCTGCAGGTCGCCGGGCGCGATGCGGCGCGCGCAACCAGTTTCGATCTCGGCTTTGCGCTGGGCCCGCGCATCAACGCCGCCGGGCGGCTCGCCGACATGAGCGTGGGCATCCAGTGCCTGCTCAGCGACGACCCGGCGCAGGCGCTGGAGCTGGCGCAAGTGCTCGACCGCCTCAACCGCGAGCGCCGCAGTATCGAGGACGGCATCCGCGCCCAGGCCGAGGCGATGCTCGCCGGCATCGATCTCGGCGCGGCGCCTGCGGCTGATGCTGCCGCTGCGCCGTCGCTGCGCAGCGAGGGGCAAGCGGCGGCAACCCCTGCGCTTTCCGCAGCCCCAGCGGCGCAGCGATCTGCCCTGCTGGGCACGGCCGCCCCGCCGGCGATCAGCCTGTTCTCTCCCGACTGGCACCAGGGGGTGATCGGCATCGTCGCCGGGCGCATCAAAGACCGCGAACACCGCCCCACCTTTGTTTTCGCCCCGGCCGAGGACGGCACCCTGCGCGGTTCCGGCCGGTCGATTGCCGGCTTTCATCTGCGCGACGCGCTGGACCTCGTGGCCAAGCGCGAGCCGGGACTGCTGCTGCGCTTCGGTGGCCACGCGGCCGCTGCCGGCTGCACCCTGCCGGCCGACGGTTTCGAGCGCTTTCGCGCCGCGTTCGCGCAAGTCGCCGCCGAATGGCTCGACCCGGCGCTGCTGCAGCGCCGGCTGGAGGTGGACGGCGCGCTGCCCGCTGCCTGGCTGCTGCCCGAGGTCGCGCAACTGCTCGAATCTCAGGTGTGGGGGCAGGGTTTCGCCGCGCCGCTGTTCGCCGCGCGAGTGCAGGTGCGCAACCAGCGGCTGCTCGGCGAGCGGCATCTGGCTGCGCGGGTGCGGCTGCTCGACCTCGACGCCGCCACCCGCCCCTGGGCCGCCGCGCTGCCCGCCGACGCGCTCGCCGCGCCGGCGCCTGAGCTGGTCGATCTGGTTGCGTGGAACCGCACCGAGCCGCTGCCCGACGAAGCCCGCATCGCCTACCGCCTGGAGGCCAACACCTGGCAAGGCCGCACCCAGGTGCGGCTGGTGCTGGAGGCGGTGGAGGGCGATCGGTCGTAGCTTCCTCTCGCACTCCACTGCCTCAACAAAAATACAGAATAGAAATATCAGGCCGCAATGAATGCCAAAGGCTCGGATTGAGACGTTGTATTGAATGCCTCAAGCCAAACATTCTGCGCCCCAGTAACGGGGGATTTTAACCGGCGGCGCTTGGGGCAAAGCCCCGATTTGCAGCGAGCCGTAACTGCGTTAAGTTCACAGTTGTCGCAACGTATGTGGCGGATGCACTTGGACACAAAGAAACTGCGTGCGGAGGATTAATGAGCGAGCGGAATCCACCTAGTGATGGCTGGGAGGTTTATGGACAGGTCCTCCCGAGCGCGCATCTGCGGCAAGGAGATCTTATTGCCTTTCAAACCGACGAACCACTCAAGCGCTTCGGGGTAGTTGTTACTGCTGACTGTGATCTGATTCAGCGAAAGCACGCGAGACTGGTCACATTAGTGTCGGTCTTGGAACTTGTCGACATTGTGGAGTGCTACCTTCTCCCAGAGTTATGTGAAAGAAACCGAGAGTCTATTGAGGGCTACGTTTCGAAGACTTTTGGGTTGACTTCTGCCTTGGATCTGCCGGAGGGAAGGGAAGAGTTGAAATCTCGGGTAGCTGAGAAAAGCGGCGACGCGGCATCAGCAGGCCCGTGCCTTGCAGCGAAAACAATTCTTCAAGATGTTGAGCGATTGACTTACGCTGATTACAAGCTCGTGATGGAGTTAGTAGGACGGCAGGTGGGTAAACTGGAAGAACGGCTTATCCAACAGGTTCGGAGCAAAGGTGACCTTCTTTTGCTTCCCCGTCTTAATTCGCTCGGAATCACTGCAGATATTGCTTGGGTGCGGCACGTGTGGCAGGTTCCACTTAAGCAGATTGTTTTTCGTACTTCTGAAGTGCGGGATGGTGTTGGGCAGCGCGTCGCACGCCTTAGCTCCCCGTTCCGATACCGGCTGACGCAGTTGATGGCTCAGGTGTTTTCAGACATCGGGCTTCCAGATATCTCTAGGGATATGTCTTCTGAAATTAACAGGCTACTTGCTTGAGGGGATAGCATGGTTACTAAATATCTGGCAATTACTGAGTCAGCCCTCGACCAATTGCTTTTACATCGGTTGTTCGAGGCGAACGGCCTCCCCGTTGAGACAGAGGGCAGAGGGTTATTTTCGAGAGAGCTATCAGTCGATGTCACGGCGTTTCTCACCGCGGCGGAGCCGAGTGCGCCATTCACCGCTCTCGTTAATGTTGGGGAATTAAAAATCCTGCTCGATGCCTGCAATGGTGTGTTTGGAGATGTTTACGGTAGGATCGCCCGGGTCGTAAAGGCCTTACGTCAGCCCCCGATTCACTTGCCGCGGCACTGGTCTGAATTCCATTACAAGAATTTAATTTCGTTCTTCGCGCTGCCCCGTGGAACCGCCGAGTATCGGTGGATTGTAGACACTGATGGCGGGCAACGATGCGTGCGATTCGACGTTGTGACATCTACGGCCAAGCAGGTCAACTTAATCGCTTATGAGCCAAACCCTTGGCCCAGCGGTTTGTGTCGGCTGGGTGAAGTTATCTCCTCCTTGCGGGGAATGCGCGACCAAGGGCCTAGGGAACAAGCGATCGTGCAAGAGGTTGACCTTAAAGCAATAGGCAGCGGTTCGGTTGTACACAGTCGATCTTTTGAAGATTGGTTCGATTTGTTAACTCAGGATCAGAGGTCGGTTCTTTCGTCTCCAACCAACAGGTCGCTTCGAATCATCGGACCTGCTGGTTCCGGGAAGACGCTTGCGCTCTGCATGAAGGTGATCGACATCGCCCGGCAGGAAGCGAGTATTGGGCGGGCAAAGAAGTTACTTGTCGCGACCCATAGTTGGGCGATGGCTGAGCGAATCACCGGTGTATTGGAGACATTGAATGGAGGGTCTGTACCCGACTCTACGACTGTTCTCCCATTGCTTTATCTTCTACAGATTCATGGTGGGCAATCAGGAGGACAATCAATTCAGTTGATCGGAGACGATTCAAAAGAAGGTCGCATCGCTGCCATTTCGATTATTCAGGATATTATCCGAGAGTACGGTGCGAACCTTAAGGGCAGGCGAGACTTGTCAGGATGGCTGTACGAGGCGTTGAATGAAAGTAATGACGCCAGGGCATTGGCGGAGCTCGCATTAAACGTGTATGAAGAGTTCACTGGAGTTCTCGCGGCGGAGGCGGTAACGATCGACGACCCAGAGAGTGTTCGAAAGTACCTTTCGGCTGCACGCGAGGACTGGATGCCGCCCTTCATAACTGGCGGTGATAGAAGAGTGATTGTTCAGATTTATCGCATGTTTTTGACCAAACTTTCTGATCGGGGGTCCATCACAACAGATCAATTTATCTCAGACGCAATTCGGGTACTTGAGACGTTCACTTGGCGCATGCGCCGCGAGACGGAGGGTTATGATTTTATATTCGTGGACGAGTTGCAGCTCTTCGATTCGCAGGAGAGACTAGCCTTGGAGCTCCTTGCGCGCTCGCGGGTCGGCGTTCCGTTTTTCACCGCCGAGGATCCGTCCCAAGGGGTCTTTGCTCCACTCCATCGACGTCAGGCAATGGGGGGGGTTGATACGTCTGTCTATCTCGATGCAGTGCACCGATTCGATAAGTCGATTTTTGATCTCATTCGATTCTTCTACCAGAAATTTCCGCTAAATACCCTACCCCTTCGGATTGATTCTAAGCGAGAGGGCGTAGGAAATCGTCCGACGGCTTACCTCTGTTCGGACGATGTTGCGGCAGTGGCGCGAGCTGCGGCTATCGCGGCGGCCTCGGCGAAAACGATGGGGGGGGGCCAGCGCCTCTGTGTCATAACATTAGGCGACGTAGACGAGAGCGTAGCGTCTGCCCTTGCGTCGCACGGGATACAGGTGGTTCGGTTGACGTCTTTTGATGACGTGGAGCAGCTTTCATATACGAAACGTGCGGCGATAGTCGCGCCGTGGCAATTTGTGGGGGGCACGCAATTTTCAAATGTTATTGTCCTTGTCGCTGGTGCGAACCCTGTGAACTCGGCCTTTGGGAGATTGCGCGAACTAACTGCACTTTACCTTGCCTGCAGCCGCGCAGCGGGCCATCTTGACATCGTTTGCGGACACCACGTCCCCAACGTGATGGAAGAGGCCGTCGCTGCAGGGTTTTTGCAGGAACGCCGCGAGGATTAACGTGTGGGAGCGCCGCATGGGTGTGTTGCCGCCGTGTGTTGACGGCAATCGGCGAACGTGATCAGCCCCCACCTGTAACGTCGCGACAAATTCAGCGGCGCGTTGCGCGCCGCTGCACGCAGTCGACGTAAGCCGCGCCGTCGGGCGGGGTGTGGTTGCGCTGCGCGGTCCACAGCATTTCGCCCAGACATTCCATGACCGCGTGGTGCGCGGCGTGCAGGTCGCCCAGGCGGGCGGCGAGCAATTCGACGGCCTGGCGGATGCCCGGCGGCTGGTCGATCGAAACCTGCTCGCTGATCGACACATGCATGCTCAGGTGCAGAAACGGGTTGGTGCGGCTGGATTCGACGCTGTAGTCGCTGTCACGACTAGCCGGGTCTTGCAGCTCGGCGTGGTATTCCGGGTGCTGCGCTATCCACTGCGCGGCCAGCGTCTCCAGCGGGGTCAGCACCCCGCCCTCGCGGTGGCGCTGCCACGCGGAGAGAAAAAAGTCGCGGACTTCGGTTTTGCTCGGGTTGAACATGGTGCGGCATTGTCGCGCCGCCACGGCGCGGGCGGGGCCGCCGCCCGCCGCCCGCTGCTGCGCGGCCGCGGCGTCTGCGCGATCATTGCGGCATCGAAAACTTTTTCGCTCCACCATGCCTGCTCTCGACGCCCACGCTCTGCGCCAGCTGTTTCTCGACGCCCGCACCCACAACGCCTGGCAGGACAAGCCGGTACCCGAAGGGGTGCTGCACGAGTTGTACGGGCTGATGAAATGGGGCCCGACCTCGGCCAACTGCTCGCCGGCGCGGCTGGTGTTCGTGCGCAGCGAGCAGGCCCGGCAAAGGCTCGCGCCGTGCATGAGCGAAGGCAACCGCGCCAAGACCCTGGCGGCGCCGGTGACGGCGATCATCGGCATGGACCTGGCGTTCTACGAGCAACTGCCCAGGCTGTTTCCGCACAACCCCGCCGCGCGCACGTGGTTCGAGGGCAAGCCCGAACTGATTGTCACTACCGCGCTGCGCAACTCCAGCCTGCAGGGCGCTTACCTGATTCTCGCCGCGCGGGCGCTGGGGCTGGACTGCGGGCCAATGAGCGGCTTTGACGCCGAGGCGGTGCGCGCGGCGTTTTTCGCCGATCAGCCGACGGTGCAGGTCAACTTCGTCTGCAGCCTGGGCTATGGCGACCCGGCCGGGTTGTACCCGCGCAGCCCGCGGCTGCATTTCGACGAAGCCTGCCGCATCGTCTGACCCGCTTGCGCCGCCGCATTGGCGCGCCGCCGCGGCTCTGCTACGGTGCGCGCTGTCGCGTCCAGCGCGCGGGCCATAGGGAGGTGCGGGCATGCCGGTCATCGTCGTCGCCAACCCCAAGGGAGGGGTGGGCAAGTCCACCGTGTCGTCGCAGATCGCCGGTTACTACGCTCACCAGGGCCGCGCGGTGATGCTGGGCGACGCCGACCGCCAGGAGTCGGCGCGACTCTGGCTGAGCCTGCGCCCGCCCGAGCTGCCGCGCATCAGCACCTGGGAGATCGAGCGCGACCGCGTTGCCCGCCCGCCCAAGGGCACGACCCATGCGGTGATCGACACGCCCTCGGGGCTGCACGGCTGGCGGCTGGATGCGGTGCTCAAGGCGGCCGACAAGCTGGTCGTGCCGCTGTCGCCGTCGATTTTCGACATTTACGCCACGCAGGACTTCCTCGCCCGGGTTGGCGAGCACACGGCGGGCCGCAGCGTGGACGTCGGGCTGGTCGGGGTTCGGGTCGATCCGCGCACCCGCGCCGCCGAGCAGCTGCAGGCCTTTGTCGCGCAGACCGGGCTGCCGCTGCTGGCGACGCTGCGCCCGACCACGCTGTACGCGCACATGGCCGCGCATGGCCTGAGCCTGTGGGACGTGCGTACCCACCGCGTCGACAAGGATCTGGAGCAATGGGTGCCGCTGCTGGCCTGGCTGGACGCCCCGGCGACGGCCAGACGCGGCTGAGGCGGCGACGCCGAGCGCGCGGCGATCAGTCGCGGATGCGGCTGCCCCAGAACGCCGCGCCGACGATCAGCAGCGTCGCCAGCGCGATCTGGGCATTGAGCGGCTGACGCTGCACCGTCATCAGTAGCGCGGTCGACAGCAGCGGGGTGAGAAACGCCAGCAGCCCGATGCGCCGCGGGTCGCCGCGTTTCAGCGCCGCGTCCCACAGAAAAAACGCCCCGCCTAACGGCCCCAGCCCGAGCAGCGCCAGCAGCGCCCATTGCCGCGCCGACAGCGCGGCGGCCGGCTCCAGCAGCGCGTGGCACAGCAGCGCCAGCACGCCCGAGGCGGCGGCGAAACTGCCGACCGCCGCGGTCGGAAACGGCGGCAAGCGGCGGGTCAGCAGCGAATAGCTCGACCACACCAGGGCCGACCCCAGCGCTAACGCATAGCCCGGGTAGAGCCCGGTGTGCAGATTGCCGCCGGCGCGGCCGAGAATCGCCACCGCCGCGCCGGAAAAACCCAGCAGCGCCGCGGCCACATGCCCCCAGCGCAGCCGCACCCCCGGCAGGAACACCGGCGCGAGCACCACCATCCCCAGCGGCCAGAGGTAATTGACCAGATTGGCCTGCACCGGCGGCGCGTTGCGCAGCGCGAGGAACAGCAGAAAGTGAAACCCGAACAGCCCGCCCACGCCGACGGTCAGCGTGGGCAGCGGCACCCGCCAGCGGCGCAGGTCGAATCGGGAGAGCGGCAGCGCGATCAGGCTGCCGATCAGCAGCCCGACCCCGGTGAGCAGAAACGGCGGCACATCGGCCAGCGCCACGCCCAGGGTGGCGAGCGAGGCCCACAGGGCAATGGCGGACAGGGCGAGCAGATCGGCAGCGGTCATCGCCCGCAGCGTAGCGGCGCCGGGCTGCTCGTCCGCGTGGCCAGCACTCCGGGCGGTCGGAGTCGCCCAGGCGACGGGCAAAAAATAAG
>CAYMDM010000077.1:0-11472 GCA_964389235.1 uncultured Burkholderiaceae bacterium
GCCGGGCAAGGCCGGCGCGGCCAGCGGGGCGCGCTGATGGCGACCGACGCTGCCGATAACCAGTCGCCCGAGGCGGGCGCGGCGCCACAGCTGCAAGGCGCCGAGGCCGACCCGACGCCGCTGCTCGGCGACGACGCGGCCGATCGCCCCAGCCCGTCGCGGCTGTTCATCCTGCGGCCGATCGCGACCACGCTGCTGATGATCGCAGTGCTGGTGGCCGGTTTCATCGGCTACAGGCTGCTGCCGCAGGCAGCGCTGCCCGAGGTCGATTACCCGACCATCCAGGTCACCACGCTGTACCCCGGCGCCAGCCCGAATGTGATGACCTCGGCCGTCACCGGGCCGCTGGAGCAGCAGTTCGGGCAGATGCCGGGGCTGGACCAGATGTGGTCGGTCAGCTCCGGCGGCGCGTCGGTCATCACCCTGCGCTTCGACCTTTCGCTGCCGCTGGACGTGGCCGAGCAGCAGGTGCAGGCGGCGATCAACGCGGCGGGCAATCTGCTGCCGTCCGACCTGCCGCAGCCGCCGATCTATGCCAAGGTCAACCCGGCCGATGCGCCGGTGATCACCCTGGGGCTGACGTCCGACACCCTGCCGCTGACCACGCTGTACGACCTGGCCGACACCCGGCTGTCGCAGAAGCTGTCGCAGGTGTCGGGCGTCGGGCTGGTCACGCTTTCGGGCGGGCACAAGCCCGCGGTGCGGGTGACGGTCAACACCCGGCAGCTCGCCGCCTACGGGCTGACGATGGACAACATCCGCACCGCGCTCGCCGCGGCCAACGTCAACGCGCCCAAGGGCAGCATCAACGGCGCGCAGCAGGCGTTCACCATCGATGCCAACGACCAGCTGCAGACCCCGCAGCAATACCGCGACCTCATCCTCGCCTACAACAACGGCGCGCCGGTGCGGCTGGGCGATGTCGCCACCCTTGCCACCGGCCCGGAAAACGCCTGGCAGGCGGCCACGGTCAACGGCAAGCCGGGCATCGTCATCAACGTGCAGCGCCAGCCCGGGGCGAACGTCATCGCCGTGGTCGATGCCATCCACAAGCTGCTGCCGGGTCTGCAGTCGCAACTGCCGGCGGCGGCGCGGCTGTCGGTGCTGTCGGACCGCACCGTAACCATCCGCGCCGCGATTGCCGACGTGCAGACCGAACTGCTGCTCGCGGTGGTGCTGGTGGTGGCGGTGATTTTCGTGTTCCTGCGCAGCGTGCGCGCAACCTTCATTCCGGCGACCGCGGTGCCGCTGGCGCTGGTCGGCACCTTCGGCGCGATGTATCTGCTCGGGTTTTCGATCAACACCCTGACGCTGATGGCGCTGACCATCGCCACCGGCTTTGTGGTGGACGACGCGATTGTGATGATCGAAAACATCGCCCGCTACATCGAAGCGGGCGACCCGCCGCTGACGGCCGCGCTGAAGGGCGCCGGGCAGATCGGCTTCACCATCATTTCGCTGACCTTTTCGCTGATCGCGGTGCTCATTCCGCTGCTGTTCATGGGCGATGTGGTCGGCCGGCTGTTCCGCGAATTTGCGATCACCCTGGCGGTGGCCATTGTCATTTCGGCCGCGGTGTCTCTGAGCTTCACGCCGATGCTCAGCGCGCGGCTGCTGCGGCATGTGCCCGAAGACCGGCAGGGGCGGTTTTTCCGCGCCAGCGGCCACGCCTTCGAGCGCCTGGCCGAGGCTTACACCCGCGCGCTGCGCTGGGTGCTGCGGCACCAGCCGCTGGTGCTGGCGCTGGCCATCGTCACGCTGATCGTGACGGTGCTCCTGTACATCGTCGTGCCCAAGGGCTTTTTCCCGGTGCAGGACACCGGGCTGATTCAGGTCACCACCGCTGCGCCGCAGGATGTGTCGTTCACCGCGATGCAGCAGCGGCAGCAGGCGCTGGTCGATGCGCTGCTGCGCGACCCGGCGGTGGACAGCATTTCCTCGGTGATGGGCATCGACGGCACCAACACCACGATGAACAGCGGCCGGCTGCTCATCAGCCTGAAGCCGCTGTCGCAGCGGGTGCTGCGGGTCGAGCCGTTGATCAAACGACTGCAGCAGCGCGCCGCCGAGGTCGGCGGCATCGAGGCGTATTTCCAGCCGGTGCAGGATCTGACCATCGACGACATCAGCGGCCGCTACCCCTATCAATTCAGCCTCGCCGCGACCAGCCCCGAGCAGCTGTCGCAGTCGGTGCGCGCGCTGCTCGCGAAGCTGCGCACCCTGCCGCAACTCGCCGGCGTGACCAGCGATCTGCAGGATCAGGGCCTGCAGGCGTATGTGAACATCGACCGCACCGCGGCCAGCCGCCTGGGGGTGACCATGAGCGCGATCGACAGCGCTCTTTACAACGCCTTCGGCCAGCGGCTGGTGTCCACGATCTTCACCCAGTCGGCGCAGTACCGCGTGGTGCTGGCCCAAGGCGCGCAGACCGCGGCAGACGGCGTGCCTTCGGCTCAGGGCCTCTCGGCTTTCGACTCGGTGTACGTGGCGACCAGCGGCGGCCAGACTGTGCCGCTGACCAGCATCGCGACCATCGAGCAGCGCGCCACGCCGCTGGCGATCGACCACCTCGGGCAGTTCCCAGCCGCGCTGGTGTCGTTCGACCTGGCGCCGGGCGTGTCGCTGGGCGCGGGGGTGCAGGCCATCGAACAGGCGGCCAAGGACGTCAACCTGCCGGCTTCGGTCACGCTGCAGTTCCAGGGCGCGGCCAGCGCGTTCCAGGCCGCGCTGTCCAACCAGCTGTGGCTGCTGCTGGCCGCAGTCGCCACGATGTACATCGTGCTCGGGGTGCTGTACGAGAGCTACATCCATCCGGTGACCATTCTGTCCACGCTGCCGTCGGCGGGCATCGGCGCGCTGCTGGCGCTGATGGCCACGGGGCATGACCTGACGGTGATTGCGATCATCGGCATCATTCTGCTGATCGGCATCGTGCAGAAAAACGCGATTCTGATGGTGGACTTCGCGCTGGACGCCGAGCGGCATCAGGGGCTGTCGCCCGAGGCGTCGATTCTGCAGGCCGCGCGGCTGCGGCTGCGGCCGATTCTGATGACCACCTTTGCCGCGCTGTTCGGCGCGGTGCCGCTGGTCATCGGCGGCGGCATGGGCGCCGAGCTGCGGCAGCCGCTGGGCATTACGCTCATCGGCGGCTTGCTGCTGTCGCAATTGCTCACCCTGTTCACCACCCCGGTGATCTACCTGGCGTTCGACCGCATCTCCACGCGCGCGGCGGCGTGGCGCAAGCGGCGCTTCGGCGCGCAGCAGGAGCAGCAGGCGTGAGCGAGACGGGTCGCAGCGCCAGCCCCGCGCCGGGGCAGATGCCCGGGCACATCGCGCCGAGGGTGCAGGCGGTGGGCTGGTCGCTGTCGGCGCTGTTCATTCGCCGGCCGGTGGCGACCAGTCTGCTCGCGCTGGCGGTGCTGCTGGCCGGGTTCATCGCGTTTCGCCTGCTGCCGGTCGCGCCGCTGCCGCAGGTGGACTTCCCGACCATATCGGTCAACGCGGCGATGGCCGGCGCCAGCCCGGAGGTGATGGCCGCCACCGTCGCAACACCGCTGGAGCGCAGCCTGGGGACGATTTCGGGCATCAGCCAGATGACCTCGACCAGCACCCAGGGATCGACCCGCATCATCCTGCAGTTCGATCTGTCCAAGAACATCAACACCGCTGCGCGCGAGGTGCAGGCGGCGATCAACGCCGCGCGGCCTCTGCTGCCCACCGGCCTGACCGGCAACCCGACGTACAAGAAGATGAACCCGGCCGATGCGCCGATCATGATTCTGTCGCTGACCTCCGACACCCTGACGCGCGGGCAGATGTACGACGCGGGCTCGAGCATCCTGGCGCAGAAGATTTCGCAGATTCCGGGCATCGGCTCGGTGACCGTCGGCGGCGCGGCGCTGCCGGCGGTGCGGGTGTCGCTCGACCTGCCGAGCATCAACGGCATGGGGCTGAGCCTGGAGCAGGTGCGGCAGGCGATCGCCAGCGCCAACGTGGACACGCCCAAGGGCGTGATCGACGGCGATCAGCGGCGCTGGCAGGTCGGCGCCAACGACCAGTTGAGCCGCCCCGAGCAGTATCAGCGGGTGATCGTCGGCTACCAGAACGGCGCGCCGATCCGGCTCGACCAGATCGCCAACGTCTACGAAGGGCTGCAGAACGAGCTGAACATGGGCTTGGCCAACGGCAAGCCCTCGGTGCAGCTCATCATCTACCGCCAGCCCGGCGCCAACATCATCGACGCGGTCGAGGGCGTGAAGGCAGCGCTACCTCAGCTCAAGGCGTCGATTCCCTCGGGCATCGACGTCACCATCATGTCCGACCGCACCACCACCATCCGCGCTTCGCTGAAGGAGGTGGAGAACACCCTGATCCTCGCGGTCATCCTGGTGGTGTTCGTGGTCTGGCTGTTTCTGCGCGACTGGCGGGCCACACTCATTCCAGCGCTGGCGGTGCCGCTGTCGCTGGTGGGCACGTTCGCGGCGATGTGGTTGCTCGACTATTCGCTGGACAACCTGTCGCTGATGGCGCTGATCGTCGCCACCGGCTTCGTGGTCGACGATGCGATCGTGGTGATCGAAAACATCATGCGCCACATCGAGGAGGGGTTGTCGCCGCTGCAAGCGGCGCTCAAGGGGGCCGGCGAAGTCGGGTTCACGGTGTTGTCGATGAGCCTGTCGCTGGTCGCGGTGTTCCTGCCGGTGCTGTTCATGGGCGGCATCGTCGGCCGGCTGTTCCACGAGTTTGCGATGACCCTGTCGGTGGCGATTGGCATTTCGCTGCTGGTGTCGCTCACCGTCACGCCGATGCTCGCTTCGCGCTGGCTGCGCCGCCACGCGCCTGCGCCCGCCGGTGCGCCGGCCTCGCGGCCTTCGCTGCTGGCGCGGGGCTGGGACGCGATCCACCGCGGCTATGCCCGCAGCCTGGGCTGGGCGCTGCGCCATCCGCTGCTGATGCTGCTGCTGTTTTTCTCCACCATCGCGCTCAACGTCTATCTCTACAAGGTCGTGCCCAAGGGCTTTTTCCCGACCCAGGACACCGGCCTGTTGATCGGATCGGTGCAGGCCGACCAGTCGATTTCCTTCGATGACATGAGCAAAAAGCTGCAGCAGATCGTCGCCATCGTGCGCAAGAACCCGGCGGTGCAGAACGTCGTCGCGTTCACGGGCGGGGGCACCAGCAACAGCGCGTTCATGTTCATGCAGCTCAAGCCGATCGACCAGCGCGCCGGGGTGCAGACGGTGATGGTGCAGCTGCGGCGCGCGCTGTCGCGCGTGCCGGGGGCGCAGACCTTCATGTTCCCGGTGCAGGACATCCGCGCCGGCGGCCGCCCCAGTGCTGCGCTGTTTGAGTACACCCTGCAGGCGTCCGACCTCAACCTGCTGCGCGAATGGGAGCCGCGGGTGCTGGCGGCGATCAAGCGCATCCCGGGGCTGAACGACGTCAACACCGACCAGCAGGCGAGCGGCCTGCAGCTCAGCCTGGTGATCGACCGCGAAGCCGCCGCGCGCTACGGCATTCCGATCTCAACCATCGACGCCACCCTCAACGACGCCTTCGGCCAGCGGCTGATCTCCACCATCTACGCGCCGCTCAACCAGTACCGCGTGGTGATGGAAGCGGCCAAGCGCTACCGCGACAACGCGCAGGCGCTGCAGTCGATTTATCTGGTCGGCAGCAACGGTCAGCGCGTGCCGTTGGCCGCGCTCGCCCATTACGAGCTGACCAACACCCCGCTGTCGGTCAACCATCAGGGGCTGTTCGTGTCGTCGACCATATCGTTCAACACCGACAAGGGCGTGAGCCTCGGTCAGGTGCAGCAGCGCATCGACGAAGCGATGGCCGCCATCGGCCTGCCGTCGGACATTCACGGCGGCTTTCAGGGCACGGCCAAGCTGTTTGCCGACACCTTGAACAACCAGCCGCTGTTCATCCTCGCGGCGGTTCTGGCGATCTACATCGTGCTGGGCATGCTGTATGAAAGCACCCTGCACCCGATCACCATTCTCTCGACCCTGCCGCCGGCCGGAGTGGGCGCGGTGCTGGCGCTGATGCTGTTCGGCGCCGAGTTCACCATCATCGCGCTGATCGGTGTGTTTCTGCTCATCGGCATCGTCAAGAAAAACGCGATCCTGATGGTGGACTTCGCGCTGCAGGCCGAGCGCGAACTGGGGCTGGGCCCGCGCGAGGCCATTTACCGCGCCGCGACGCTGCGGCTGCGGCCGATTCTGATGACCACCCTGGCCGCGCTGTTCACCGCGCTGCCGCTGGCCTTCATCACCGGCAACGGCGCCGAGCTGCGGCAGCCGCTGGGCATTTCGATTGCCGGCGGGCTGATCGTCAGCCAGGCGCTCACCCTCTACACCACCCCGGTGATCTACCTCGAACTCGACCGCCTGCGCCGCTGGACGCTGGCCAGGCTGCGCCGCGCCCCGGCCGCCGCCCCTCTGGACTCCGCCGCCTGATTGCCATGTCGTCTCGCCCACTCCGAACTCGCCTTGCACCGGCCCCACTCGCACGGATCGCACCGATCGCGCTGGCTGCGCTGCTGTCGGCCTGCGCGACCCAGCCTCCGCATGCACCGCTGACCACGCAGCCGCCCGCGCAATACGCCGCCGCCGACGCCGCCTGGCAGCCCGCGCAGGGCTTTGCCGCGATGCCTGCCGGCGCGTGGTGGACGGTGTTCGACGACCCGGTGCTCAGCGACCTCGAAGCCCAGGTCGCGAGCCACAACCAGACCCTGGCCGCGCAGCTGGCCGCCTACGACCAGGCGCGCGCGGCGATCGCCCAGGCCGAGGCGGCCTATGCGCCGACCCTGACCGCGGGTGCTGCCGCAACCCGCAGCAAGTCCGCGTCCAGCGGGCAGGTCGGCAACGCGTTCAGCGCCAACCTCGGCGCGAGCTGGGAGCCCGACCTCTGGGGCAAGGTGCGGCTGCAGGTGCAGGCGCAGCAAGCCAGTGCCGCCGCCAGCGAAGCCACGCTGCGCAACACCCTGCTCAGCCTGCAATCGACCCTGGCGCAGAGCTATCTGCAGCTGCGCACCGTCGATGCGCAGATCCGCCTGGCGCAGCAGACCGTGGCCGACAACGCGAAATATCTCCAGCTCACCGAAAACCGCTACAAGGCCGGCGTTGCCACCGCCGCCGACGTCGCCGCGGCGCGCACCCAGTGGCTGCAATCGCAGACCGCGCTGACCGATCTGGGTGTCACCCGTGCGCAGCTGCAGAACGCGATCGCCGTGCTGGTCGGCCAGCCGCCGTCGAGCTTCTCGCTGCCGGCAATCGACGCGCTGCCGCCCGTCCCCGCGGTGCCCGCCGGGCTGCCGGCGCACATGCTGCTGCGCCGCCCCGATCTGCAGGCCGCGCTGGCGCAGGTGCAGGCGGCCAATGCGCAGATCGGCGTGGCGCAGACCGCGTGGTTCCCCAACCTCACGCTCTCAGCCAGCGTGGGCAGCAGCGCGGCGCGGCTGGCCGATCTGTTTTCGGCGCCGTCGCTGTTCTGGTCGCTCGGCCCGCAACTGGCCGCGACCTTGTTCGACGGCGGTGCGCGCCGGGCCGCGGTGCAGGCCAGCGAGGCGAGCTACCGCCAGACCGTCGCCAACTACCGGCAGAACGTGTTGACCGCGCTGCAGAGCGTGGAAAACCAGCTCGCCGCGCAGCGCATCCTGGCGCAGGAGGCGCAGCAGCAGGCGCAGGTGGTGCAGGCGGCGGAAGAATCCCTGCGGCTGGCGACCAATCAATACAAGGCCGGCACCGCGCCCTACCTCAACGTGCTGACCGCGCAGACCACCGCCACCGCCGCGCGCAACACCGAGCTCACCCTGCTCAACCGCCGCTACGCCGCCGTGGTCAGCCTGATCGCCGCACTCGGCGGCGGCTGGGACGGCGCGACGCAAGCCGCACTCGGCCCGCTGCCGGTGGCGTCGGCTCCGCGCTGAACGGCGATACGTTTCAGGCGCCAGCGCGCCGGCTGCGCCTCAGCGCCAGCAAGCCCAGACCAATGGTGAACCAGAGGGTGAGCAGGCGGAACAGCGCGGTGGCGGCAATCGCCTGCGGGGCTGGCACGCCCTGGAATACCAACAACGCGGCCAGCGTGGCCTCGGTGCCGCCCAGTCCGCCGGGCAGCACGGTCAGCCCGCCGGCGAGCAGGCTGGCGGCGAGGATGAACAACGCGTTGTGCAGCGAAACGGTCTGTCCCAGGTCGCGCACCACCAGCCACAGCGCCAGCGCTTCCACGGCCCAGCCGAGCAGCCCGAGCGCCAGCGCGGGCAGCAGCAGCGGCAGACGGTGACAGCGCCGCGCCTGCCGCAGCATCTGCGCGGTGTGGTGCAGCGCGCGCCCGATGCGTCCGGCTCGGCGCTGGCCCAGGGCTCGCAACCCGCGACGTGAGCTGACCAGCAGCAGGGTGAGCAGCAGCAACGCCAGCCCGGCCAGCAGCGCCGGGCGCAGTTGCGGAAACTGGCTCAGCCCCAGCCCGGCCAGCAGCAACAGCGCGGCGAGGTCGGACAGGCGCTCGCTGAACATCGCGGCAATGCCGTGCGAATACGGCACGCCGCGGCGTTTGAGGAACACGGTGCGCACGGCTTCGCCGGCGTTGCCCGGGGTCAGGGTCAGCGCGAACCCGGCCAGGTACAGCCGGAAGTGCGCCAGCCAGGGCAGGCGGTGGCCGAGGGCGCGCAGGTAGAGCTGCCAGCGGGCGAAGCGCAGCAGCAGGCTGAGGACGGTGAGCGCGAGCACCGCAAGCAACTGCCCCGCATGCACATCGCCCAGCGCCGCCCGCACCGTCTGCCAGCCGCTGAGGGCAAACGCCAGCAGCGACACCAGCAGCGAGCCCAGCCCGGCGACGAGCAGCAGCCGCAGCCGCCAGCCGGCGATGAGCACGTCGGGCGGGTCGGTGCGCTCGGTCATCGGCGGCGGGGTGGCAAGGTCAGGCTGGGGAGCGGGTGGGGCGGCGGGGTGTCTGCGCCAGGGGCAGGGCGTCTGCGGGAGCGACAGTCGACGGCGTGGCGAGTCTATCGGGCGCAAGTGTCGATCAGCCGGTGGTGCGGCGAGCAGACCACCGACCCTGCCGAGCCGAGCGCGTCCTCGAGCCCGGTCGCAGACGCTGCCGGCGCAAGGTTTTCAGCGCGGGGTCTGTCTTGAAAGCGTCATTCGCGTCCCTATAATTAGCACTCGCTGCGCGGGAGTGCTAACAGGTTGCGCTGTTCGGCCGGTTCCGCGCCAGCGAAGGGCGTCGCCCCTTCGCATCCCGCTTTTCCGTTGCGACGCCCGCTGCCGCGGGTTTCGCAGGTGTTTCCATCCACAGGAGATTTGCATGAAGCTGCGTCCTCTGCATGACCGCGTCGTGGTCAAGCGCCTCGAACAAGAAACCACGACTGCCTCGGGCATCGTCATCCCGGGCAATGCCGCCGAGAAGCCCGACCAGGGCGAAGTCGTCGCGGTCGGCCCCGGCAAGACCGACGAGAAGGGCGCGCGTGTCGCCATGGACGTGAAGGTGGGCGACCGCGTGCTGTTCGGCAAGTACGCCGGCCAGGCCGTGAAGGTTGATGGCGAAGAGCTGATGGTCATGCGCGAAGACGACCTGATGGCCGTCATCGAGAAGTAATCCCCTGAACACCCAACGCCCGGCGGTCCGCGTCGCGAAACCGCGCGCAAATCATTGTCCCGGGTCTGCATCCCCAACTTTCCGGAGAATTCCAAATGGCAGCTAAAGACGTCGTTTTCGGCGCCGACGCCCGTGTGCGCATGGTCGAAGGCGTGAACATTCTGGCCAACGCGGTCAAGACCACCCTGGGGCCGAAGGGCCGCAACGTGGTGCTCGAGCGTTCCTTCGGCGCCCCCACCGTGACCAAGGACGGTGTGTCCGTGGCCAAGGAAATCGAGCTCAAGGACAAGCTGCAGAACATGGGCGCGCAGATGGTCAAGGAAGTCGCTTCCAAGACCAGCGACAACGCCGGTGACGGCACCACCACCGCGACCGTGCTGGCGCAGGCCATCGTGCGCGAAGGCATGAAGTACGTGGCCGCCGGCATGAACCCGATGGACCTCAAGCGCGGCATCGACAAGGCCGTGGCGGCGCTGGTCGACGAGCTGAAGAAGGCGTCCAAGCCCTGCTCCAACAGCAAGGAAATCGCCCAGGTCGGTTCGATCTCGGCCAACAGCGACGAGCACGTCGGCCAGATCATCGCGCAGGCGATGGACAAGGTCGGCAAGGAAGGCGTGATCACCGTCGAAGACGGCAAGAGCCTGGAGAACGAGCTCGACATCGTCGAGGGCATGCAGTTCGACCGCGGCTACCTGTCGCCCTACTTCATCAACAACCAGGACAAGCAGGTTGCCGTGCTCGACAACCCGTACATCCTGCTGCACGACAAGAAGATCTCCAACATCCGCGACCTGCTGCCCATCCTGGAGCAAGTGGCCAAGGCCAGCCGTCCGCTGCTGATCATCGCCGAGGACATCGAAGGCGAGGCGCTGGCCACCCTGGTGGTCAACAGCATCCGCGGCATCCTCAAGACTGTGGCGGTCAAGGCTCCGGGCTTCGGCGACCGCCGCAAGGCCATGCTGGAAGACATCGCCATCCTGACCGGCGGCAAGGTCATCGCCGAAGAAGTCGGTCTGACGCTGGAGAAGGCCACCCTGGCTGATCTGGGCCAGGCCAAGCGGGTCGAAGTGGCGAAGGAAAACTCCACCATCATCGATGGCGCCGGCAACGCGGCCGACATCGAAGCCCGCGTTAAGCAGATCCGCGTGCAGATCGAGGAAGCCACCTCCGACTACGACCGCGAGAAGCTGCAGGAGCGCGTGGCCAAGCTGGCGGGCGGCGTGGCGGTGATCAAGGTTGGTGCCGCCACCGAAGTCGAAATGAAGGAGAAGAAGGCCCGCGTCGAAGACGCGCTGCACGCCACCCGCGCCGCGGTGGAAGAAGGCGTGGTCGCCGGCGGTGGCGTGGCGCTGCTGCGCGCCAAGCAGGCCGTGGGCGACAAGGTCAAGGGCGCTAATGCCGACCAGGACGCCGGTGTCAAGCTGGTGATGCGCGCGGTCGAAGAGCCGCTGCGCCAGATCGTCGCCAACGCGGGTGACGAGCCCAGCGTGGTCGTCGCCAAGGTGCTCGAAGGCAAGGGCAACTTCGGCTTCAACGCGGCCAACGGCGAATACGGCGACATGCTGGAAATGGGCATTCTCGACCCGACCAAGGTCACCCGCACCGCGCTGCAGAATGCCGCGTCGGTCGCCGGGCTGATGCTCACCACCGAGTGCATGGTCGCCGAGGCGCCGAAGGAAGAGGCCGCTCCGGCGATGCCCGCCGGCGGCATGGGCGGCATGGGCATGGACATGTAATTCGTCCAGGCACCGCCGCTGCCTTCCCGCCCCCTTGACCAAGGGGGTCGGAAAAACCCGCAGATGCAACAGCGTCTGCGGGTTTTTTTGTTTGAATTCGCAACTTCATCATAAACGGCCGGTTCGCTGCTTA
>CAYMDM010000078.1:0-11416 GCA_964389235.1 uncultured Burkholderiaceae bacterium
TGGCTGGCCGCGCAAAGCCTGCCCCCGGCCAGCCTGATGGAAGCGCTGCTGCCCGGCGCCGGGCTGAGCGGCCAGCGGCTGCACGCGCTGGGCGTGGTCAACCACCTGTTCGCCGTCGGTGGCGGTCTGCACGCCGCGATCGCGCTGGCCGATGCGGCCGCCGCGCTGGCCCCGCAGCGCAAACCGGCGATGCACCGCGCCGACCTCGACCCGCCGCTGCACGAACACCTCGACCGCCAGCAGGCACTGGCCCGCGCCGCGCTGCACGCGGTGCGATAAACCGCCGCCGCACCGCACACCCCGCCTGCATGGACACCCAGCCGTCGCCCCGGGTCAGCACCCTGCACACCCGGTTTCACCGCTTTTTGCAGACGGTACTGATGCCGCAGGAAACGGCGATCAATGCCGCGCTGCGCGGCTCACAGGACGGCGGCGCGGCAACGCTGGCGCAAAGCCTGCTCGGGGCGATGCGGCAGAAGGCGCAGATCGCCGGGCTGTGGACGCTGTATCTGCCGCTGTCCACCCGCAGCAGCCACGGGCTGAACCACTGGGAATACGCGCCGATCATCGAAAGCCTGGGCGCGGTGGCCTGGGCCGCCGAGGTGTTCAACAGCGCCCAGCCGGATGCCGGCAATATCGTCAGCCTCGACCAGTACGCCAGCGAGGCGATGAAAGACCGCTGGCTGGACCCGCTGCTGCGCGGCGACATCCGCAGCGCGTGGGCCGCGGCCGAGCCCGACGCGATGCTCAGCCGCCCCGAGACCCTGCGCACCCAGGCCGTGCGCGACGGCCATCACTGGGTCATCGATGGCCGCAAGACCTGGGTGCAGGGTCTGGACGATCCGCGCTGCGAGGTGCTGCTGGTGCTGGCCCGCACCGACGCGCAGGCGCCGCTGCACCGCCAGTTCAGCGTGCTGCTGGTGCCGCGCCAGACCGACGGGATGCAGCGCGGGCGGCAGATGCACGGCTGGGGGCCGCCCGGCTCGGGTTGGTGCGAGCTGACGCTGCAGCAGGTGAGGGTGCCGGCCGATCATCTGGTCGGCGCGGGCGGCGACGGCTTGGACGTGCTGCGGCAGCGGCAGAGCACCGTCGCGCTGCACGAGGCGCTGTGGTGCCTGGGCGCGGCCGAACGCAGCCTGGCGTTGATGCTGCAACGACTGCAGACCCGGCGCATGGGCGAGGACAGCGCCGCGCGCCACCCGCTGTGGCAGGAGCGCGTCGCCCACGCCCGCTGCGGGCTGGACACCACCCGCATGCTGGCGCGGCGCATCGCCTGGACGCTCGATCAGGACCCGGATTCGCCGCCGCTGCAGCAACTGGCGATGCTGCAAAGCCTGGCGCTGCCGCTGGCGGTGGACGTGGTGCAGTGGGCCATTCTCGCGTTCGAGGCCGACGCGCTCGACAGCAGCCTGCCGCTGGCCGGGCTGAGCGCGCAACTGCGGGTGATGCAGGACATCGCCCCGCCGCTGTCCAGCCTGCACGCCAGCATCGCCCAGGCCGAGCTGCAGCGCGGCTATTGAGTCTGGCCGCTTTTCACCCTGCCCCGCCGCGGCAGTGCTGAGATCGCCCCACTGCAAGCAGCGCCTCACTGCGCCACAATGCCAGCCGAGCGCGGCGCAGATCGCGCCCGAATCCACCCCGTTCACCCCGCCGCCGCAGCGGCGGCACAGGAGACCGCAATGCGCCTGGTGCGATACGGCCGCAACGGCCACGAACAACCCGGACTGATCGACGCCCAGGGCCGGCTGCGCAGCCTGGCCGGCATCGTCCCCGACATCGACGCCAGCATCTTCGGCCCGGCCGGGCAACGGCGGCTGCGTGGCCTCGACCCGCAGCGGCTGCCGCTGGTGCCGGGGCGACCGCGGCTGGGCGTGCCGTTCGTCGGCATCAGCAAATTCATCGCCATCGGTCTGAACTACCGCGACCACGCCAACGAGGCGCAGATGCGCATTCCCACCGCGCCGATTGTGTTCAACAAATGGACCACCTGCCTCAATGGCCCGAACGACCCGGTGCTGCGGCCGCCCGGCTCGCACAAGCTCGACTGGGAAGTGGAACTCGGCGTGGTGATCGGCCGCACCGCGCGGCATGTCAGCGAGGCCAGGGCGCTCGATCACGTGGCCGGCTATGTGCTGGTCAACGACGTGTCCGAGCGCGAGTATCAGCTGGACATCGGTGGCGGGCAATGGGCGCTGGGCAAGGGCTGCGACACCTTCGGCCCGGTCGGCCCGTGGCTGGTCACCCGCGAAGAAATCCCTGACCCGCAGAACGTCGACCTGTGGCTGGACGTCAACGGCCAGCGCATGCAAACCGGCAACACCCGCGACATGATTTTCGGCGTCGCGTATCTGGTGGCTTACCTGAGCCGCTTCATGACCCTGCTGCCCGGCGATCTGATTGCCACCGGCACCCCGCCCGGAGTCGGCATGGGCCAGCGCCCGCCGCGCTATCTGCAGCCGGGCGACATCGTCACCCTGGGCAGCCCGGCGCTGGGGCAGCAGCGGCAGACCATCCGCGCCGCGCCCGACAAGCCGCTCTGATCTGCGGCGGGCGGCGGCGCGCGCAACGCGCCCTCAGCGCAGCGGCTCGTCGTCCGGCGGGGTTTCGCGCACCGGGCGTTTCATCAGCTTGCGCTGCAGGGTGCGGCGGTGCATCTGCAGCGCCCGCGCGGTGGCCGAGACGTTGCCATCGTGCTCGGCCAGCACTTTCTGGATGTGCTCCCATTCGAGCCGCTCGACCGGCAGCGGGCGCAGGTCGATGTCGCGGTCGGGCTGCGGCTGCGGCGCGTCCAGCGCGGCGAGGATGTCCCGCAGCGTCGCCGGCTTGGGCAGGTAGTTGTCAGCGCCGAGCTTGATCGCATCGACCGCGGTGGCGATGCTGGCGTAGCCGGTCAGCAGCAGGATGCGCGCAGCCGGATATGCCGCGCGCAGCGGGGCGATCAAGGTCAGCCCGCTGTCGCCCGGCAGCCGCAGGTCGACCACCGCAGCGTCGATGGGCACCTGTCCGATCAACTGCCGCGCCGCCTCGGCCGAAGGCGCGTGATGCACGGTCACGCCCTGCCGCTGCAGGGCGTTGCGGGTGGCGCTGGCCAGGGCCTCGTCGTCCTCGACCAGCAGCAGGGTTCGCAGCGCAAAGTTCGCCATCGCAAAACGTCGATTCAAACAAAAAGATCAGCCTGACGACCGCGGCCATTGCAGGGTCGCGACCAGCCCGCCGCCTTCGCGCCGGGCCACGTGCAACTGCCCGCCCAGACGCTCGATGCCGGCGCGCGCCAGCGCCAGCCCGAGGCCGCGGTGCTCGCCCTTGGTGCTGACAAAGTCCAGACCCGCGCGGGCGAGCTGGGCATCGCTCAGCCCCGGGCCGCGGTCGAGCACGTTCACGCGCACCTGCTGCGCGTCCCAGTCGGCCTGCACCTCGACTGCCTGCGGGCTGGCATCGGCCGCGTTGTTGAGCAGGCTCACCAGCGCTGCGGTCAGCCCGGCATCGACGCGAATCACCGGCGGCTCACCACTGCCGAGCAATTCCATCGCGGCGCGGCTGCTCGGGCGCATCAGGTGCCAGTGCTCCAGGGTGTGCTGCAGCCATTGCAGCAGCGGCTCGTTCTGGCCGCTGCGCTCGCGCGCGGCGCCGGCCGCGGCGGTGATGTGGCCGAGCGTCTGCCGGATCTGCGCAACCTGCGCCTGCAGCCGCGCCAGCGCCGGGCCGAGTTCGTCGTCGCCGGCATACTCGGCCTGCAGGTCTTCGACGGTCATCGCCAGGGTCGATACCGGGGTGGCGAGCTCATGCGCGGCCGCCGCGGCCTGCATGCCCAGCGCAAACAGATGTTGGTCGCGCAGCGCCCGCTCGCGCGCCTGCGCCAGCTCCTGCTCGCGCTCACGCAGCGCCGCCGCCAGCCGCGCGGCCACCGCGGCGACCAGAAAAGCGGTGACCAGAAAATTGATCCACATCCCGGTCAGGTGTTCGTCGAACCGCCCGCCGCCCATGCCGCAGGCCGCCGGCTGCGGCGCCGGCCACAGCGACACCGCCGAATACAGGGCGACGACCCACGCGGCCATGCCCCAGCCGTAGCCGCGCGGCAGCGCCACCGCCGCCAGAATCAGCGGCACCAGCAGCAGCGAAATGATGGGGTTGACCTCGCCGCCGCTCCAGTAGACCAGCAGCGCCAGAATCGCCGCGTCGGCGGCGAGATGGGCAAACGCCCCGGGCACCCCGAGCCCGCGCGCGCTGCGGCCCTGCCACCACAGCACCGCGGCCAGAAGCAGCTGCAGCCCGAGCAGGCTGTAGACGCGGTGCGCCGGCCAGGTGATGTCGAGGTTGTGGTTGGCCCAGGGGATGACGGCCAGCTCGGCGACGAGCAGCACCAGCCGCGCCAGCAACAGGCGATGCACCATAGCCGGCGGCAGCGGCGCCCCGCGCGGCGCCCACCACCCGGAACGCAGCGGCAGACCGAGGGACATGGGCGAAATTGTAGAAACGCCCGGCCCCATTCCACGCCATGCAAAGATGCCTGCGACGGTTTGCCGCACCCCTTGGGGCTGACGCAGCCGCAGCCCCGCTCGCACCCTGCCGGCAGGCCCGTGGCGGGCCGGAGCGAGGCCGGCGACGTCCGGTGTGTCGCGGCCCCCGCCACTGCGGGGCCGCTCGCTACTGCACGGTGTCAGGGCAGCAGAATGGTCGAGCCGGTGGTCTTGCGCGCAGCCAGATCCGCGTGCGCCTTCGCCGCGTCGCGCAGCGGGTAGCGCTGACGGATCTCGACCTTCACCGCGCCGCTGCGCAGCACGGCAAACAGCCGCTGCGCCATCTGCTCCTGCCGCGCCGGGTCGGCGACGTGGGTGTGCAGCGTCGGCCGGGTGACGTAAAGCGAACCGGCCTTGGCCAGATCGCCGAGGTTGACCGGCGGCACCGGCCCGGAGGCATTGCCGAAGCTGACCATCAGCCCGAACGGCCGCAGGCAGGCGAGCGACCGCTCCCAAGTGTCCCGCCCGACCGAGTCGTACACCACGCCCACGCCCTGCCCGCCGGTGAGTTCGCGCACCCGCGCCACCACGTCTTCGCGCGAGTAGTCGATCACATGCGCGTAGCCATGCTGGCGCGCAAGTTCGCATTTCTCGGCCGACCCGGCGGTGCCGATCAGCTCGGCGCCGATGTGCCGCGCCCATTGCCCGGCGATCAACCCCACCCCGCCAGCCGCGGCGTGAAACAGCGCCACCTCGCCAGGCTGCAACGCATGGGTGCGGTGGAACAGGTATTCGACCGTCATGCCCTTGAGCATTGCCGCGGCGGCGGTTTCGAAGTCGATGTCGTCGGGCAGCTTGATCAGCGGCGCCTCGGGCATCACCCGCTCGCTGCTGTAGGCACCCAGCGGCCCGGCGCAGTAAGCGACGCGGTCGCCCACGCGCAGCCGCGTCACCCCGGGGCCGACGGCCTCGACCACGCCCGCCGCCTCGCTGCCCAGGCCGCTGGGAAGCGGCAGCGGGTAGAGGCCGCTGCGGTGGTAGGCGTCGATGAAATTCACGCCGATCGCGTGATGCCGCACCCGCACCTCCCCGGGGCCGGGGTCGGGCAGCGGGGTGTCCACCAGCTGCAGCACTTCGGGGCCGCCAGTGCGGTCAAAACGAATGCTCAGGGCCATGCGCGTCTCCTCTGTTCGATGCAATGCGCCGCATTGTCCGGCTCCGGCGCCGGCCTTGCAGCGCGGCGGTTAAGCCCGGGCTCAGCGGCTTTCGCTACAGTCGGCACCATTCTCCCCTGCCTCTGACAACCATGCGACTGCTGCTGGTCGAAGACGATGAAATGATCGGCGAGAGCGTGCTCGACGCGCTGCGCGGCGAGGGCTGGGCCGTCGATTGGGTGCGCGACGGCGCGATGGCCGACAGCGTGCTGCGCACCGAGCGCTATGACCTGATGGTGCTCGACCTCGGGCTGCCGAAAATGGACGGTCTCGCCGTGCTGCGCAACCTGCGCGCGCGGCAGGAACGGTTGCCGGTGCTGATCGCCACCGCGCGCGATGCGGTGGGCGACCGCATCAAGGGTCTGGACGCCGGCGCCGACGACTACGTGCTCAAGCCGTATGACCTCGACGAGCTTGCCGCGCGCATCCGCGCACTGCTGCGACGCGCCGCGGGGCGTGCCGAGCCCGTCTACACCTGGGGGCGCATCAGCCTCAACCCGGCGACGCACGAGGCGCTGCTCGACGGGCAGCCGGTGGCGCTGTCACAGCGCGAATGGGCGGTGCTCGAAGCGCTGATCGCCCGGCCCGGCATGATCCTCTCGCGCGCCCAGCTCGAAGAAAAGCTCTACAGCTGGAAAGACGAGATTTCGAGCAACGCGGTCGAGGTCTATGTGCACAGCCTGCGCAAAAAACTCGGCGCCGATCTGATCCGCAACATCCGCGGCATGGGCTACATGATTGCGCGCGAGCCCGGCGCGGCGCCGCCGGCCGGCCGCGGCGGCGGCAAGCGCGGCAGCGGGAGCGACGGCTCGGCCGTGCACGACGGCGACGCCTTCGACGATGGCGCCGAAGGCAGCGATGGTGCGGGCGGTGACGGTGGCGGAGGCGACGGAGGCGGCGAATGAAATCGCTGCGCGCGCGGCTGCTGCTGCTGCTGTTCGGCGCGGTGCTGATCGCCGCGATCGTGCAGGCCGTCGCGGTGTTCCGCAACGCGATGGACGAAGCCGACGCGGTGTTCGACTACCACCTGCAGCAGCTCGCGCTGGCGCTGGCCAGCGGGCAGATGGGCCTGCCCGGTTTCGGCCCGGACGCCGAGGACAGCGCCGGGGTCGATTACGTGGTGCAGGTGTGGGCGCCCGACGGGCGGCGCATCTACGTTTCGCGTCCGCGCACCGAGCTGCCCAACCAGGCCGTGCTCGGCTACACCAACGTCACCGTTGGCGGCGAGCACTGGCGGGTGTTTTCGATGCAGGCCGGCGGCCGCACCATTCAGGTCGGGCAAAGCACCGCGACGCGGCGCGCGCTGGCGCTGGGTTTTGCGCTGCGTTCGACCTGGCCGATGGCGCTGATCGCCCCGCTGCTGCTGCTGGCCGTCGCGTGGGCGGTGCGGCGGTCGCTGGCGCCGCTGGACCGGCTGTCGCACGAGCTGGAAAACCGCGCCGCTACCCGCTTTACCCCGCTGGACCCGCAGCCGGTGGTGCGGGAAATGCAGCCGGTGGTGCGGGCGATGAACGGGCTGTTCGCCCGCACCCGCGCCGCGTTCGAGGCGCAGCGCATGTTCGTCGCCGACGCCGCGCACGAGCTGCGCTCGCCGCTGGCCGCGCTCAAGGTGCAGGCGCAGATGCTCGGCCGCGCGCAAGACGAGGCGCAGCGCCAGCTCGCGTTGGCGCGGCTGGAGCATGGCATCGACCGCGCCAGCCGGCTGGTCGAGCAGCTGCTGCAGCTCGCCCGCAGTGAATCGACCGACGCCGACGCGCTCGAATCCACCTCGCTGCTGGAAACCGCGCGGCTGGCGCTGGCCGACACCGTCGAGCTGGCGCAGGCGCGCGGAGTCGACGCCGGACTGGACGACCACTTCGCCGCCGACTGCAGCGTGTCCGCTCCGGCAGGCAGCCTGCGCATCCTCGCCCGCAATCTGGTGGACAACGCGCTGCGCTACACCCCGCCCGGCGGCCGGGTGGACGTGCGGGTGCGCTGCCCTCGCGGCGGCGAGGCCAGCGGCCCGGTGCTCGAAGTGAGCGACTCCGGCCCCGGCATCCCCCCGGAGGAACGCGAGCGGGTGTTCGACCGCTTCTACCGCCGCGAAGGCTCGCCGCCCGGCGGCAGCGGGCTGGGGCTGGCGATCGTGCGCAACATCGCCGAGCGCTGCGGCGCGCGCGTCGAACTCGGCACCGCCGACCTCGGCGGGCTGCAGGTGCGGGTGGTGTTTCCGGCCGTGGCGGGCCGCAGCGCGAGCGACACCACGCCCGTGTCCGACGAAGAAAACCGGGTTTCAGCCTGATTTCATCGAAGCCCACCAAACTGAATAAGTGCTTCGACCTTTTCGGCTGCAGTGCCGGGAACCGCCCACCTTGCCGCAACGCAACAAAGGCGTTTCAATCGTCGGCATCGCCGCTGCCAAAAGCTCCACATCAACCATCCCTAACAAGGAGTCGCCATGACCTCGACCACCGTTTCCACCTCGCTCAAGGATCAGATCGCCCTCGTCACCGGCTCGGCCAGCGGCATCGGCCGGCACATCGCCGAAACCTACGCCGCCGCCGGCGCGCGGGTGGTGATTGCCGACCTCAAGCTCGACGCCGCCCAGGCCACCGCCGACGCCATCGCCAAGGCCGGCGGCAAGGCGATGGCCGTGGCGATGGACGTGACCAACGAACAGCAGGTCGATGCCGGCTTTGCCGCGGTCGAAAAAGCCTGGGGACCGGTGGACGTGCTGGTGTCCAACGCCGGCATCCAGATCGTCAACCCGATCGAAGCCTTCGCCTTTGCCGACTGGAAAAAACTGCTGGCCATCCACCTCGACGGTGCCTTCCTCACCACCAAGCGCGCGCTGCCTGGCATGTACGCCAAAAAGCGCGGCGTGGTGATCTACATGGGCTCGGTGCATTCGCACGAGGCGAGCAAGCTCAAGAGCGCCTACGTCACCGCCAAGCACGGCCTGCTCGGGCTGGCGCGGGTGCTGGCGAAGGAAGGCGGCCCAAAGGGCGTGCGCTCGCATGTGATCTGCCCCGGATTCGTTCGCACCCCGCTGGTGGAAAAACAGATTCCCGAGCAGGCCAAGGAACTCGGCATCACCGAAGACCAGGTGATCAAGAACGTGATGCTCAAGGACACGGTCGACGGCGAATTCACCACGCTGGACGACGTCGCCCAGCTCGCGCTGTTCCTCGCCGCTTTCCCCAGCGCGGCGCTCACCGGGCAGTCGGTGGTCGTCAGCCACGGCTGGTGCATGAACTGAGGCGATGAACAAGCCCCGCTCAGCCGCTGCAGCCGCCGCCCCGGCGCTCGACCTGCAAGCCCTGCGCCGCCAGCAGGCCGACTACGCCCGCATCGCTCTGGTGCTGCAAGGCGGCGGCGCCCTGGGGTCTTACCAGGCCGGGGTAATGCAGGCGCTGGAAGAGGCCGGCATCGCGCCCAACTGGGTCGCCGGCATATCCATCGGCTCGATCAACGCCGCGTTGATCGCCGGCAACCCGCCGGGGCAGCGCACCGCGGCGCTGCGCGCGTTCTGGGAGCGCGTCACCGAGCATCCCCTGCTCCCCCCGCTGCCGTGGAACGACGCGCAACTTCTCGCCTGCCTGCCCGGGGCGTGGCAGGCCTGGTGCAGCCGGATGCAGGGCTGGCGCAGCGTGCTCGAAGGCCAGCGCGGGTTTTTTCTGCCTCGCCTGCCCGGCGTCGGCCCCACCGAGGCCAGTTTCTACAACACCTCACCGCTGCGCGAAACCTTGAACGAACTGGTCGATTTCGATCGCCTCAACGACGGCGCGGTGCGTGTGACCCTGGGCGCGGTCAACGTCGCCACTGGCGAGCGGGTCGTGTTCGACAACGCGCAGACCCGGTTGCGCGCCGAGCACGTGATGGCCTCGGGCGCGCTGCCCCCCGGCTTTCCCGCGGTGGAAATCGACGGCGAGTACTACTGGGACGGCGGCGTGGCCTCCAACACCCCGCTGGCGCACCTGCTCGACCGCCCGGTCGACGGCCACACCCTGGCGATTCAGGTCGACCTCTGGAACGCCGCCGGCCCGCTGCCGCAGACCATCGAAGAAGTGGCCGAGCGACAGAAAGACATCCAGTACGCCAGCCGCACCCGCCTGATCACCGAACTCGTCGAGCAGACCGAGCACCAGCGCGGCCTGCTGCGCGACCTGCTCGCCAGTCTGCCGCCCGAAGCCCTCGCCCACCACCCCCGCCGCGCCGAGCTAGAAGCCGCAGCCGTCGACCGCCACTGCACCCTCATCCGCCTCGTCTACCGCAGCAAGCCTTTCGACGGCGAGGCAAAGGATTACACCTTTGGGTCGGCGGAAATGCGGGCGCATTGGGAGAGCGGATACCGCGACTGCCTGCTGTTCAAAGACACCTGAATCTGTCCGCGTCAGCGTGCATTCACCTTGACGGCCCGGTAATCCCCCCGAAACGCATCGGGCCGAGAAGTAGATTCATGCGGTCATAGCCAACCGCTGTTTTGGGGTGATGCCGCCCAAGGCCATGTTTGGACGCTCATGTTTGTACATCCAAATCCAGTTGGTCGCGTATAGCCGGACCTCATCGAGGTCGCGCCAAAGGTACTGCGACAGCCATTCGTAGCGTACCGTCCTGTTGAACCGTTCCACGTAGGCGTTCTGTTGCGGCTTGCCTGACTGGATGTATTCGAACCGGATGCCCCACTCATCAGCCCAGCGCCGCACTGTCTCGCTGATGTTCTCCGGCCCGGTGTCGCAACGTATGACTTCGGGCTTGCCACGCCAGCCGATATCTGCCTGAGCGCCCTGATCACCCGTTCCGAGGGCAGCGAGAAGTCCACCTCAATGCCCAGCGCCTCGCGGTTGAAGCCGTCGATGACGTTGAACAGCCGGAAGCTGCGTCCGTCCTCCAGTTGATCGTGCATGAAGTCCATGGACCAGACCTGGTTGCGCTGCTGCGGCACGGCCAACGGCTCGGGCTTCTTACGCACCAACCGCTTGCGCGGCTTGATGCGCTGGTTCAGCTCCAGCTCCCGGTCGATGCGGTACACCCGCTTGGGATTCCAGCCAAAGCGCTTGACGTTGCGCAGATACAGGAAGCACAACCCGAAGCCCCAGTTGCGGTGGTTGTCCGTCAGCCTGAGCAGCCAGTCGGCGATCTCCTGGTTCTCTGCGCTGGCTTTGGCTTCGTACCGAAAGCACGATTGGCTCACACTGAACGCCTGGCAGGCCACCCTGATGGACACGCCACGATCTTGCACCGCACGTTTGGCCATCTCACGCCGGCGAGATGGCCTCACCACTTTTTTGCGAGTGCCTCTGCCACGATGTCGGCCTTGATCTTCTCTTCGACATACATCTCCTTGAGCCGCCGGTTCTCTTCCTCAAGCTCTTTCATGCGGGCCATGAGGGAGGCGTCCATACCGCCGAACTTGGCCCGCCACTTGTAGAAAGTGGCCACGCTGATACCCAGTTCGCGGCGGACCTCAGGCGCTGACAAACCGGCCTACACCCGCTTGAGCGCGTCCACGATCTGGCTGTCGGTAAACCTTGACCTCTTCATGTAGAAATTCTCCTTCGAAAACTTCTACTTCTCGCCACACCGGTTTTTCGGGGGGATTACCTCAGTCGAATCTCCCCCAAACTAGGATCCAATAAAGGGAAAGGGTCCTCATTAGCCCTTGCTTTCTCGCTCGGACGAATAACGCCCCCAATACTCGCCTCACAGTCCGGCGCTCTGATACGCCGGACAACCACCGGACCATCGCGAGGCGCCTACCATTAA
>CAYMDM010000079.1:0-11295 GCA_964389235.1 uncultured Burkholderiaceae bacterium
CATCGCTGGCTGTGGCTGGCCGCGCTGCTCGGGGCGCTGTGGGCGCTGGTGTGGCAGGCGCCGGCGAGTTGGCTGGCCGACGCGGTGTGGCGCGCCAGCCAGCACCGCGTGCTGCTGG
The DNA here is from genome assembly GCA_964389235.1 of uncultured Burkholderiaceae bacterium. Taxonomy (GTDB): domain Bacteria; phylum Pseudomonadota; class Gammaproteobacteria; order Burkholderiales; family Burkholderiaceae_C; genus Thiomonas. The sequence goes on from CAYMDM010000079.1 coordinate 119, forward strand.
CGCAGACGCAAGGCAGCTGGCATGACGGCCGCGCGCTGCTGGTGCTGGCCGGCGGCAGCGGCAGCCGCGAGGCGACCTTGCTGCCCGGACTGTTGCATTGGCGCATCACTCTCGGCGAGATCTGGCGCGGCCGCGCCACGGTCGAAATCGACTGGCCGGCGATCGCCCAGCAGCCGCTGCAGGTGCAGGCGCAGGTGGGTCTGGCCGGCTGGCAGGCGCGCTTCGGCAGCCCGGGAAGCAGCGACTGGAACGCCGCGCTGCCGCTGGCGCTGCTCGACGGTCTGGGCACGCCGTGGAACACCCTGGCGCTGCGCGGCACCGCGCAGTTGCAGCTGCGCGCGCTGGCGCTGCAATCGGCCGCGGGCCGCTTGCGCATTGACGGTGATCTGGTCGCGCGGCTGCCCGATGTGTCATCGCGGCTGAGTACCCTGTCGCCGCTGGGCAGCTACGAGCTGCGCATTGCCGGCCACGGCGCCGAGGCCGACATCCGGCTGCAGAGCCCGTCGGGGCCGCTGCTGCTCGACGGCAGCGGGCAGTGGACCGGGCAGACGCTGAACTTCACCGGGACCGCGCGCGCCGCCCCCGGCAGCGAGGCGGCGCTGGCGACTCTGCTGCCGATTCTGGGCCAGCGCGAGGGTGACCAGATTCGCATCGCGCTGTAAGCTTTGCGCCCCGCTGCCGCCGTTTGTTCGACGATACCCGAAAAACCCCCGCCATGTCCGCGAATTTCCGACGACTCCCGCCTGCCGGCGCCCGCCGCGGCAGCGGGCTGCGCCGCGCCGGCGCCGGGCTGGCCGCGCTGCTGCTGACGCAGGCGCTGGCCGCCCCGCCTCTGGTGTTTGCGCAGGGCGTCGCGCCGGCGGCGAAAAACGGCGGCGCGGTGCGCGACGCCAAAGGCGATCTGCGCATCAACCTGGTCAATGTGGACATCGCCAGCGCGGTGCAGGCGGTGGCCGCGGCGACGGGGCAAAACTTCATCGTCGACCCGCGGGTCAAGGGGCAGATCACCCTGCAGTTCGAGCAGCCGGTGTCGCCGGCGCAGGTGTACCGCGCGCTGCTCACCCAGCTGCGGCTGGCCGGCTACGCGGTGGTAGAGCACGACGGGGTTTACCAGGTCGTGCCCGAGGCCGACGCCAAGCTGCAGTCCGGGCCGGTGGGCGTCGGGCTGGCGCCGCAGTCGGTGCCCGGGCGCGGCGATCAGGTGGTCACGCAGATCTTTCAGCTGCGCAACGCTGCCGCGAGCAGCCTGCTGCCGGTGCTGCGGCCGCTGATTTCGCCCAACAACACCATCAACGTCAGCCCCAGCGGCAACGCGCTGGTCATCACCGACTACGCCGACAACCTGAAGCGCATCGCCCGCATCATCGCCGCGCTGGACGTGCCCAGCGGCAGCGAGGTGACGGTGGTGCCGCTGCGCTACGCGGTGGCGAGCGAACTGGCGCCGACCCTGCAGAAGCTCATCGACCTGCAGAGCGGCAGCAGCGGCGTGGTGCCGGGCGCGCCCAATGCGCCGCAGGGCGCAGCGGTGATCGCCGGCAGTGGGGCGATGCGCGCGGTCATCATCCCCGAAGACCTGTCGAATTCGCTGATCGTGCGCGCGACCAACGGCGCGCAGCTCGGCGAAATCGAACGCATGATCAAGCGGCTCGATCGCCCGCAGGCTGACGAGGACAACATCCACGTGGTGTACCTGCGCAACGCCAACGCGACCGATCTGGCGCGCACCCTGCGCGGAGTGCTGGCGCGCGGCGAAGGCGGCAGCGCGCTCTCGGGCACGCGCAGCGGAGCAACCGGCAATCTGCGCGGCAACCCCGGCAGCAACCCGCAGCAACCCGGCCTGTCGGGGCTGACCGGCGCGAACAGCAGCGGCATGGGCAACGACTCGGCCGGGCTGGGCCAGGCGCCCGAGTTCAGCAGCACCGAAACCGGGGCGACGCTCACCTTGCCTTCGGGCGGCACGGTGTACGCCGACAACGCGCTCAACGCGCTGATCATCAACGCGCCGCAGCCGGTGTATCAGCAGCTGCGGCGGGTGATCGAAAAGCTCGACGTGCGCCGCGCGCAGGTGTATGTGGAGGCGCTGATCGCCGAGGTCGATGCAAATAAGGCGGCGCAGCTGGGCATCCAGTGGCAATCGATCGCCGCCAGCGCGGGCAACAACAACGCGATCGTCGGCGGCACCAATTTCGGGACCGGCGGCAGCAACATCATCAACCTGCAGGCGGCGATTTCCGGCGGCGGCAGCGCCGCGGGGCAGGCGCTGGCCAGCGGGTCGCTGGCCCTGCCCAACGGGCTGAACATCGGGGTGCTGCACAACTTCGCCGGCATCGTCACCCTGGGGCTGCTGGCCAACTTCCTGCAGACCCACGACGGCGCGAACATTCTGTCGGCGCCCAACCTGATGACCCTGGACAACCAGGAGGCGAAGATCGTCGTCGGCCAGAACGTGCCGTTCATCACTGGGCAGTACGCGCAGACCGGATCGACCGCGACGGTCACGCCGTTTCAGACCATCGAGCGCAAGGACGTCGGGCTCACACTCAAGGTGCGGCCGCAGATCACCGCCGGCAACACCATCAAAATGGACGTCTACCAGGAGGTGTCGAGCATCTCCAGCCAGAGCAACAGCGCGGGCATCATCACCAACAAGCGGTCGATCCAGACCGCGGTGCTGGTCAACGACGGGCAGACCATCGTGCTCGGCGGGCTGATGCAGGACAACGTCACCGAGAACAACAGCAAGATTCCTGGGCTGGGCGACATTCCGGGCCTGGGCGCGCTGTTTCGCTCCAATTCGCGCAGCGCGCAGAAAACCGATCTGATGGTGTTCCTGCGCCCGATCATCGTGCGCTCGGAAGACGCCGGCTCGCTGATCAGCCAGCAGCGCTACGACACCATGCGCGGGCTGCAGCAGGGCGCGCAACTGCCGCCACAGTTCGCGATGCCCAATCTGCCCGGGCCGATCCTGCCCAGCCTGAGCGCCCCGCAGAACGAGCCCCCGGGCGCCGCCACGCCGCCCTCGGCCGCGGCGGCGATGGACACCGCGATGCTGCCGCCGGCCACCGCGCAGGCCGCCAGCGCCGGCAATGTGCTGCAGTACGTCACCGCACGCAACAGCGAAGGCAGCACCCTGGTGGACATCGCCTTCCGCGACACCGTGGGCAGCGCCCCGGCGGTGTTCGCGATGACCGACCCGGCGCGGCTGGTGCTGGACTTCGCCGGCGCGCGCACGCCCTCGCGCAACCTGCTGCAGACCTTCGACGCCGGGCCGCTGCAATCGGCGCAGCTGATGGACGGGCAAGGCAAGGCGCGGGTCATTCTCAACCTCGGTCAGGCGGTGAGCTACACCACCGCGCAGCAGGGCAACCACGTGCTGGTCACCCTGCTGCCCGAGCCGCCGTCGGCGCCGCCCAAGCCGCCGACGGCGCGCTGATCCGAACCGGCTGCTGACCATGTCGGCGCGCCATCCGCTGCCCTACACCTTCTGCCGCGACCAGGCGGTGCTGGCCGAGGACGACGGCCAGGGCGTCGAGCTGTGGATGTGCGAGCTCACGCGGCCGGCGGCGCTGGCCGAAGTGCAGCGGCTGCATCCGCTGCGCGCGGTGCACCGCGTCAGCGCCGAAGACCTGCAGGCGCGAATCGGCGCCGCCTACGCCGCGCGCGACGGCAGCGCCGCCGCAGTGGTCAGCGAGGTCGAGGGTGACGTCGATCTGTCGCGGCTGATGCAGGACATCCCGGCGGTCGAAGACCTGCTCGAAGCCGCCGACGACGCACCCATCATCCGCATGCTCAACGCGCTGTTCACCCAGGCCGCGCGCGAGGGGGCGAGCGACATCCACATCGAGCCCTACGAGGTCAGCTCGGTGGTGCGCTTTCGCGTCGACGGCACGCTGCGCGAAGTGGTGCGGCCGAACAAGGCGCTGCACGGCGCGCTGATCTCCCGCATCAAAATCCTCGCCCAGCTCGACATCGCCGAAAAGCGCCTGCCGCAGGACGGGCGCATTGCGCTGCGCATCGGCGGGCGCACGGTGGACGTGCGCGTGTCCACGCTGCCGTGTGCGCATGGCGAGCGCGCGGTGCTGCGGCTGCTGGACAAGTCGGCCGCGAAGCTCAATCTGCACGCCGTCGGCATGGCGCCCGACATGCTCGAACGCTTCGACGCGCTGGTGCGCGCGCCGCACGGCATTCTGCTGGTCACCGGGCCGACGGGCAGCGGCAAGACCACCACGCTGTACTCCGCGCTGTCGCGGCTGGACGCCGCCACCACCAGCATCATGACGGTGGAAGACCCGATCGAGTACGACCTGCCGGGCATCGGCCAGACACAGGTCAACCCCCGCATCGACCTGAGCTTCGCGCGCGCGCTGCGAGCCATCCTGCGGCAGGACCCGGACGTGGTGATGATCGGCGAAATCCGCGACTTCGAAACCGCGCAGATCGCCATCCAGGCCTCGCTCACCGGCCACCTGGTGCTCGCCACCCTGCACACCAACGATTCAGTATCGGCCGTCACCCGGCTGACCGATATGGGCGTCGAGCCATTTCTGCTCGCCTCTTCGCTGCTGGGCGTGCTGGCGCAGCGGCTGGTGCGGGTGCTGTGCCCGGCGTGTAAAGCGCCGGCGCCAGGCGGCGTCGGTTTCGAGGCGGTCGGCTGCGACGCCTGCAACCACACCGGCTACACCGGCCGCACCGGGGTGTTCGAGCTGTTCGCGGTGGACGACGCACTGCGCGCGGCCATCCACGAGCGCGCGCCCGAAGCCGAGCTGCGCCGCATCGCCGCCGCCGCGGGGCTGCGCACCATGCGCCAGGACGGCCAACGCCTGATCGACGCCGGCACCACCAGCCTGACCGAGCTGCTGCGCGTGACCCGCGACTGAGCTTGCGCCCGCCGCCGAGATGCGTTTCACCGCTTACTTCGAGGCGATGCGCAAACGCCCGGATCGCTGCGACATCGACCTGCAATGGATCGAGCGTGCGATCATGCAGCCGCTGCGGCGCGAGACCCAGCCCGACGGGCGCATCCGGTTATGGGCGGCGGTTCCCGAGGCGCAGGGGCGTTATCTGCGCGTGGTGCTGCTGGAGGACGGACAGACGGTACACAATGCGTTTTTCGATCGCAGGTTCACCCCATGAAAATCCAGTATTTCGCCGACACCGACACCCTTTACATCGCCCTGCGCGATGAGGTGCAGATCGTCGAGACACGCGACCTCGACGAGCAGACCCTGGGCGATTTCGACGCCGCCGGACACCTGTGCGCAATGACCGTCGAGCACGCCAGCCAGCGCGTCGATCTGCCGCGGCTGCAATTCGCGCAAGTCCCGGCCTGAGCGCGCGTCCGGCCACTCTACCCTTCTCATGCCCGCCTACCGCTTCACCGCCGTCGACGCCGCCGGGGCCGAGCAGGCCGGGGTGCTGGAGGCCGACAGCGCCCGCGGCGCGCGGGTGCTGCTGCGCGGGCGCGGGCTCATTCCCTTGCAGGTCGATGCGATCCACGAGGAGGCCGCAGCCGGTGCGCCGCGGCGCTTTTCCCGCCGCGCCTTCACCGCGCAGGAGCGCGCGCTGTTCACCCGGCAGATCGCCGGGCTGCTGGTCTCCGGGCTGCCGGTGGAAAAGGCGCTGGCGGCGCTGGCCGAAGACGCCGACCGCGCCGACCAGCGCGAGCTGCTTTCGGCGCTCAAGAGCGAGGTGTCGGCCGGGCACAGCTTCGGCGCGGCGCTGGCGCAGTTTCCGCGCGAGTTTTCGCCGATCTACCGCGCGCTGGTGGCCGCCGGCGAAGACAGCGGCGACCTCGGGCTGGTGATGCAGCGGCTGGCCGATTACCTCGAAGACCGGCAGGCACTGCGCGGCAAGCTGGCGCAGGCCTTTGCCTACCCGGCCATCGTCGTGCTGGTGGCGATCACCGTGGTCGTGCTGCTGCTGACCTACGTGGTGCCGCAGGTGGTGGGGGTGTTTCAGGGCGCGCACCAGAAGCTGCCGCTGCTGACCGTCGGGCTGATCGCGGTGTCGGACTTTCTGCGCGCCTGGGGCTGGCTGCTGCTGATCGTGCTGGCCGTGGCGGTGATCGTGTTCGTGCAGGCGATGAAACTGCCGGGGCCGCGGCTGGCGTTCGACGGCCTGCTGCTGCGCAGCCCGCTGTTCGGCCGGCTGATCCGCGGGCTGAACACCGCGCGCTTTGCCAGCACCCTGGCCATTCTCGGCGCCGCCGGGGTGCCGATACTGCGGGCGCTGCAGGCTGCGGCCGAAACCCTGAGCAACAGCGTGCTCAAGGCCGACGCGCAGGAGGCGATCGCGCTGGTGCGCGAAGGCGCGTCTCTGGCCGCGGCGCTGTCTCTGCACAAGCGCTTTCCGCCGGTGCTCATCACCTTCATCCGACTGGGCGAGCAGACCGGCACGCTGCCGCAGATGCTCGAACGCGCGGCGACCCAGCACGCGCAGGAAGTGCAGCGGCGGGCGATGACCCTGACCACGGTGCTCGAACCGCTGCTCATTCTGGTGATGGGCGGCATGGTGCTGCTGATCGTGCTGGCGGTGATGATGCCCATCATCCAGATCAACAACCTGGTCAAGTAGCGATGCCCGCAACCCTGGACGACCGGCTGGTGGTGGCGATTTCCTCGCGCGCGCTGTTCGACTTCGAGGAGGAGAACCGCGTGTTCGAGCGGGCCGACGACGCGGCCTACATGCAACTGCAGCTCGACCGCCTCGACACTCCGGCGCGGCCCGGCGTGGCGTTTGCGCTGGTGCGCAAGCTGCTGGCGTTCAACACCAGCGCGCAGCAGCGCGACCGCGTCGAAGTGGTGCTGCTGTCGCGCAACGACCCGGTGTCCGGGCTGCGGGTGTTCCAGTCGGCGCGGCACCACCAGGTGCCGGTCGAGCGCGGGGTGTTCACCCGCGGCCGGCCGCCGTTTCACTACCTGCAGCCGCTGCGCGCCAATCTGTTCCTGTCGGCCAACCCGGAGGACGTGCGCGCGGCGCTGGCCGAGGGCTACCCCGCCGCGCTGGTCTACCCGGATTCGGCGCGGGCTTCAGAGGCGCATCCGCAGGAAGTGCGCATCGCCTTCGACGGCGACGCGGTGCTGTTTTCCGACGAGGCCGAGCGCATCTACCAAGCCCAGGGGCTGCCAGCGTTCCAGCAGCACGAAGCGAGCAAGGCCGCGCTGCCGCTGCCGCCCGGACCGTTCAAGCCTTTGCTCGAAGCGCTGCACCGTCTGCAGCATGCCGCGGCGGCTGGCAACACCGCGATGCGGCTGCGCACCGCGCTGGTCACCGCGCGCAGCGCCCCGGCGCACGAACGCGCGGTGCGCACCCTGATGCACTGGAACATCACGGTGGACGAAGCGATGTTTCTCGGCGGGCTGGAAAAAGGCCCATTTCTGCGCGAGTTTCAGCCGGACTTTTTTTTCGACGACCAGACCGGCCATGTGGCCAGCGCCGCGCAGCACGTGCCCGCCGGCCAGGTGCCGCCGCTGGCGCAATCCTGAGCGCGGACGCAGACGGGCGGCGAGCGCAGCGGCTCACGCGCCCAGCGCGGCGAAGCTCAGGCCGTTGCGCTCAGGCCGTCTTGAGCCCCGCACCGTGTAGCTGCACCGGCAGCTCGGGCACCGGGTAGCCCGCCTCGGCGAACACCCGAGCGATGGTGCGATGGGTGTCGAAATAGACCTGCCAGTAGTGATCGTTGTGGGTGAACGGGAACACGCACAGCAGCGGGCCTTCGGGGGTGAACTTGAGGATTTCGACCACCGGCGCCGGGTCGCCGAGCACGTTGGGAATCGCGCTGACGGCCGCGCGCAGCTTGCTCATCGCCTCCTCCACCGGCACGCCGTAGGCGACCTTGGCCTGGCACTCGACGCGGCGATAAGGCTCGGCACTGTAATTCTGGATGTTGTCGCCGAACAGCTTGTTGTTGCCCACCAGCGTCCAGACGTTGTCCGGGGTAAGCAAGGCGGTGGCGAACAGCCCGATTTCCTTGACCGTGCCGGTCACGCCGCCGGCGGTGATGAAGTCGCCGACCTTGATCGGCCGCAGCACCTGCAGAAAGATGCCGGCGGCGAAGTTGCCCAGCATGCCGCTCCAGGCCGCGCCGATAGCCACGCCGGCGCCGGCCAGCAGCGCGGCAAACGAGGTGGTGTTCACCCCAAAGAAGCCCAGGATGCCCAGGATCAGCACCACCGTCAGCAGGATCGACAGCGTGGACTGCAGGTAGCGGCTGAGGGTGATGTCGATTTTCTTGCCGCGCTCCATCGCCAGTGCGAACAGATGCACCGCCCAGCGGATCAGCCAGCGGCCGACGATCCACACCGCGATCGCGCCGAGGATCTTCAGCCCGAAGCTCACGCCCTCGGTCGAGAGAAACGTCCACACGTCCTGCATGTTCATTGCGCTGCTCCCATGTTGGGCCAGCCCCCGTGGCCGGCCCGGGCTGCAATGTAAGCGCCGCGCGAACGACGATTCAATCGTCGCCGCCGTCCATCAAGACGCTTTTACCCTTGACTGCATCCGTGACGCCGCGGGCCTACCATGCGCTCGGGCGCTTTCGCGCGCCCCATTCCACCCAAGGAGACCTCGATGGCGACCACCCATCTGCACGGCCAGCCCGTGCCCACCAGCGGCGAACTGCCGGCCAAAGGCAGCAAGGCGCCGGACTTCAAGCTCACCGACAAGGATCTGCACGACCGCTCGCTGGCCGACTGGGCCGGCAAGCGCAAGGTGCTCAACATCTTCCCGTCGATCGACACCCCGACCTGCGCCAACTCGGTGCGCCAGTTCAACGCCCACGCCAGCGACAAGCCCGACACCGTGGTGCTGTGCATCTCGGCCGATCTGCCGTTTGCGCAGTCGCGCTTCTGCGGCGCCGAGGGACTGGACAAGGTGGTCACGCTGTCGGAAATGCGCGACCGCAGCTTTGCCAAAGCCTACGGGGTGGAAATCACCGCCGGGCCGCTGGCCGGGCTGTGTGCGCGCGCGGTGGTAGTGCTCGACCGCGACAACACCGTACTGCACACCGAGCTGGTGAACGAAATCGCGCACGAGCCGAATTACGCCGCGGCGCTGGCGGTGCTGTGACGCGGACGCGCCGCGGGCCTTGACCGCCCGCGGCGCGAAGCGAGGCCCACAGCGACGGGCGGTCGGTCAGAGCAGATCGCCGATGCGGTCGACGAACGCGTCGGCATCCACCCCGCGCACCGGCTCGCCGTGGTTGTAGCCGTAAGACACCAGCGCGACCGGGCAGCCGGCGGCGCGCGCGGCCAGCGCGTCGTTCTGCGAGTCGCCGATCATCAGCACCTGCTCAGGCGGCAGCCCCAGGTGCTTGCAGGTTTCCAGCAGCGGCATCGGGTCGGGCTTTTTGCGCGGAAAGGCGTCGCCACCGTTGACCCGCTCGAAATACTGCAGCAGCCCCTTCATCTGCAGCAACTGCCGCGCCAGTTCGGTGGGCTTGTTGGTCGCGCAGGCGAGCTTCAGCCCCGCAGCGTGCAGCGCCGCCACGCCTTCGGTGACACCGGGAAACGGGTCGGCATGCTGGCCGTTGAGCTCGCCATAGAGCTTGAGGTAGAGCGCCAGCGCCTCGGGGTAGAGCGATTGCGCGCGGGCCTCGTCCAGGTGCAGCTTGAGCGACTGCAGCACCAGGTATTCCGAGCCTTTGCCGATGCGGTGCTCGACCTGCTCGCGGCTGAGCAGCGGCAGCCCGAGTTGCTGCATGGTCGCGTTGACCGCGGCGTGCAGATCGCCCAGGGTGTCGACCATCGTGCCGTCGAGGTCGACGATGGCGCCGCGCACCGCGTGCCCGGCGATCACCAGCGGAGCGTTCGACGTATTCACCTCCACGCGCGCGTCCATCAGCCCACCTTGGCGAGGTTGGCACGCATCGCGTCGATCACGGCCTTGTAGTCGGGCTTGCCGAAAATCGCGCTGCCGGCAACGAAGGTGTCGACCCCGGCTTCGGCCGCGGCGGCGATGTTGTCGGGTTTGATGCCGCCGTCGATTTCCAGCAGGATGTCCCGCCCGCTGCGCGCCTTGTAGGCGTCGAGCAGCGCGCGCACCTTGCGCGCCTTGGGCAGGCTGCTGTCGATGAAGCTCTGGCCGCCAAAGCCCGGGTTCACGCTCATCAGCAGCACCAGATCGACCTTGTCGATCACCCACTCCAGCACGTCGATCGGGGTGGCGGGGTTGAACACCAGCCCCGCCTTGGCGCCGCCGTCGCGAATCATCTGCAGCGTGCGATCCACATGCCGGCTGGCTTCGGGGTGGAAGCTGACGATGTCCGCCCCGGCCTTGACGAAGGACTGGGCGATGGCGTCGACGGGCTCGACCATCAGGTGCACGTCCAGCGTCACCGGCGTGCCGTCGGGCTTTTTGCAGTAGGGCTTGATCGCCTCGGCGACCAGCGGGCCGATGGTCAGGTTGGGCACGTAATGGTTGTCCATCACGTCGAAGTGGATGAAGTCGGCGCCTGCGGCGATGACATTGCGCACTTCCTCGCCCAGACGGGCAAAGTCGGCCGACAGAATGCTGGGGGCGATGCGGTAGGTTTTCATGGCTCGGGGCGGGAGGGGCTGCGGGTCACATAAAAGTACAGATTGTCGCCGCATTCGCCCCGCGTCGCGCGCTGCGAGCGGCCGGGCGCGTGCCCGGTTCGACGCCGCGCAATTCCGCACCGGGTGCGCCGCGACGCAGCCGCCCCGTAAACTCGCTGCCGATGAGCAAGGCGCACGAGCTTTCCGTTTCCGTCATCCCGCAATACCTGCCGGAGCAGAGCGACCCGGCTGCCGGCAGCTATGCCTACGCCTACACCGTGACCCTGATCAACACCGGCGCGGTGCCAGCGCAGCTCATTGCCCGGCACTGGATCATCACCGACGCCACCGGGCTGGTCGAGGAAGTGCGGGGGCTGGGGGTGGTCGGCCAGCAGCCGCTGCTGCGCCCGGGCGAGAGTTTCGAATACACCAGCTGGGCGCAGCTGCGCACCCCCACCGGCAGCATGCGCGGCAGCTACACCTGTATCGGCGCAGACGGCGTGACGTTCGAGGCGACCATCCCCGAGTTCGCGCTGGTGCAGCCGCGGAGCCTGCACTGATGTTCGGCGTCGAGCGCCGCCGCGCCGCGCGCGCGCTGGCCGGGCTGCAGCAGCGGCTGGACGCGGCCGACCCGCTGGCGCTGCCGGTGCAGCAGGCGCTGTG
>CAYMDM010000080.1:0-11210 GCA_964389235.1 uncultured Burkholderiaceae bacterium
CAGCGGCTGCCCGGCGAGCAGCCCGCGGGCGCGATCGACCAGCGCCTGCAGCCGCGCGCCGGGCTGCGGCGGGGTGGCGTCGCACGGCACGCACACCGGCTGCAGCGGGGCGATCACCTCGGCCTCGCCCTGCACCAGCGGCTGGCCTTGCGGGCCGACGATGTGGCAGTCCAGCCGCAGCAAGCCGTCCGCGCCCTTGTCGCGCACCGTCACCTGCGCGGTCACGGTCTGGCCGATGTGGGCGCTGCCGGCAAAGCGCAGGCTCAGGCGGTCGATGCGCGAGCCGGGCCCGGGCAACTGGCCCTCGATCAGCCGGGTCAGCAGCACCCCGGCCCACTGCGCGGCCAGTGCCGGCGCCGCCGCGGCGCGCAGGCCGTCGGCCAGATCGGTGCTCAGGGTGTGGGCGAGGCTGGCCTGATCGCCCGAGGCGATCTGCTCGAAGGGGCGGCTGCAGAGCGAAGTTGTGGGCATGATGTCGATGCGGCGGCGGAGGCGGATGGCGGACTGCAAGGGCGCTTTGCCCTGGCGCTGAAATCACTGTAGCGCTTCGGTGTGGCGCCGCAAGCGGCGACTGCCACACGCGCAGCAGCGGCGCTGCGGCACAATGTCTGGCGGTGACCGCGGCGACCCTGCGCCGCGCCAGACAAGCCAGCGACGGCCCGTCCGTCAGACAAAAAGGAACATCATGCGAGTGACCGTGATTGGCGCCGGCTACGTGGGGCTGGTGACCGCGGCGTGTTTTGCCGACGTCGGCAATGCCGTGACCTGTGTGGAGCGCGACCCGGCGCGGCTGGCGGCGCTGCGCGACCGCGCCGAGGTGCCGTTTTACGAGCCGGGGTTGAGTGAGCTGGTGCGGCGCAACCTCGCGCAGGGCCGGCTGCGGCTGGCACCCAGCATTGCCGAGGGATTACCGGGGGCGCAAGTGTGTTTCATCGCGGTGGGCACGCCGCCGCTGCCCAGCGGCATGGCCGATCTATCGCAGGTCGAAGGCGCGGCGCGGGAAATCGGCCAGGCGATGGATGGGCCGCTGGTGGTGGTGCAGAAATCCACCGCGCCGGTGGGCACGGTCGGCAAGGTGCGCGCGCTGGCGCAGGCCGAGCTCGACCGCCGCAGGGTGAATCATCGCCTCGGACTCGTGAGCAATCCCGAGTTCCTCAAGGAAGGCACGGCGATCGAGGACTTCACCCGCGGCGATCGCATCGTGCTCGGCAGCGACGACCCGCAGGCCATTGCCACGATGCGCGAGCTGTACCGGCCGTTCAACCGCAATCACGAAAAAATCATGGTGATGGACGCCGCCAGCGCTGAGCTGACCAAGTACGCCGCCAACGCGATGCTGGCTACGCGCATCTCGTTCATGAACGAACTGGCGCGCATTGCCGAGGCGGTGGGAGCGGACATCGAGCAGGTGCGCAAGGGTATCGGTGTCGATCACCGCATCGGCAGCCACTTTCTCTACGCCGGTGCGGGCTATGGCGGCTCGTGCTTCCCGAAAGACGTGAAGGCGCTGGCGCACACCGCGCGAGAGCACGGGGTGACCGCGGCGCTGGTCGAGGCGGTCGACGCGGTCAACCAGCGGCAGAAGCAGCGGCTGTTCGAAAAAATCACCGACCACTATCAGGGCCGGCTGGCCGGCAAGACCTTCGCGGTGTGGGGGCTGGCGTTCAAGCCCAACACCGACGATATGCGCGACGCCCCGAGCATCAACCTGATCGACGCGCTGCTGGCCGCCGGTGCCCGCGTGCAGGCGTGGGATCCGGTCGCGGTGGAAGCGGCGCGGCGGGTCTGGCGCGACCGCCCGGTGCCGACGTTCGCCGCCGACGCGCAGGCCGCGCTGCAGGGCGCCGATGCGCTGGTCGTGGTCACCGAATGGCATGCGTTCCGTTCGCCGGATTTCGATGCGCTGGCCGCGGCGCTGAACGACCGCGTGGTGTTCGACGGCCGCAACATCTGGGAGCCCGAGGTCGTGCGGGCGGCCGGGCTGAGCTACTACGGCATCGGCCGCGGCTGAACGGCCGGGCAGCGCCGAGGGTACAAAGGCGCGGGAGTCAGCCGCGCCCGGCGACGTGGCCGGTGGCAAACGCCCAGACCACCAGCGCGGTCATGCCGATGATGTAAACGCGCAGCGCCCAGAACAGCACCCGCTGCCACGGCCGCAGCCGGGTGTTGCGCTGAATCTCGGGCGGCGGCGCCAGCCAGCCTTCGCTTGCGGCCAGCCGGGCCAGCTCGTCGGCATCGGCGGCGGGGTGTGCGGGGTTGCGTGGGTCAGGGGTGGAAGGCATCGGGCAACAGAATCGACAGCGCATACAGCGCGTTGCAGGCCACCAGCGCGGCCATCACCGTCCAGCTCAGCAGGTTGCGCCACGGGCCGTTGACATGATCGCCCATCAGCTCGCGGTCGTTGAGCAGCAGCAGCAAAAACAATAGCGCCGAGGGCATGAACACCGTCGCCAGCACCTGCGACACCAGATTGAGCAGCCCCAGCGGCACCTGCGGCAGCAGCACCACCGCGGCGGCGATCGCGGTGCAGGCCAGCGCCGGCAGGTAAAACCCCAGCGCCTGCCGCGGCGGGGCGTTGAGCGAAGCGGGGAAGCCGAACGCCTCGCCGATCGACCAGGCCGAACTGGCGGTGATGACCACCGCGGCGATCAGCCCGCAGTCGATCAGCCCAAGCGCGAACAACGACATGCCGAAAGGGCCCAGCCGCGCTTCGATGCCGGCGAACACGTCCTTGAACGCCAGGCTGCTCGCGCCCGGCAGGCCGTGCAGGGTCTGCGCCGCGAGCGCGATGATGGCCAGCGCGACCAGGGTCATGCCGAACACCCCGAGCATCAGCTCGCGCCGGCTGCCGGCAATGTCCTTGGGCAGCAGACCCTTGTCGACCACACACGATTGCTGAAAGAACAGCTGCCACGGTGCGATGGTCGTGCCGATATTGGCCGACAGCAGCAGCAAAAAGGTGGCCGAGAACAGCCCGCCGGGAACGGCCCAGCCGTGGCCGACGAAACTCGCGGCCACCGCGCCCCAGTCCGGCCGTGCCCACACCAGCAGCGGGATGAACAGCAGGTTGGGCAGGGCGACGATCAGGGTCACGCGCTCCCAGGTTGAATAGCGCAGGGTCAGCAGGGTGATCGCGATGAACGCGAACGCGGCGGTCACGCTCGCCCACGGCGGCACCCCCAGCACCGCGGCGCCGACGCGGATGCCGGCAAACTCAGTGATCAGCGCCAGCACGTTGGCGGCGATCAGGTCGAGCAGCGAAAACCAGCCCCAGAACGGGCCGTAGCGTTTCCAGATCAGCTCGGCATGGCCGCGGCGGGTGACCGCGCCGAGGCGAATGGTCATTTCCTGCACCAGATACGCGATGAACCCCAGCAGCGCCAGCAGCGGCAAGTAAAGGCCCAGGCCGAAGGCGGCGCCGGTCTGGGCGTAGGTAAGCACGCCGCCGGCGTCGTTGTCGCCCAGCATCACCAGCACCCCCGGTCCGACCAGCGCCAGCGCCAGCCACAGTCGGCTGCGCCAGCCGCCGGACGCACGCAGGCGTTGCAGTCGCAGGCGGTCGCGCAGCCGGTGCTCCAGTCCGGCGGCGTCGGGGGCGTTGGCCGGGGTCGTCATTTCAGGGCAAGCTCAGCAGCGGATGGCTGCATGCCGCCAGCCACGGCGGCGCAGCCTGGCTGCGAATCAGGCGCGAACCGCGCGGTTCACTCCGCCATTGGCGAGGCCGCTCCGAACGCAGCCAGATCGACCCGCGGCGCCGGCTTCCAGCCGCGCTTGCGGTGTTCGACGACGACGTTGGTGTAGATGCCCCCACGCACCCACCAGCGCGCGGTCACGCGCAGAAAGCGCGGTCTGAGCTTGCGCACCAGATCGTCGAGGATGGTGTTGGTGACCTTTTCGTGGAACGCGCCTTCGTTGCGGTAGCTCCACATGTAGAGCTTGAGGCTCTTGAGCTCGACGCAGAGCTTGTCGGGGATGTAGTCGATGTCGATGCGGGCGAAATCCGGTTGACCGGTCAGCGGGCACAGACAGGTGAACTCGGGCACCTGCATGTGGATGTGATAGTCCCGCTGCGGCGCAGGGTTCGGGAAGGTCTGCAGGTCTTTGCTGGGCTGGCTGGGCATGGGAGATCGAATCGAAACGGGCCGACGTTGCGGCGCGAAAGACGACATTATCCGGGGCTTGCATCGCTGCGATCGGGCGTAGTCCGCATGCGAGGTGCCGTGAAGGCGCGGCCGATCGCGTGGGATGCCGCGTGTTGTGCGTGCACAGCGCGCTGGCGCTTGCTAGGCACGCGGCCGCGGGTACGGCAACGGGCACGAGAAGGACAACCTCTGCAGGGATGCCGGGCAAGGCGGCGGGGCGCGCCAGACGCTGCGGACGTCCGGTTTCAGCCCGCCGCGCCACCTACCGCTCGCCGCGCCTTGGCCATCGCGGCCTGCAGCGCCGCGGCCTTGCGCTGGGCGGCCTGCTGCGCGTCGGCGTTCGAGGGCGTGGTTGGCGCATGGTCGGGCCGAGCCGACTCGGGTATCGTTTCCGGCGCGGCAGCCTCGGTGTGGCTGTTTGCGGGCCGGCGCGCGCGATGCCAGGCGTAGCGCTGCCGCGCGGTGTCGGCCTGCTCGGGGCTCCAGGCATCCCAGCCAGTGCGAGCGCCTTCCACCGGATCGGCCAGCGGAATCATCGCAATGCAATCGACCGGGCAGGGCGGCAGGCACAGCGCGCATCCGGTGCACCAGGCGTCGAGCACCGCGTGCAGCCGCTTGGGTGCGCCGGCGATCGCGTCCACCGGGCAGGCCGGGATGCACAGGGTGCAGCCGATGCAAAGCTGGGGGTCGATGCGCGCGCGCAGCCGCGGGCCTTCCTCGCCGCAGGCTGGATTCAGCGGCAGCGGCGGCACACCCAGCAGCGCGGCCAGCTTTGCCACGCCTGACTGGCCCCCCGGTGGGCAGCGGTTGGGCGCCGCCTCGCCTGCGGCCAACGCCTGCGCGTAGCCGCGGCAGTCCGGGTAGCCGCAGCGGGTGCACTGGGTCTGCGGCAGCAGCGCGTCGAGCCGGTCGGCGAGATCGGGCGAAGTCATGCGGGGGTGACGCGCGTGCAGCGGGCGAGCGGGCTCAGCCCGCGCGCCGCTTCGCCTCCTTCGCTGCCGCGCGAACCTCGGCGACGGCTTTGCGCGCTGCAGCTTCGGGCGCCGCACGCGAGCGGGCCTTGGCGGGCGCAGCGCCCGCGCCGTGCGGATGGGCGCGGATGAAATCGCGCACCACCGGGTAGACGTTATCGCGCCAGCGCCTGCCGGAAAAGATGCCGTAGTGCCCGGCGCCGAGCGCGACGTAATGCTGATGGTCTGCCGCCGGAATACCGGTGCACAGCGCGTGCGCGGCCTCGGTCTGGCCAGCGCCGGAAATGTCGTCGAGCTCGCCTTCGACGGTCAGCAGCGCGGTGGTGCGGATGTCCTGCGGGCGCACGAGATGGCCATGCACCTTCCACGTGCCGTTGACCAGCGCGAAGTCCTGGAACACCACCTTGATGGTGTCGAGGTAGTAATCGGCGTCCATGTCCAGCACGGCGTTGTATTCGTCGTAGAAGCGGCGGTGCGCTTCGGCGTCCTCGTTGTCGCCGCGAATCAGATGCTGGAAGTAGTCCCAGTGCGACTTGACGTGGCGATCCGGGTTCATCGCGACAAAGCCCGTGTGCTGCAGAAAGCCCGGATACACCCGCCGCCCGGCGCCGGGGTAGTTGGCCGGGACACGGTGGATCACGTTGTTCTCGAACCACTCGTAGCTCTTGTTCATCGCCAGGTTGTTCACTGCGGTCGGCGATTTGCGCGCGTCGATCGGCCCGCCCATCATGGTCATGGTCAGCGGCGTCGTCTCGCCGGCAGTGGCCATCAGCGAAATCGCCGCCAGCACCGGCACCGTCGGCTGACACACCGATACCACGTGCAACTGCTCGGCGCCGATGAAGCGGATGAACTCGCGGATGTAGTCCACGTAGTCGTCGAGGTGGAACGGACCGTCCTCCACCGGCACCATGCGCGCGTCAGTCCAGTCGGTGATGTAGACCTTGTGGTCGCGCAGCATGGTGCGCACATTGTCGCGCAGCAGCGTCGCATGGTGGCCCGACAGCGGTGCGACGATCAGCACCGTCGGGTCGTCCTTGAGCTTCTCCAGCGTGGCGACGTCGTCGCAAAACCGCTTGAAGCGCAGCAGCCGACAGAACGGCTTTTCCAGCACCGTCTGTTGCTGCACCGCGACGGGCTTGCCGTCGATCAGCACCGAGTCGATGCCGAACTCGGGCTTTTCGTAGTCCTTGAGCAGGCGGTGCATCAGCTCGTAGCTGGCCGACACCCGCTGCGTCACTGCATGTGGCACCGCCGGCCAGATGGCGTTGTGTGCATAGAACTTCGCCGCCGCCTCGGCAAAGTCCGCCAGCGGCCGCATCAGCGCGCGCTGGGTTTCATACAGGTCGTACACCATGATGGGCCCCGACTGATCATTGTTGCGATGCACAAAGTCTAGTCGGGAAGCGTGTCGGGCGCAGTCGGGAAATTGCTACCCCGTGTATCTGCGTTACGAAGGAGAATGGAGCGGGTATCCCGAAGAAACTCCGAATTATTTTGACGAAACTTGGTTCTTGGTCAATAAACGGATGGATGAAGTTTTTTACAATTCACGCTGAGTTGGTGCATTGATAATCAGGTTCACTCGTCTTGAGAGGCCCAAATTTCGAGTTAATATTTACCCTTACAAAAGCCTGCATGTGAAATTTTGGCTCGCAATCCAATCCCATTGACCAAAGGCAGTCGCGTAAACGAGGGCCAAAATAGCCTGATATGGTTTCCGTCTGCTCGTCCAAGTGCTGCGCTAGCATTTCAATTGCCACTTCAAAACGCTGGCGCGGCGGCTCATAGACGGATGCCATCGCCATTATCAAGCTTGTACTGCATCTGGTCGATTTTTTTGCAGCCTCCGCGTGAGCTTCAATTAATATCCTGGGGATAATCAAGTTTCTGCATTTGCTCGCCACGGAGTCGTCAGCGAATGAAAGTTGGTGGTCAGCCTGATGAGCAAATTTGTTCCTAATGTCACGGATCTGCCTTAGATCATTGTGGACATCATCATCAATCCAATTCAAGGCCCGCGCAACTTTTATGCGTGCCGAGAATGATCCGAGCACACCATGGTGAGAAAGGAGTTCAGCATTGTCGAAATGAAGCCTGCGATCGAACAGACGTTTGAGACGTTCGTCAACCAAGGCAGCGCCGAGTACAGCGCATGCGCGGTCACTCTCAGACCGGAAAGGGCCGCTGAATGCATTAAGATCGAAAGTGTCGCGCATAATCGGATTGGGCTTGTTATAACTTCATCGCAAAATTAAAACAAAGGCGGAATATAAAATATAGAGCCCGCGCATTAACGGCGAACCTCGGATTGAAAAGATATTGCACTTTTCACCGCATAATTCTCGCGATTGCCTTCGCAACATAATCAACGTTGTGGAGATTAATTGCCGCCACACAGATGCGTCCGGTCGATACGCCGTAAATGCCGAATTCGCTACGCAGGCGTTCCATCTGCTCGGCGGACAGGCCGGAGTAGCTGAACATGCCTTTCTGGCGGGTGATGTAGGACAGATCGCCCTGCACTCCAGCGGCGGTGAGTTTTTCGACCAGCGCGGTGCGCATCGCGCGGATGCGGTCGCGCATGCCGGCGAGTTCCTGTTCCCATTGAGCGCGCAATTCCGGGCTGGCGAGCACGGTGGCGACGACCTGGGCGCCATGGGTCGGAGGGTTGGAGTAGTTGGTGCGGATCACCCGCTTGAGCTGCGACAGCACGCGCGCGGCTTCGTCCTTGCTGGCGCAGACCACGCTGAGCGCGCCCACGCGTTCGCCGTAGAGCGAGAAGCTCTTGGAAAACGAGGTGGCGACGAAAAAGTCCTGCCCCGAGGCGAGGAATTTGCGCACCACGGCGCCGTCGGCCTCGATGCCGTCGCCGAATCCCTGGTAGGCCATGTCGAGAAAGGCGACGAGGCCGCGGGATTTGACCGTGGCGACGACTTCGTCCCACTGCGCGGGGCTGAGGTCGTAGCCGGTGGGGTTGTGGCAGCAGGCGTGCAGCACGACGATGGTGCCGGGCGCGGCGGCCGAGAGCGCTGCCTTCATGCCGGCGAAGTCGATGCCCCGGTGGGCAGCGTCGTAATACGGGTAGGTGCCGACGGCAAAGCCCGCAGCCTCGAACAGCGCGCGGTGGTTTTCCCAGCTCGGGTCGGAGATCAGCACCTGGGCGTTGGGGTTGAGGCGCTTGAGAAAATCCGCGCCGACGCGCAGCCCGCCGGTGCCGCCCAGCCCCTGCACGGTGGCGATGCGCCCGCCGGTGACGGCTTCGCTGTCGGCGCCGAACACCAGCGCCTGCACGGCCTTGTCGTAGGCGGCGATGCCGTCGATCGGCAGATAGCCGCGCGGCTTGGGCGCCTGCGCCAGCTGCGCCTCGGCCGCCTTGACGCAGGCCAGCAGCGGCAGTTTGCCGTCGGCGTCGGTGTAGACGCCGACGCCGAGGTTGACCTTGTTCGGGTTGGGATCGGCGGCGAATTGTTCGTTCAGGCCAAGGATGGGGTCGCGTGGGGCCATTTCCACGCGGGACAACAGCGACTCAGTCATGGGATGGGAGAATGTGGAGGATGAAGGCGGGAGCGGGCAGGCACGGCGGAATGGAGCGTGTGCGCAGCGGCTGCCGAAAAAACGGCCCGAGTTTACGCCCGCGGGCTGCCGTGCCGATGCTCGTGGACGCCGGTCAGACACCCCGCCATGCCGCGTGTCCAACCACGGCCAGTGCCACGCGCTGAGCCGGCGCATACCACCCACCACCCATCCCGACCTTGCGGCCCCGCCGGCCGTCCCCAACTAGCCTGACATGAGCGCACTGCAAGCCGTTCCCAGCCACGACCCGGACAAGTTCGTGCGCTTTGCCGATTCGCCGTTTCAGCTCTATCAGCCGTATCCGCCGGCGGGCGACCAGCCCGAGGCGATCGAGCGGCTGGTCGAGGGCGTGCGCGACGGGCTGAGCTTTCAGACCCTGCTGGGCGTCACCGGCTCGGGCAAGACCTACACCATGGCCAATGTGATTGCGCGGCTGGGGCGGCCGGCGATCGTGTTTGCGCCGAACAAGACCCTGGCGGCGCAGCTCTACAGCGAGTTCCGCGAGTTTTTCCCGAAAAACGCGGTCGAGTATTTCGTCAGCTACTACGACTACTACCAGCCCGAGGCCTATGTGCCGCAGCGCGATCTGTTCATCGAAAAGGACAGCGCGATCAACGCCCACATCGAGCAGATGCGGCTGTCGGCGACCAAGAGTCTGCTGGAGCGGCGCGACACGGTGATCGTCGCCACGGTCAGCGCGATCTACGGCATCGGCAACCCCAGCGACTATCACGCAATGGTGCTGACCCTGCGGGTGGGCGACCGCATCGGTCAGCGCGACATCCTCGCGCAGCTGGTGCGCATGCAGTACCAGCGCAACGAGGTGGACTTCGGCCGCGGCACGTTCCGGGTGCGCGGCGACCTGATCGACATTTTCCCGGCCGAACACGCCGAACTCGCGCTGCGCATCGAGCTGTTCGACGACGAGGTCGAAACGCTCAGCCTGTTCGACCCGCTGACCGGGGTGGTGCGGCAGAAAATTCCGCGCTTCACCATCTACCCAGGCTCGCATTACGTCACCCCGCGCGAGAACGTGCTGCGCGCGGTCGAAAGCATCAAGCAGGAGCTGCGCGAGCGGGTGCGCGAGTTCACCAGCGCGGGCAAGCTGGTCGAGGCGCAGCGGCTGGAGCAGCGCACCCGCTTCGACCTGGAAATGCTGTCCGAGCTCGGCCACTGCAAGGGCATCGAGAACTACTCGCGGCATCTGTCGGGTGCCGCGCCGGGCGAGCCGCCGCCGACGCTGGTGGACTACCTGCCGCGCGACGCGATCATGTTTCTCGACGAAAGCCATGTGCTGATCGGCCAGTTCAACGGCATGTACAACGGCGACCGCGCACGCAAGCAGACCCTGGTGGACTACGGCTTTCGTCTGCCCAGCGCGCTGGACAACCGGCCGCTGAAGTTCGCCGAGTTCGAGCGCAAGATGCGGCAGGTGCTGTTCGTGTCCGCAACCCCGGCGGACTACGAGGAACAGCACGCCGACCAGGTGGTCGAGCAGGTGGTTCGGCCCACCGGCCTGGTCGATCCGCGGCTGGAAGTGCGCCCGGCATCGAGCCAGGTGGACGACCTGCTGGGCGAAATCCGAGAGCGCGTCGAGCAGGGCGAACGGGTGCTGGTGACCACGCTGACCAAGCGCATGGCCGAGCAGCTCACCGACTACCTCAACGAAAACGGGGTGAAGGTGCGCTACCTGCACTCGGACATCGACACCGTCGAGAGGGTGGAAATCCTGCGCGATCTGCGGCTGGGCACCTTCGACGTGCTGGTGGGCATCAACCTGCTGCGCGAAGGGCTGGACATTCCCGAGGTGTCGCTGGTCGCAATCCTCGACGCCGACAAGGAAGGCTTTTTGCGCTCCACGCGTTCGCTGATCCAGACCATCGGCCGCGCCGCGCGCAACGTCAACGGCACGGCGATTCTTTATGCGGACGTGATCACCGACTCGATGCGCCGGGCGATCGACGAAACCGAGCGCCGCCGCGCCAAGCAGATCGCGTTCAACGCTGCGCACGGCATCACCCCGCGGGCGCTGAACAAATCGGTGCGCGACCTGATCGACGGCGTGGTCGAGGCGCCGGGCAAGTCCGCGCGGGCCGGCCGCGCCGAACGCGAGGCGGCCGAGCTGGCGGTGGACGACCCGGCCGAGGTCGCGCGCGAAATCCGCAAGCTCGAAAAGCGGATGATGGACCACGCGCGCAATCTCGAGTTCGAGCAGGCCGCGCGGGTGCGCGATCAGCTCGCGGCACTGCGCCGTCGCGCCTTCGGCGCCGGCGACGATCACGATCGCGACGCGCAGCAAAGCGCCTGAGCCATCGCCGCGCCGCATTTGCGGCAGGGATTTGCTCCCGCGCTCCTCGGCTGCGCCACAATCCGTCGGGCGGCGCAGCGGCGATGACAGACCGGCGCGCGTCGCGGCTTTTCGCAGCAGGGAGAACAGAAATGGCTGACACGACTTCATCGACGCGGGGCGGCGCGGCCGCCCGCGCCGCGCGCCGGCGGGCGCTGCGGCTGGTCGGCACCG
>CAYMDM010000081.1:0-11116 GCA_964389235.1 uncultured Burkholderiaceae bacterium
ACACCGCGCTGCTGCGGCTGGCCGCCGCGGTGCGCGCTGACGGCGTGACCCTGGCGCAGGCGCGCTCGCTGCATCCTCAGGCTGGCAGCGTGCTGCGGCGCTGGCAGCAGCAGGGCTGGGTCGAGGTGATCGCGGCGGACGCCGCCGAGACGCCGGCCGCGCCCGCCGACGCGGCAGGAGGCGACGCAGCCGATACCCCGCCGTCGCTCAACCCCGAGCAGGCCGCCGCGCTGCAGGCCATCGTCTCCGCTGCGGGTTTCGCGTCGTTTGTGCTGTTCGGCGTCACCGGCAGCGGCAAGACCGAGGTCTATCTGCACGCCGCCGCCGCGGTGCTGGCGCGCGACCCGCAGGCGCAGGTGCTGGTGCTCACCCCCGAGATCAACCTCACCCCGCAACTGGTCGCACGTTTTGCCGCCCGCTTTGGCGAGGCGCAGCTCGCCGTGCTGCATAGCGGGCTGGCCGAGGGCCAGCGCGGGCGCAACTGGCTGGCCGCGCATCTGGGGCACGCGCGCATCGTGCTCGGCACGCGGCTGGCGGTGCTGGCTTCGCTGCCGCGGCTGCGGGCGATTTTTGTCGACGAGGAGCACGACCCGTCTTACAAGCAGCAGGAAGGCGCGCGCTACTCGGCGCGCGATCTGGCGGTGTGGCGCGCGCACCGGCTGCAGATTCCAGTGGTGCTGGGGTCGGCCACGCCGTCGCTGGAAAGCTGGCGCGCGGCGCAGACCGGGCGCTACCGCATGCTCACCCTGCGCCAGCGCGCCAGCGGCCGGTTGCCGGCGGTGCGGCTGGTCGACGCCAACCGTGACCCGGCGCTGCGCGAAGGCCGGCTGATCGGTGCCGAACTCGACGCGGCGATCCGCGAGCGGCTGGCCCGGGGCGAGCAAAGCCTGCTGTTTCTCAACCGCCGCGGCTACGCGCCAGTGCTGCGCTGTCCCGATTGCGGCTGGCTGTCGGACTGCCCGCATTGCGACGCGCACCTGGTGTTCCACCGCACCGACCGAAGCCTGCGCTGCCACCATTGCGGCTTTGCGCAACGCGTGCCGCGCGCCTGCCCGCAGTGCGGCAGCCTGGACCTGCAGCCGGTCGGCCGCGGCACCCAGCGGGTCGAGGAGGCGCTGGCCGAGCAGTATCCGCAGGCGCGCATCGCCCGCATCGACGCCGACACCACTCGCCGCAAAGGCGCAGCGCAGGGGCAGCTGGCCAGCGTGCACGCCGGCGAGGTCGACCTGCTGGTGGGCACGCAGATGGTCACCAAGGGGCACGACTTCCAGCGCGTCACCCTGGTCGCCGCGCTCAACCCGGATGCCGGGCTGTTCACCGTCGATCTGCGCGGCCCCGAGCGGCTGTTTGCGCAGCTGATGCAGGCCGCCGGTCGCGCCGGTCGCGCCAGCGCCGCCGCTGGCGAGCCGCTGATGCTGGTGCAGACCGCCTACCCCTCGCACCCGCTCTACGCCGCGCTGGCCGCGCATGATTACGAACGCTTTGCCAGCGCCGAACTGGCCGAGCGCCAGCGCGCGGCGATGCCGCCGTTTACCCACCAGGCGCTGCTGCGCGCCGAGCATCGCCAGCCCGAGCGCGTTGCCGACTTTTTCGCCGCGGCGCTGCAGGCCGCGCGCGAACTGGTCGACGCCGGCGCAGCCGTCACGGTCTATCCCCCAGTGCCGGCCGCGCTCGCCCGCGTCGCCGACCAGCACCGCCAGCAGATGCTGGTCGAATCCGCCAGCCGCCCGGCGCTGCAGGCCTTCCTCAGCCGCTGGCGCCAGCAGCTGCAAGCCCTGCCCGGCCCCCGGCTGCGCTGGGCGGTGGACGTCGACCCGCTAGAGTACTGAGGCGACTTCGGAGCCTCCTGCCCCGCCGGCATGTTGCGCCGCAACATCCGCTCAGACTTGGGAACCACTCGATACAGCGCGCGGCCTTCGGCCGGACTAAATTGAGTGTCAAGGGCGCGGACCTCGCGCCTGCACAACAACCGCCAAGGAGTCCGTGCCATGAGCACTCATCGCATCCTGCATCACCGCCCGCTGCCGGCGGGCACGCCGATCATTGCCGTCGATCACGGCCAGCGCGGCTCGGTGACCCTGCAATCCCCGGCTACCGACGTGATGACCGACCTACGCCACACCCCGGCGTTCACCATCGAGCCGGAGGCACCCGCCAACACCGCGCTGCAGAAAATGATGCACGCAGGGGTGCGGCTGCTGCTGGTGGTCGAGGGCGGGGCGGTGGTCGGGCTGATCACCGCGCGCGACCTGATGGGCGAAAAGCCGGTGCGCGCGGCGACCGAGCGGCAGATGCACCGCGACGCGGTGACGGTGGCGCAATGCATGGTGCCGCAGCAGGCGATCGAAGTGCTCGATTACGACGAGGTGCTGCGATCGACCGTCGAGGAAATCGTGCTCACCCTGCGTCACTCCGGCCGGCAGCACGCGCTGGTGTTGGAAACCGACGGCAGCCCGCGGGTGCGCGGCATTTTTTCGGCCACCCGCATCGGCCGTCAGCTCGGCATCGACCTGGCCGGCAGCGAAACCCCGCAGAGCTTTGCCGAAATCGAAAAACTGCTGGCCGAGGTGTGAGCGAGGCGGGCGCTGCGTTCGCCCGCGTGGCGGCCAGCCGATGTCGCGTGCGGTTCAAGGCGCGGTGCGGCTTTCGGTCGTGACCTCCCGCGCGGCCAGTCGCTGCACCAGCGCCGCGCCCAGCGCAAACGCGACGAACACCGCGGCCATCGGCAGCGCGCTGTGCGCCCCGCCCAGCCCGACCGCGGTGCTGCTGGCGGTGGCCAGGAGAAATTGCAGACTGCCCAGCAGCGCCGCGGCGCTGCCGGCGCGGTGGCCTTGATGCGCCAACGCCAGCGCCGTGGCGTTGGGGAAGGAAAAGCCCAGGCTGGCCAGCGCGATGAACAGCGGCAGCGCCACGCCCCACATGCCGCCGATGCCCGTTGCAGCCAGCGCCAGCATCGCCAATCCCCAGCCGGCCAAGCTGCGCAGCGCCCGCTGCAGCAGCGCCGCGCTGCTCCAGCGCGCCAGCAGGGCGTGGTTGAGTTGGGACGCGGCGATCAGCCCCAGCGCATTGGCGCCGAACAGCAGCGCAAACTGCTGCGGCGATAGCCCGAACCCCTGCATGAACACAAACGGCGCACCGGCGATGTAGGCAAACATCGCCGCCTGCCCCAGCCCGCCGGCCAGCGCGTAGGCGATGAAACGGCGGTCGCGCAGCAGCTCGGCGTAGGTGTGCAGCGCCGCGCGCACCGGATGCGCGGCGGCCTGGGTGCGCCGCGCCGCCGGCAGCGACTCCGGCAGCCGCCACGCAAGCGCCGCGCAAAGCAGCGCGAACGCGGTGAGCACGCCGAAAATCGCGCGCCAGCCGAGATGGGTGACGATCCAGCCGCCGGCCAGCGGCGCCAGTATTGGCGCGGCGCCCAGCACCAGGGTCAGGCGCGAGAACACCCGCGCGGCATCGACCGCGTCGAACAGATCGCGCACCATGCTGCGGGCGATGACAATGCCCGCGCAGCCGCCCAGCGCCTGCAGCGCCCGCGCCACCACCAGCGCCTCGATGCTGCCCGCCAGCGCGCAGCCCACGCTCGCCACCGCATACAGCGCAATGCCGGCCAGCAGCGGCCGCTTGCGCCCGAAGCGGTCGGACACCGGGCCCCACACCGCCTGCCCGATCGCCAGCCCGAGGAAAAACACCACCAGGCTGGCCTGCACCGCCTCGGGCCGGGTGCGCAGGTCGCGCTGCATCGCGTCGAACCCCGGCAGATACATGTCGATGGACATCGGCGCAAAGGCCGTGAGCAGCCCCAGGCTGATGACAAGACGAACGTGGCGAGACATCGCGATGATTGTCGCAGCCGCTGAACGCGTGGGCCGGGGCGAATCCGGTTGGCGTATTGCCGAGCGTGACTGCGGCAACGCGCAAGCGGGCGGGCGGCGACGCGGTGATCGGTTATTACTGAGCGGTGCGGCGACGCGCGACAACCCTCGCGCGCTGCGCCCGAGCGGCGCAGTCGCTGCCGTTCAGCGCCGCAACGCCAGCAGCGCCAGCACCAGCGCCGCGACCGACACCACCGCCAGCGCAGCGAGGGTCCAGCGCAGCCGCCGGCGCGCGGCCGCGCCGTCCTGCGCCGCCTGTTCGACGGCCAGCAACGCGGCCTGCAACTGTTGCGCCAGCGCGCGCACGTGCTCGGCGTTGGCGGTGACGGCCGCCTGCAGTTCCTCGATCTGCCGCGCCTGTTGCTGCTGCGGGTCTTCGCCCGAGGCTGCGGTTTTTTTGCGGAACACCGGAAGCGCGTAT
The DNA here is from genome assembly GCA_964389235.1 of uncultured Burkholderiaceae bacterium. Taxonomy (GTDB): domain Bacteria; phylum Pseudomonadota; class Gammaproteobacteria; order Burkholderiales; family Burkholderiaceae_C; genus Thiomonas. The sequence continues at coordinate 4,294 of CAYMDM010000081.1, forward strand.
TTGGCGATGCGCTCGATGTAAGGCAGCGCGACGATGACCGTCTCGACCCAGGCCGGCATGGTCAGAGCGCCTTGGCCGAGAAGGTATTGCAGGTGTTGGGGTTGCCGCTGCGATAACCCACGTCGAACCAGTGCGCGCGCTGCGCCGAGCTGCCGTGGGTGAACGAGTCCGGCACCACATAGCCCTGCGACTGCTTCTGCAGCCGGTCGTCGCCCACCGCTTCGGCGGCGTCGATCGCCTCCTGCACATCGCCGGGTTCGAGGCGCTGGCGCTCACGGTCGGCGTGGTAAGCCCACACGCCGGCAAAGCAGTCGGCCTGCAGTTCCACCCGCACCTGCAGCGCGTTGGCCTGCGCTTCGCTCACTCGGCCTTGCAGCGCGTGCACCTTGTCCAGCGTGCCCAGCAGATTCTGCACATGGTGACCGACTTCATGCGCGACCACATAGGCCTGCGCAAAATCGCCGCGCGCGCCCAGACGCTGCGACAGCTCATCGAAAAAGCGGGTGTCCAGATACAGCTTCTGGTCGTTGGGGCAGTAGAACGGCCCCATCGCCGCCTGCGCGTAGCCGCAGGCCGATTGCACCGCGCCCGAAAACAGCACCAGCTTGGGGTTCACATACTGCTTGCCGGCGGCCTGAAAAATCGGGCCCCAGGTGTCCTCGGTGTCGGCCAGCACCACGGAGAGGAATTGCTTTTGCTCGTCGTCGCGGGCGGTGGGCGCGTGCGGGGCGGTCTGCACCGCGGGCTGCTGCGCAACCTGGTTGAGCACCACACTGGGGTCGACACCGAAATACATCGCCACCAGCGCCAGCACGATGGCGCCGATGCCCCCGCCCACCATGCCGCGCCCGCCGATGCGCGGGCCCTCGGCCCGCCGGTCTTCGACGTTGTCGCTGCGTCGGCCGTCTTTCCACAGCATGGCGTTCTCCCTGAAACCGCGTTGAACTGCGGGCGATTATGCCCGCCGCGTGCGGCGGTCGCGCCGCAAATCAGGGCTGCAGCCGGCTCCACGCCAGCAGCAACACCGCCGCCGCGAGCAGCCAGGCGACGGTGGCCAGCGCGAGCGTCGCCGCCAGCGGCAGGCGCGGTGCCAGCCATGCGACCAGCCCCAGGTACACCGCATACGGCAACAGCGACCACAGCCCGAACACCGCCGTTTCGCGCAAGGCGGCGGCGCCCTGCTCGCGCCCGACCAGCACATGCGCGATCAGCGCAAAGGTCGGGAACAGCGGCACCAGCCCGGCCACCACATAGTTGCGGCTGGACGCCAGCCAGGCGATCAGCAGCGCCGCGGCCGCACCAGCCGCTGCCTTGAGCGCAAGCCCGGCGCCACCCATTCAGGCTGCGGCCGTCGCGCTGGTGCGCGCGGTGGACACGCTGCCCGAGCCGCTGCCCGCGGGCCACTGCGCCAGCAGCGCTTCCCACTGCGGCATCACCGCGGCCTGGCTGCGTGCACGCACATGGCCGTAGCCGCGGATCTGCTCGGGCAGGCTGGCGATGCGCACGGCAAGTTCCAGGTTGTCGGCGCGCAGCTCGGCGATCAGCCGCTCGATCACCGCGAGGTAGCGGTCCCGCAGTTCGACTTCGGCGCGGCGCTCTGCCGTGCGGGCAAACGGGTCGAGCCAGGTGTTGCGAATCGCCTTGCCGTGGCGCAGCAGCTTGAACGCCCAGCCGACCCACGACCCGAACTCGCGCTTGACCAGTTCGCCTTTGGCGTTGCGGCGCGAAAACGCGGGCGGGGCGAGGTGGTAATGCAGCTTGAAGTCGCCGCTGAACTGCTGCTGCAAGCCCTGCAGAAACGCCGAGTCGGACTGCAGCCGCGCGACTTCGTACTCGTCCTTGATCGCCATGAGCTTGAACAGCGTGCGCGCCACCGCCTCGGCCAGCCGCGTGCCGCCAATCGGCGCCTCGGCCGCGCGCACCCGCCGCACCAGGTCGGCGTAGCGCTGGGCGTAGGCGGCGTTCTGATACGCGGTGAGAAAGTCCACACGGCGGGCGACGAGTTCGTCCAGCGACGGCCGCTTGACCAGGTTGATGACTTGCTCGGTGGCAATCAGCGCGGCAAAGCCCTGCGGGTCGGCCGCGGCGCGGCGGCCCCAATGGAACGCCGCCTTGTTCTTGTCCACCTGCACCGCGTTGAGCTCGAACGCGCGCATCAGCGCCGGCAGGCCGATCGGTATCCACCCCTTCTGCCAGGCGAAGCCGAGCAGCATCGGGTTGGCGTAGATCTCGTCGCCGAGCAGCCGCAGCGCCGCGGCGTCGGCGTCGAACCCGGCGACCTGCTCGCGCCCGGCCGCCCGGTCGATCGCCGCGCGGCAGGCCGCGCCCGGGAATTGCCAGTCCGGCTGGTGCACGAAGGTGGCCGTGGGCGTGCCATGGGTGTTGAGCGCAACAAACGTGTGGCCCTCGCGCACCCGCGAGAGGGTTTCGCGGTCGGCGGCGACGATGGGGTCGCAGCCCAGGATCAGCTCGGCCTCGGCCATCGCGATGCGGGTGGTGTGAATCTGCTCCGGGATGTCGGCGATCAGCACATGGCTCCAGGTCGCGCCGCCTTTTTGCGCCAGCCCGGCCGCGTCCTGGGTGACGATGCCCTTGCCTTCGATGTGCGCAGCAACGCCCAGCAACTGGCCGATGGTGATGACCCCGGTGCCGCCCACACCCGCGACCAGGATGCCATAGCAGCCGCCGCCGGCGCGGTCGACCTTGCCCGGGTCGGGAATCTCTGGCTCAGGCAAAGCGGGCAGCGCGTCCAGGCTGGGCGCGGCTTTGGCCTCGGGTTTGCGCAGTTCGGCGCCTTCGAGGGTGACGAAGCTCGGGCAGAAGCCCTTGAGGCAGGAGTAATCCTTGTTGCAGGTGCTCTGGTTGATGGTGCGCTTGCGGCCGAACTCGGTGTCCAGCGGCTCGACCGACAGGCAGTTGCTCTGCTCGGAGCAGTCGCCGCAGCCCTCGCACACCAGCGGGTTGATCACCACCCGGCGCTTCGGGTCTTCCATCTTGCCGCGCTTGCGCAGCCGGCGCTTTTCGGTGGCGCAGTACTGGTCGTAGATGATCACCGTCACGCCCGCCACTTCGCGCAGCCGCAGCTGGATGGCGTCGAGCTCGTCGCGGTGGTGCACGGTTACGCCCGGGGCGAGGTCGGTCACGCCTTCGTATTTCTGCGGTTCGTCGGTGACGACGACGATGTCCTTCACCCCTTCGGCGGCCAGTTCGCGGCTGATCTGCGCCACGCTCAGGTGCCCTTCGACCGGCTGACCGCCGGTCATCGCCACCGCGCCGTTGTACAGAATCTTGTACGTGATCTTGACCCCGGCGGAGATGGCCTGGCGGATCGCCAGCAGCCCGGAGTGGTAGTAAGTGCCGTCGCCCAGGTTGGCGAACACATGCGGCTCCTTGCTGAACGGCGCCTGCCCGACCCAGGCCACGCCTTCGCCGCCCATCTGGCTGAACGTGGTGGTGTTGCGGTCCATCCAGACCACCATGTAATGGCAGCCGATACCCGCCAGCCCGCGCGAGCCTTCGGGCACGCGGGTGCTGGTGTTGTGCGGGCAGCCCGAGCAGAACCACGGCGGGCGTTTTTCGCCCACCGGCATCGCCGCCAGCGCGGTTTCCTTGGCGGTGATGACCGACACGCGCTCGGCAATCTGCCGCTGCACGTCCACCCCGGCCTCGCGCAGGATGCCGAGCTTGTCCAGCCGGCTGGCAATCGCCCGGGCGATGATCGCCGGGTTCAGGTCGGCCTTGGCCGGCAGCAGCCAGTTGCCCGCTGGGTTGGGCTGGCTCCACTCGCCGCCGGTGCGGTCGCCCGGCAGTTCGTCGAACTTGCCGATCACGTTGGGCCGCACGTCCTCGCGCCAGTTGTAGAGCTGCTCCTTGAGCTGGTACTCGATGACCTGGCGCTTTTCCTCGACCACCAGGATTTCCTGCAGCCCGGTGGCGAACTCGCGGGTGATGCTCGCTTCAAGCGGCCACACCACCGCCACCTTGTGCAGCCGGATGCCCAGCCGCGCGCAGGCGGCGTCGTCCAGCCCGAGGTCGGCCAGCGCCTGCCGGGTGTCGTTGTACGCCTTGCCGCTGGCCATGATGCCCAGCCGCGCGTGCGGGCTGTCGATCACCGTGTGGTTGAGGCGGTTGGCGCGCACATAGGCCAGCGCCGCATACCACTTCACGTCCATCAGCCGCGCTTCCTGCGACAGCGGATCGTCCGGCCAGCGGATGTGCACCCCGCCGGGGGGAATGACAAAGTCCTCGGGCAGGCGGAGGGTCACGCGGTCGGGCGACACATCGACCGACGCCGACGACTCGACCACCTCCTGAATCGTTTTCATCCCCGCCCACACCCCGCTGTAGCGGCTCATCGCAAACGCGTGCAGACCCAGGTCGAGAATGTCCTGCACATTGCTGGGGAAGAACACCGGAAAGCCCACCGCCTTGAAAATGTGGTCGCTCTGGTGCGCCGCGGTGCTGCTCTTGGCGACGTGGTCGTCACCGGCCACCGCAATCACCCCGCCGTAGCGGGCGGTGCCGGCCATATTGGCGTGTTTGAACACGTCCGAGCAGCGATCGACCCCCGGCCCCTTGCCGTACCAGATGCCGAACACCCCGTCGAACTTTTTCTTCTCGGGGTACAGGTCGAGTTGCTGCGTGCCCCACAGGGCGGTGGCCGCCAGCTCCTCGTTGACCCCGGGCTGGAACACCACGTTGTGCGCCGCCAGTTGCGCCTTGGCTTTCCACAGCGCCTGGTCGTAGCCGCCCAGCGGCGAGCCGCGGTAGCCGGAGATGAACCCGGCAGTGTTCCGCCCGGCGAGTTGGTCGCGGTGCTGCTGCAGCATTGGCAGGCGCACCAGCGCGTGGATGCCGCTCATGAAGGCGCGGCCGGTTTCCAGGGTGTATTTGTCGTCGAGACTGACGGTCTCGAGGGCGCGGCGGATGGCCTCGGGTAGAGGGGCGTTCATCGCGTTGTCTCCGTAAGTGTGGCGCCGGTTTTGGGGCGCTCGTGTCGTTCGGGAATCGGCTGCCGATCAGGCAGGCCGGGCGCTGCGGCGCTGCGCTTGTGGCGCGGCGCCCGCCGTCTTGTGAACGGCGGCCGGCTGCAAGCCGGCAGAACCGATGCTAGTGCGGTGAAGGTGGAGTGAACAGCCGGGTTTGCAATGCCCGCGTCGGGCGTGGCGGGCGCAGCCTGCGGGGCCTTCAGCCGCGGCGCTGCAGCCAAAGCACACCGACGACGATGCAGGCCATCGCCGCCAGCGTCGCCGGCTGCGGCACCTCGCCCAGCAGCGGCCAGGCCAGCGCAGTCGCCACCACCGGGGTGAGCGCGCCGCCGGCCGCCGCGGTGCCGGCGCCCAGCCGCGTCACCGCCATGCCGTAGGTGAACGCCGACAGCAGCCCCACCGCCACACCCTGCACCGCAATCTGCACCAGCAGTTCGTGCAGCGGCAAAGCGCGCAGGCCGTCCAAATGTTGTAGCGCGGGCGAGAACGGCCACCACAGCATCAGTCCGAGCAGCGACCCCACCGCCAGCAGCGCCGCCGAGTCCAGAGCGGCCAGACCGCTGCCGCGCAGCGTGACCGTGTACACCGCCCACAGCGCCGCGCAGCCGAGAAACACCAAGTCGCCACGCCATTGCCCCGGCTGGCCGTGCGCCAGCGACAGCGCCAGCATCACCACCACCCCCAGCCCGATCAGCGCCAGCGGCAGCGGGGCGGCTACGCCGTCTCGCCGGCCGCGCAGCTCCAGCAACGCCGCCACCGCCAGCGGCACCGTGCCCGGCACCAGGGTGCTGGCATCGCTCACCGGCGCGAAGCGCGTGCCATAGGCGGCAACGAGAAAGTAAGGCAACCCCGCCGCGGCGACGATCAGCAGCAGCGCCGGCCAGCCCGCTGCGAGCAGACGCGCACGCCGGCGCCACAGCAGCGGTGTGAACAGCACCCCGGCCGGGCCGAAGCGGATCAGCGCCAGCTCGGCCACCGGCAGATGCCCCAGCGCCCCGGCGCGCAGCGACAGAAAAAACGCCGCCCAGATGCACACCGTCGCCGCCAGCGCGGCCCAGCCGGGCAGGTCGAGGCCGGCGTTGCGGCGCAGGGCGGTGGGGGCGAGGGCGGACATGGCGGGGAAGGATTGGTGCGTGCGGGAGAAGATTCTGCGCCCGCTACCGCGGGAAAATTCGCCAAATTCCGGCTCGGTTTATCCTCTCGCTGGGTGGAAAACCCTAAATGTCGGCCAGAATACGCGCGAAACCGCTCATCGGAGCTGGCGGATTCGCGCGCCACCCCCTGCTCTTGCCGTCTGCCTCCAAGCCGCCGCCATGCCCGACCTCGACCGCATCGACCGACAACTGCTGCACATCCTTCAGACCGAAGGCCGGCTCAGCGTGGCCGAGCTCGCCGAGCGCGTCGCGCTGTCGGCCACGCCATGCGCGCGCCGGCTGCAGCGCCTGCAGGCGCAGGGCTATATCCGCGGCTGGCGCGCCGTGCTCGACCGGCAGCGGCTCGGGCTGGGGGTGACGGTGTTCGTCAACGTGCGGCTGCTGCATCACCGCGCCGACGCCGCGCGCAGTTTCGAGCGCGAAATCGAGGCCATGCCGGAAGTGGTCGCCTGCCATGTGGTGTCCGGGGCGTTCGACTATCTGCTCGAAGTCGTCGTCCCCGACCTGGCCGGCTACGAGCGCTTTGTGCGCGCGCTACAGACCCTGGACACCGTGCAGGACATCACCAGCCACTTCGCGATCCGCGCGGTCAAGCAGGGCGCGCCGCTGCCGCTGGACGCGGCGCCCTAAGGGTTGCGGCGGCGGCCGGGCCGCCCCACCCCGCAACGGCTCACTGCTGCT
>CAYMDM010000082.1:0-10921 GCA_964389235.1 uncultured Burkholderiaceae bacterium
CAGCGCCACCAGCGCCGACAGCCCGAGCGCCTCGGCCGCGCGTGCTGCCTCGGCGGCGGGCAGCCCCGGCGCCAGCCAGCCCACCAGCGGCGCTCTCAGCGCCCAAACCGCGACACCGATGAAGACAAACGCCACCGCGGCAAAGCGGTTCCAGCGCGCGCGCTCCATTGCCAGCAGCGGCAGCGGGGCACCGGCCATGCGCGGCACCATCACCGCCGGCACCGCTGCGCCCCACAGCAGCGTGACCGCCAGATCGGGAAACGACAGCACCACCAGCGCCGCGTCCCCATGCCCCGACAGCCCGAACTGCGCCGCGACCACCGCGTCGCGCACCAGCCCGAGCAGGCGGCTGGCGGCCAGCAGCAGCAGGCTGAGCGAAAAGGCACGCGCGATCGACATGCCGGCATTTTGCCTGCCGCATACCCTGCACCGCGCCGCTGCGGTCGCCGCCTTGGGCTGCGGCCAAAAACTATGCTTATAATGACAGCTTTTGCAGCGCCCGTAGCTCAGTTGGATAGAGTACTTGGCTACGAACCAAGGGGTCGTGGGTTCGAATCCTGCCGGGCGCGCCAAGCTTTGCCCAAGGGCCGCTCAGACCGAGCGGCCCTTTTTTTGCCTCGACCGAACCGGAAAGCTCGCTCCAGACCCGCGCCGGTTGTCGGGGCACTGGCAAAATTTCAGCGTGCTTGGGATAAAGTGAAGTACGCCGCTATGAACAAGGCGTTTGTCAAGGAATGCGGGCCGGAGGAGGCGGAGGACGACGGCGAACTGCGCCTGCCGCCGCTGCCGGCCGGCAGCAAGAACTACATCACTCCCGCGGGATACGCGCGGCTGCGCGCCGAGTTGAAAGCGCTGGTCGAGCAGGAGCGGCCGAAGGTGGTGGAAATCGTGTCGTGGGCGGCGGCCAATGGCGACCGCTCGGAAAACGGCGACTACATCTACGGCAAAAAGCGGTTGCGGGAAATCGATCGCCGTATTCGCTTTCTGACCAAGCGGCTGGATGTCGCCGAGGTCGTCGATCCGTCGCGCCAGCATGGCAACGACCAGGTGTTTTTCGGGGCGACGGTGCGCTACGCCGACGCGCAGGGTGCCGAGCACACGGTGACCATTGTCGGCATCGACGAAACCGAGCCGCTGGCCGGGCGCATCAGCTGGGTGTCGCCGGTGGCGCGGGCGCTGCTCAAGGCGCGCGAGGGCGACACGGTTTCGCTGCCGACCCCGTCCGGGGTGGCGACGCTGGAGATTCTGGAAGTGAGCTACCCGGCCGAGTGAGCCGGGCAACCGCGGAGCGGCTCAACGCCCCGAGTTGCGCTCGCGCGCGGCGCGGGCGACGAACTTCAGCCGCTTGAGCGCGCGCAGCACGTCGGCGAGGTGCTTGCGGTCGCGCACGGTGATGAGGAAACGCAGCTCGGTGGTCGTCGCCGCGGCGTCTTCGTCCATCGTGACGCCGACGATGTCGCAGTCCTGCTCGCTGATCGCCGCGGCCACGCGCGCGAGCACGCCCTTGCTGTTCTCGACCACCACGCTCAGGCCCACCTCGAACGAACGCTTGCACTCGGGCGCCCAGTCCAGGTCGATCCAGCGGTCGGGGTCTTTCTGGAACAGTCGGCGGGCATTGTCGCAATCCTGCTGATGCACCATCAGCCCTTCGCCTTTGCCGAGATAGCCGATGATCGCGTCGCCCGGAATCGGCCGGCAGCAGGTGGCGTAGCGCACGGAGGCGCCTTCGCTGCCGTCGAGTTGCAGCGCCGAGCCGCCGCCGCTTTCGCGGTGCTCGAGGCGTTCGATGGTGTCGAGCAGCGGCGCGGGCAGGGCGTCAGCCGGCGAGACCATCGCGACCACCCGCTTGGCGATGATTTCGGCCACGCGCTTGCCCAGGCCGATGTCGGCGTGCAGCTCGTCCAGGGTCTTGAACCCGGTCCAGCGCAGCAGCTTGTCCCATACCTCCTGCGGAATTGCGGCCGCTTCGAGATGTTCGTGCCGCAGCGCGCTGCCAAGCAGACGCCGGCCAAGCTCGACCGACTCGGTCTGCTGCGCGGTCTTGAGGGCATGCCGAATCTTCGATCGCGCTCGCCCGGTTCGCACGAACGACAGCCACGCCGGGTTGGGCCGGGACAGCGGTGCGGTGATGATTTCCACCACATCGCCGCTGTGCAGTTCGGTGCGCAGCGGCACGAGTTCGTTGTTCACCCGCGCGGCGACGGTCTGATCGCCCAGATTGGTGTGGATCGCGTAGGCGAAGTCAACCGGCGTCGCGCCGCGCGGCAGCGCGAGGATGCGCGATTTGGGGGTGAACACATAGACCGCGTCGGGCGCGAGGTCGACCTTGACGGTTTCGAGAAACTCGGCCCAGTCGCGGTTTTCGCTTTGAATGTCGAGCAGCGACTGCAACCAGGCATTGGTCTGCATCTGCTGCGGCGCCGGCGCACCTTCGGGGTTTTTGTACAGCCAGTGGGCCGCGACACCGCTTTCGGCGATGCGGTGCATCGCCTCGGTGCGGATCTGGAACTCGATCGGGTTGCCTTGCGGGCCGATCAGGGTGGTGTGCAGCGACTGGTAGCCATTGGCCTTCGGGATCGCGATGTAGTCCTCGAACTTGCCCGGCATGGGCTTGTACAGCGAGTGCAGCACCCCCAGGGTCTTGTAGCAGTCCAGCACCTCGGGCACCAGCACGCGGAAACCGAAAATGTCCTGGATGTGCGCAAAGCTCATGTGCTTGGCGCGCATCTTGCGGTAGATGGAGTAGAGGGTTTTTTCGCGGCCGTAAAGCTGGGCAGGCAGCTGCGCGTCGGCCAGCGCCCTCTGGGTGTTGGCGAGAATTTTCTCGACAATGCCGTGGCGGTTGCCGCGCGCGGCCATCACCGCGCGCTGCAGCACGGCGTAGCGGTTGGGGTGGATGTGGGCAAACCCCAGATCCTGCAGCTCGCGGTACACCTGATTGAGCCCGAGGCGGTTGGCGATCGGCGCGTAGATTTCCAGGGTTTCGCGCGCAATGCGCACCCGCTTGCTCGACGCCATCGCGCCCAGGGTGCGCATGTTGTGCAGCCGGTCGGCGAGCTTGACCAGAATCACGCGAATGTCGCGCGACATGGCCAGCAGCATCTTGCGAAAACTCTCGGACTGGTTTTCCTCGCGGTTGGCGAACTGCAGCTTGTCCAGCTTGGTCAGGCCGTCGACCAGTTCGGCCACCGTCGGCCCGAAATGCTCGATCAGCTCGGCCTGGGTGATGCCCTTGTCCTCCGCCGTGTCGTGCAGCAGCGCGGCCATGATGCCCTGCGCGTCGAGCTTCCAGTCGGCGCAGAGCTCGGCCACCGCCACCGGGTGGGAGATGTAGGGCTCGCCGCTGGCGCGGTACTGGCCGAGGTGCGCGGCATCGGCGAAGCGGTAGGCCTCGCGCACCTTCTGCAGGTCGTCCTCGGGCAGGTAGGTCTGCAGCTTGGCGAGCAGGCTGCCGAGGCTGACCGGGCGGTGCTCCGGCGTTTCCGCGGTTGGTTCGGCGGTTGTGGCGCCACCGTTGCGCGCCGCCGCCGGGGTTGCGGCGCTGCGCTTGCGCGAGGGGTTTGATCGGCCCGACGTCCCGCCGTGCCCGCCTGCGGTGTCCGCAGTTGCGGGTTCGACGCTGGGGGACGGGGCAGGGTCCATGGGGTCAGGGGCGGGCCGGGTCGAGAAGTTTGAACGGCGCGCCCCGCATCGCTCAGGTGGGGACTTTTTTCAGCATTTCGATGCCGATTTCCCCGGCAGCGATTTCGCGCAGCGCTGTCACCGCGGGCTTGTCCTTGGTTTCGATCTTGGGCGAGTGACCTTGTTCCAGCATGCGGGCACGATACGTGGCCGCCAGCACGAGCTGAAAGCGGTTGGGAATCTTTTCCAGACAGTCTTCGACGGTGATGCGAGCCATGGTGAGTGAATTCCGATTCAGAGGATGCCGAGGGCGCGGAACACCTCGGGGTGGGACAGCCGTTGCGCCGCGTAGCGCAGCCGCTGCGCCGAGACGACTTGGGTGAGATCGCGCAGGGCGCGCGTAAAGTCTTGATTCACAATTATAAAGTCGAAATTCTTCGCCTGCGCGAGTTCTACCCGGGCTTCGCGCAGCCGCTGCTCGATCACCTCGGGCGCGGTGTCGGCGCGGCGGATCAGCCGGGCGTGCAGTTCCTCGAAAGAGGGCGGCAGGATGAATATGCCCACCGCGTTCTCGAAGGCGCGCTTGACCTGCGCTGCGCCCTGCCAGTCGATTTCCAGCATCACGTCCACGCCTTCGGCCATGCGCTCCTGCAGCCAGGCGCGCGAGGTGCCGTAGAGGTTGCCGTGCACCTCCGCCCATTCGAGGAATTCGCCGGCGTCGATGCGGCGCTGAAATTCGGCGCGGTCGATGAAGTTGTAGTCGCGCCCGTTCACCTCGGCGCCGCGCGGCGCGCGAGTGGTGTATGAGACGGAGAGGCGGATGCGGTCGTCCTGCGCCAGCAGGGCGTTGACCAGCGACGATTTGCCGGCCCCGCTGGGCGCAGCGACCACGTAGAGATTGCCTGGAAATTGCATGTCGGTCGAGCAGACGCCGCGCTCACTCGATGTTCTGCACCTGCTCGCGCATCTGCTCGATCAGCACTTTGAGTTCCAGTGCGATTTCGCTGAGTTCCAGCGCTGCGGATTTGGACCCGAGGGTGTTGGCTTCCCGGTGCAGTTCCTGGATCAGGAAGTCCAGCCGCTTGCCCAGTTCGCCCCCGCCCTGCAGCAATTGCCGCAGGCTGGCCAGGTGCGCCTGCAGCCGGTCGAGCTCCTCGGCGATGTCGATGCGCAGCGCAAACGCGGCGGCTTCCTGCAGGCGGCGCTCCTGCACCGATTGCGCCTCGGCCTCGAACCCGTCGGCCATGCGCATGGCCTCTTCCCAGCGGGCAAGAAAGCGCTCCTGCTGCCGCGTCACCACCTGCGGCACCAGCGCGCGAGCCCGTTCGGCGTGGCCGGCGATGGCCTCGATGCGGTCGAGCAGCAGCTGCCGCAACCGCTCGCCTTCGGCCGCGCGCGCGGCGATGAACTGCGTGGCCGCCTCGCTCAGCGCGGCGGTGGCCGCTGCGTGGAGGGCTTCGCTGCTGTCGGCCGCATCGCCCGTGCCGGCGAGCAGCCGGAACACGTCGGCCACCGACAGCGGTTGCAGATGCGGGGCAGCGGCGCGCAGCGCCGCCTCGGCCGCCAGCAGCGGCGCGGCGGCGGCTGCGTCGGGCCATTGGGTGGGACTCTGCTCCCGCTCGACGCTGCCGCGGCACTCCACCTTGCCGCGCCGAAGTTGCCGCGTGAGTTCCTGCCGCATTGCCGGTTCGGCGCCGCGCAGTTCGTCGGGCAGGCGGAAAACCAGATCGAGAAAGCGGCTGTTGACCCCGCGCAGTTCGACGTGGACGCGGCCGCCACCGGGCAGTTGCACGAGGGCCTGACCGTAACCGGTCATGCTATAAATGGGCTTCACAAAGTCCTCCTTGCGCGCATTTTTTCACAGCCCGAAGGCGCTTTCTCTGCCACACTGCGCCCCTCATGGCCACGTCGAACAAAGTCAAACCCGCGCCGCTGTCGCCCGACACCCAGGTCGGCGGCTATCGCATCGTGCGCAAGCTCGCCAGCGGGGGGTTCGGCGTGGTCTACCTGGCCGTCAGCCCCGACGGGCAGCGGGTGGCGCTAAAGGAATATCTGCCCGCCTCGCTGGTCGAGCGCGGCCCGGGCGAGGCCACACCGGTGGTGCCGCCGGACAAGCTGGCGCTCTACCGGCTCGGGCTCAAGAGCTTCTTCGAGGAAGGGCGATCGCTCGCGCAGATTTCCCATCCCAGTGTCGTCAGCGTGCTCAATTTTTTCCGCGAGAACGACACGGTCTACATGGTGATGAATTACCTGGAGGGCGCGTCGCTGCAGGAATTCGTCATCACCGCGCGCGAGCTCAAGCGCAAGAAGATTTTCCGGGAATCGACGATACGTTCGCTGTACGACGACATTCTGCAGGGGCTGCGCGTGGTGCATCAGCACAAGATGCTGCACCTGGACATCAAGCCGGCGAACATTTTCATCACCGACGACAACAAGCCCATTCTGATCGACTTCGGCGCCGCGCGCGAAGTGCTCAACCAGCAGGACAAACGCTTTCGCCCGATGTACACGCCGGGCTTCGCTGCCCCCGAGATGTACAAGCGTGAGGGCGCGTTCGGGCCCTGGACCGATATCTACGCGATCGGCGCCTGCATCTACGCCAGCATGACGGGCTACCCGCCCTACGAAGCGACGCAGCGGCTGGAAAAAGACCGGCTGCCGGCGCAGCTGTCCAAGCTGCGCGGGGTGTACTCGGACAATCTGATCGAAATCGTCGAGTGGTGCATGTCGCTCGACCCGATGGCCCGCCCGCAGAGCGTGTTCAACCTGCAGCGCGAGATTGGCGCCGAGCGTGCGCGCCGCTACACCAATCTGACCATGGCCGAGAAGCTGCGGCTGCACCTCGACGAACTGGTCAACGACACCAAGTCGCAGGTGGCCAAGGTGCGTGACGTCACCCGCTTCGGTGGCGGCGAGGTGGGCGGCAAGCAGCCGGCGCGGGGTAACGGCAATTGAAGTTCTCCGTCTATCAGGTCAGCCGGCGCGGTGGGCGCGAGACCAATCAGGATCGTATGGGCTACTGCTACACCCGCGAATCGGCGCTGTTCGCGCTGGCTGACGGACTGGGCGGACACCCGCGCGGGGAAGTCGCCGCGCAACTCGCGTTGCAGACGGTGGCGAGCATGTTCCAGCAGGAGGCGCGGCCCCGCACCCGCGACCCGCAGGAGTTTCTCCGCCGCTCAATTTTTCGCGCGCACGAGCAGATTCAGCGCTACGCCAGCGAGCACAAGCTGAGCAACTCGCCGCGCACCACCATCGTTGCCTGCGTGGTGCAGAACGGCGCGGCCTACTGGGCGCATGTGGGCGACTCGCGGCTGTACTTCATCCGCAACGGCGCGCTGCTGACCCGCACGCGCGATCACTCGCACGTCGAGCACCAGATCGCTCGCAACGGCGCCGCAGCCGAACTGGCGCTGCTGCAGCCCGACGGGCCGACGCGCAATGTGCTGTTCACCTGCCTGGGGTCGACGCAATTGCCGATGATCGAAGTCGGTGTGCCGCAGCCGATGCGCCGCGGCGATATCGTGCTGCTGTGTTCCGACGGACTGTGGGGGCAGATCCCCGAGTCGGTGCTGGTGCGGCAGTTCGGTCAGCAGGTGCTGTCCGAGGCGGTGCCCGAGGTGGTGGAAATGGCGCTGCGGCAGGGCGGTTCGGACTCGGACAACGTCACCGCGCTGGGCATGGAGTGGGAGGCCGATCCGGACGAGGTGGAAACCTCGCTGCGCATCGAGACCGATACCATGCAGGACGGCGGCTTCGCCTCCACCATCCAGCAACCCATCGACACCCGGCTCGACGACCTGGACGATGCCGCGATCGAACGCTCGATCGCCGAAATCAACGCCGTCATTCGTCGCGCCGCCGAGCGCAAGTAAAACCCCCGATGAACACGAGTTCCAAGGTGGCCGCCGCGGCCGGCGTGCCGACCCCTGTTTTGCGCGCCACACGCGCAGCCGATGCGCTGCGCGCCGTGCAGATCGAGCGTCACTACACCTGCCACGCCGAGGGCTCGGTGCTGGTGAGCTTTGGCAACACCCGGGTGCTGTGCACCGCGTCGGTGGACGAGCGCGTGCCGCCGCACAAGCGCGGCAGCGGTGAGGGCTGGGTGACGGCCGAATACGGCATGCTGCCGCGCGCCACCCACACCCGTGGCGAGCGCGAAGCCAAGCGCGGCAAGCAGAGCGGCCGCACCGAGGAAATCCAGCGGCTGATCGGCCGCGCGCTGCGCGCAGTGTTCGATCTGCGAGCGCTGGGCGAGCGGCAGATCATTCTCGACTGCGACGTGCTGCAGGCCGACGGTGGCACCCGCACCGCGGCCATCACCGGAGCGGCGGTCGCCGCGTGGGACGCCTGCAGCAAACTGGTCGAAGTGGGGCAGGTGCAGACCTTTCCGATGCGTGAGCTGGTCGCCGCCGTGTCGGTCGGGCTGCATGGTGGGCAGGCGCTGCTCGACCTCGACTACGCCGAGGACAGCAGCTGCGACACCGATATGAACGTGGTCGGCACCGAAGGCGGCGGGCTGATCGAAGTGCAGGGCACCGCCGAGGGCCGGCCCTTCGCGCGCGCCGAGCTGGACGCGCTGATCGATCTGGCGCAGTCCGGCATTGCCCAGCTGGTGCAGGCGCAGCGGCGGGCGCTGGGGCTGGGGGCGTGAGCGGACCGTCGGAGTTGAAACTGGCGCCTGCGTGCGCTGGTGTTGATCGCCGGTTGGTGCTGGCCTCGGGGAACCCAGGCAAGCTGGCCGAGCTGTCGGCGCTGCTGCGGCCGCTGGGCTGCACCGTGCTGGCGCAGACCGCTTTGGGCGTGACCGAGGCTGACGAGCCGTATCGCACCTTTGTCGAAAACGCGCTGACCAAGGCCCGCAACGCCAGTGCCTCGACTGGCCTGCCCGCGCTGGCCGATGACTCCGGGCTGTGTGTGCATGCGCTGCACGGCGCGCCCGGTGTTCAATCCGCCCGTTATGCCCAGCCGCCAGCGGCCTCGCGCGCGGCGCAGGACGCGGTCAACAACGCCCGGCTGCTGCAGGCGCTGCACGGCGCCGCCGACCGCTCGGCGCATTTCGTCTGCGTGATCGTCACTGTGGCCCATGCCGACGATCCCGAGCCGCTGATTGCCTCGGGCAGGCTCGATGGCCACATCGCGCTCGTCGCGCGGGGCGAGGGTGGCTTCGGCTATGACCCGCTGTTCGTGCTGCCGGACGGCCGGCATCTGGCCGAACTCGACGCTGAGGAAAAGAACCGCATCAGCCACCGTGCGCAGGCGATGCACGGCCTGCTGCCACTGCTGGCGCAGGCCTGGGGCTGGGCAGCGCGATAGTCCCGCACAGGCTGCGGCGCTGCGCCCCCGGCCTGTCGTTTCAGACCTCATATCGGGCATGTCCAAGACCTTTCCGCTTCACCCTGAGACGCTGCCCGCCGGGCGAGATCTCTCCGCCGCCGCCGGCAGTCTGCCGCATTACCTGCGGCCTGGCACGCTGCATCTGCCCAGCCTGCCGCCGCTGTCGCTCTACGTTCACCTGCCCTGGTGCCTGCGCAAATGCCCTTACTGCGACTTCAACTCGCACGCGGTTCGCGCGGGTGAGGCCGTGCCCGAGGCCGCCTACCTCGACGCCTTGCGCGCCGATCTGGACGCCGCGCTGCCGCTGGTGTGGGGACGGCGGGTGCACAGCGTGTTCATCGGCGGCGGCACCCCCAGTTTGTTCTCGCCCGAAGCGATCGACCGGCTGCTGGCCGACATCCGCGCCCGACTGCCCCTGGTGCCCGAGGCCGAAATTACTCTGGAAGCCAACCCCGGCACCTTCGAGCGCGAGCGCTTCGCCGCCTTCGCCCAGGCCGGGGTCAACCGGCTGTCGATCGGGGTGCAGAGCTTCGACGACGCCCAGTTGCGCACCCTCGGCCGTGTGCACGATGCCGCGCAGGCGCACGCTGCCATCGACGAAGCCGCGCAGCATTTCCCGACCTTCAACCTTGATCTGATGTTCGCGCTGCCCGGGCAGGACGTCGCCGAGGCGCTGCGCGATGTGCGGCAGGCGCTGGCACACCAGCCGCCGCACTTGTCGCTGTACCAGCTCACCCTGGAACCCAATACCCTGTTCGCCCATGCCCCGCCCGCCGGCCTGCCCGACGACGACCTCGCAGCAGACCTCCAGAGCGCCGTGGCGCAGGCGGCCGAAGCGGCCGGGCTGAACCGCTACGAAGTCTCGGCTTACGCCCGCGACGGCCACCGTTGCCGGCACAACCGCAACTACTGGATGTTTGGCGACTACTTGGGCATCGGCGCCGGCGCGCACGGCAAAATCAGCTTCGCCCACCGCATCGTTCGCCAGACGCGCTGGCGCCATCCGCAGCGTTACATGCAGCAGGCGCTAGCGGGGGCTGCGGTCGAAACCGAGACCGAGGTCGCGCGTGCCGACCTGCCGTTCGAATTCATGCTCAACGCGCTGCGGCTATGCGAGGGCGTTCCAGCGTCGCTGCTCGTCGAGCGCACCGGGCTGCCGCCATCGAGCATCGCCGCGACGGTCGACCGCCTGCGCGCCGACGGCCTGCTGGTCGCCGAACCCGAGCGCCTGTGCGCCACCGAGCGCGGCTTCCAGTTGCTCAACACCGTGCTCGAACGCTTCCTGCCGTCTCCCTCCGCCGCTGACCCCGGTCGGTAGAATTTGCCGCTTCATATCGGAAGCGTGGCAGAGTGGTCGATTGCACCGGTCTTGAAAACCGGCAACGGGCAACCGTTCGTGAGTTCGAATCTCACCGCTTCCGCCATTTATCATATTTAACTCATTGATTTATATCGTATTTTTCTTCCTCAATCTCTCGCTGTCCACAAATCCGTCCACAAAACAGGTTCTGGGCTGGCGGGTGTGGCCAATCTGCAACGCGCAGGGCTTGCCTTTTGAGCTGCGAGGAAGAAATTGAAGAAAAATTCCTTCACCACACCGAAGCGAGGCACGCGCTTCCGGTGCAGTGCGCAATATTTCGCCGGGCGCACGGGCTATTTTCGAGGAGGCTGCAAGGCCAGGTCGAACGGGTGGCGCTGAGAAAAGCTTAGCGCCACCGGCTCGACCCACATGGAGATAACCCGTTCACCGCCCGCACGTGCCACGGGTTCCGCGAGGAGCCCATGACCGCACCCGTCAGCGAACCGACTCAACCCCTGGGCCTGGCCAGCGGCGATCAAGCGCAAGCCTTTCTGTGCGTCTCCCGCACCACCCTGTGGCGGCTGGAGCGTCGCGGCACCCTCAAGCCCATCCGTCTCGGTCGCCTGCGGCGCTACCGCTGGTCCGATCTGCAGCGGCTGG
>CAYMDM010000083.1:0-10611 GCA_964389235.1 uncultured Burkholderiaceae bacterium
CGGCCAGACCGCGCGCAGTGGCGACGGCCAGCGCCGGGTCGTCGCGCTCGTCGCTCTGCAGCCGGTTCCACGCCGCGCGCAGCGCCTGCGGGTCGTCGCCGGCCTGGCGCAGCAGACCGATCGCGGCGACCTCGCGCATCGCCTGCGCCGCTGCCGGGTGCAGCGCGCCATGCTTGAGCAGAATGCGCGCCAGCCGCAGCACTTCGGCGTGGTCGCTGGTCTGGCGTGCGGCCTGAAGCTCCAGCCGCAGCGCGTGGGTGCGCCGCTGCATCCCCGGCGGCAGGTCGCGCAGCAGCTCTTGCGCAACCTGCGGCCGCCGCGCCTCGATTTCCCATTGCGCCTGCAGCAGATGCGCCGTCGGCTGGGCAACCGGCGGGAGCTTAGCGAGATAGCCATCGCGCCGGTCGAACGCCTGCAATTGCTGCGCCGCCTGCGCCGCGGTCAGCAGCGCCGCGGGGGCGAATTCCGGCAGCTCGGCCGCGCGCTGCGCCGCCCGCTCGGCACGGCGAAAGCGCCCGCCGAAGTAGTCGAACATCGCGTTGTGCAGCGCCTGGCCGGCCAGCCGGGCGCGGCGACGGGCGCGGAACTCGGCCGCCGCCCGCGGCATACCCAGCAGCAGCGCCAGTCCACGCACGACGAAATACGCGACGATGAACAGCAGTACCAGCAGCAGCGCCGCGAAGTTCAGCGACACGTCGATGCGCCACGGCGGCAGCAGCACCGCGACATTGCCGGTGTTCAGCGTCAGCGCCATTGCCACGCCGACCGCGCACGCGGCGATGACCAGCACCCACACCAGCCAGCGCATCAGGGCGCCCCCACATCCAGGGTGGACAGCACCGCCAGCGATTCCAGCCGCGCCGCCGGGTTGGCCGACAGGTCGATCTGCTGCGCCTGCCGCGCCAGCGAAAGCGCCTGCACCATGCGCGGCTGGCGGCGGTCAAAATAGGTGTTCAGGGTCTGCACGATGCCCTGCATATCGGACTGATACGCGCGGGCGTTGCGCGACAGCAGATCCAGCCGCGCGTTGAGGATGCGCAGCTTGAGGTTTTCGCGCAGGAACACGCCCTGCTCGGGCGACGCCAGCAGCGCATCGCGGCTGCCCACGCGGGTGACGCCGAACAGCTGCGCGACGGTCTGGCGCATGCGCTCGAACCAGTCGCCCAGCC
Source organism: uncultured Burkholderiaceae bacterium (assembly GCA_964389235.1). GTDB lineage: Bacteria > Pseudomonadota > Gammaproteobacteria > Burkholderiales > Burkholderiaceae_C > Thiomonas. The sequence goes on from CAYMDM010000083.1 coordinate 1,170, forward strand.
ACGGCGCCCAGCGCGGCCCCCGCGCCGCGGCCGATGCGGCAGACTCGGGCGTATGCACCGCTGGCTTCCGCGCGCGCGGCTCTTCGCGGCCATGCGGCAGCGGCTCGGCGCTGGACAGCAGGCGCAGTTCATCGACCAGCGCGGCGAGATCGTCGAGCTTGCGCGCGGCCACGTCGATGTCCGGTGTAACGGCGCTACGCAGCCGCGTCAGGTCGGCCAGCACCGCCCGCCGCAGAATCTGCGCCTGCGGGTTGGGCGCATTGGCCAGCCGGGCTGCCGCGGTCTGCAAAGTGGAAATCAGCGGCTGCACATTGCCGACCAGTTGCGCCTGCTGCTGCGCCAGCGCGATGAGCTGCCCGGTCTCGGCCAGCCGGGCCTGATCGCGACTCTTGGCCACATCGGCGTAAAGCTGCTCCAGCGCCTGCCGCTGCGCCGCCAGATCCTGCTGGCGCGCTTCGATCACCGCCAGCCGATTGTTGAGGTCGCGCACCGTCTCGGCCATGCGCTGGCTGGTGGTCTGCGCCTGCGCCGCGGCCGATGCGGCCGCCTGCAGCCGGGCGGCAATCTCGGCCTGGGTGGCATACAGTCGCTTGTCCAGCCAGATTGCCGTGCCGATCAACGCAATCAGCAACGCGATCACCGCGGCCCAGAGCAGACCGACTTGCGGTCGCGCCGGCCGGGGCGAAAGCCCAGAGTCGGCAGCCGGGGCCGCTGTGGCCGCCGGCGCTGGAGAAGCAGAGGGTGCCGCCAGCAGGGGCGGCGCACCGGCGTCGGCGGGAGTGTCGTTTTCGGCCATGGGCGCATTCTAGGGATCGGGGCGATCGCAGCCAGCCCCTGAAAGAGCGAGGCGGCTGCCGGCACGGCAGGCGTTAGGCTCGTGTCATGCAAGGCGGTTCCAATCCCTGGCAAAGCCATCGCGCCGGCCTCGCTGCGCTGGCCAGAACAACACAACGACCCGATGCCCTCGACTCCCGCTCCCACCCCTTCCGCGCCGCCTCGGCGCTGGCTCAACCGCACCGTGTTCGGCGCCGGACTGACCAGCGCGCTTGGCGATTTCTGCTACGAAACCACCACGGTCATCCTGCCCGGTTTTCTCGCCGTGCTCGGCGTACCGGCGGCGGCGCTCGGCCTGATCGAGGGCATTGCCGATGCGGTTGCGGCGTTCACCAAAATGGTTTCGGGCTTCATTGCCGACAAGCTCGGGCTGCGCAAATCGCTGGTGGTGCTGGGCTACGCGCTGACCCCGGCCGGGCAGGCGCTGATTGCGCTGGCGGCGGGCTGGCCGCTGATTCTGCTCGGGCGCATGGTGTCGTGGTTTGGCAAGGGGCTGCGCGGGCCGTTGCGCGACGCCATCGTGGTGCAGGCGGTCACGCCAGAGACGCGCGGACGCGCCTTCGGCTTTCACCGCGCGGCCGACACCATCGGCGCCGTTGCCGGGCCATTACTCGGCGTGGCGCTGCTGGGCTGGGCGCAGGCGCTGCACATCGACGGCGGCGACCCGGCCGCGCCGTTCCGCCTGGTGCTGTGGTGGTCGGTGGTGCCGGGCCTGCTGGCGGTGGCGAGTTTTCTGCTGCTGGTGCGCGACCCCCGGCGCTCGCCCAACCCGGCGCTGCGATTTTTCAGCTCCCTGCGCGGGCTGCCGCAGCGGTTCAAGCGCTACCTGGCCGCTGTCGGCGTTTTCGGCATCGGTGACTTTTCGCACAGCCTGCTGATCCTCGCCGCCACCGCGCTGCTGACGCCGCGATTGGGCGTGGTGCAGGCGGCGCAGATCGCCGGGCTGCTTTACGTGGGCCGCAATGTGGTGCAGGTCGTCGCGTCCTATCCCGTCGGCGCGCTGGCCGACCGCGTCGGGCACCTGCCGCTGCTGGTCGTCGGCTATGCGCTGGGAGCGGCCACTGCGGTGCTGGCGGCGCTGGCCTTCTGGTTGCGCGCCGACAGCCTGCCGCTGCTGATCGCGGTGTTTGCCGTCGCCGGGCTGTATGTCGCGGTGCAGGAGACGCTGGAATCCACGGTTGCCGCCGAGCAGGTGCCGGCCGACCGCCTGGTGATGAGCTACGGCGCACTGGGCACGGTCAACGGCGTGGCCAAGTTTTTGTCCAGCGCCAGCGTCGGCGTGGTGTGGAGCGCCGTGTCGCCGGTGCTGGCGTTCGCGCTGGCGGCGGTGCTGATGGCTGCCGGCACCTGGGCGCTGTGGCGCAGCGGCCGCGGCGGCGACGCTTAGCAGGCCGTTGAAAAACGTCGTGAGGATGGCCAGATGCAAGGCGCACGGAGCGCAGCGACCGAGACATATCAGGCCGATAGGCGAGAGAGCGAGCACCGCGCAACGCCGCAGATGGCCCACCGCAGCAGTTTTTCGACGGCCTGTTAGGACTGCGCCGTCTCGGCCGCGCGCAATTCGGCGGCCAGCGCCTGCGGCTCGCTGCGGCTGATGCGCACCCGGCCAAAGCCCGCAGCCTCGGCCGCTCGCGCGATGCGCGGGTGAATCGCCAACGCGCTCTGCCGCGCCAGCGCGTCGGCGCCCAGACCGATGCGCGGCAGCATGTCCTGCAGATGCGCAATCGCGGTGGCCGAGGTCAGCAGCCACCAGCCGCGCGCGGCCAGCATCTGCCGCAGCGCCTGCGCGGTATCGGTGTTCCATGGCGGTGGCTGCCGGCTGTAGGCCTCGACCACCTCGACCGTGGCGCGTGCGGCCTGCAGTTGCAGCAACAGGTCGTCGCGCCCGCTGTCGCCGCGCAGCAGCAGCACACGCTGGCGCGGCCATTCCGCGGCGGGGATGCGTCGTTGCAACACCCGCCACAGAGCCAGCGCATCGCTCTCGCCCGCGCCGGCAGCGGCCGGTGGCGGGGCGATCAGATGCGGCCAGGGCGCCGCTCCGTTGGCACGCTGCAGGGCGTGGCGCACCGCGCGCTCGCTGCCGGCACCGACCACCCCGATCGCGCAATGCGCCGGCCAGGAGCCGGGCAAGGCGGCGAACGTCGCCTGCACCGCGGTGGGGCTGACCGGTACCGCCAGGGTGAACTGCTCCAGCCGCGCCAGCGCCGACTGCAGCGCGGCACGGTCGGCCGGCGGGCCGATGTGCAGCAGCGGGAAGTCCAGCACCGCAACCCCCTGCGCGGCCAGCTCGCGTCGCAGGGTCTCGCCCTGCGCTCCTGGTCGAGTCTGGATCAGGGTGGTCATGGTTTGCGGCGATAGCCGTCGTGTGAAGATGCGCGCGGTCAATGCGCGCCGAGCTGCGCGAGCAGTTCGTCCGCGCCCTGCGCGCGCAGCGCCGCGGCGGCCTCGCGCCCGAGATCACGCGCCTGCGCGACGGTGGCCGCCGGGCCGTGCACCCTTGCACGCAGGGTGCGGCTGCCGTTGGGCAGGCCGAGCAGCGCTTGCAGCTGCATCTGGCCGTCGGGCTCGAAATGGGCATGCGCCGCCAGCGGGGTGGTGCAACTGCCGCCCAGCGCCTGCGCCACCGCGCGCTCGCCGGTGGCGCATAGCGCGGTGGGCAGGTGGTTCAGCGGCGCCAGAGCCTGCAGCAAATCGGCGCGGTCGGCACGGATTTCGATGCCCAGCGCCGCCTGACCGACCGCGGGCAGCATGTCCTGCGGGTCGATCGCCGCGCGGATACGCTCGGCCAGCCCTAGGCGCCTGAGCCCCGCAGCGGCAAGCAGGATGCCGGCGTATTGCCCCTCGTCGAGCTTGCGCAGCCGGGTGTCCAGATTGCCGCGCAGCGGCTGCACCTGCAGCCGCGGATGGCGGGCGCGCAACTGCGCTTCGCGCCGCAGGCTGGAGGTGCCGACCACCGCGCCATCGGGCACGTCGGCGAGCGTCGCGTAATGCGGGCTGACCCAGGCGTCGCGCGGGTCTTCGCGCTCCATGATCGCGGCCAGATCGAAGCCCTCGGGCAGTTCCATCGGCACGTCCTTGAGCGAGTGCACCGCCAGATCGGCGCGGCCCTCGCGCAGCGCCACTTCGAGCTCCTTGACGAACAGCCCCTTGCCGCCGATCTTGGCCAGCGATCGGTCAAGGATCTGGTCGCCCTGCGTGGTCATGCCGAGGATGCGCACCTCGCATTGCGGATAGAGCCGGCGCAGCAGCGCGGCGACGTGTTCGGCCTGCCACATCGCCAGCCGGCTTTCGCGCGAGGCGATGGTCAGAGTCTGGGGCGTTTGCATGTTCATGGCCGCGATTCTAGGGACGGGGTCGCCCCAGAGCCCGTGTTGCGAGCTGTCTCGCGGCCGCCGCTCGCTGCGATTTCTGGTCGCGCGCAAAACCCAAGGCGGCTTCGGCGCGATTCTTGCAAGCGCCACTGGGCGCGCCGCTAACATCGGCGCGCCCGTTTGCAGCCCCTGGCGCGCATCAGACCCGATCTACGACGGGCCGCGCCCGCACGCCTCCCCGACCGTCCCGACGCCGCCTCCCCGCCCCATGCCTGCTGCCCCCCGCCCCCGTTCCGACGCCGACGCTCCGCTGTTCGACGACATCCGTCTGCTCGGCCGCCTGCTCGGCGACGTCATCCGCGAGCAGGAGGGGCAGGCGATGTTCGACACCGTCGAGACCATCCGCCAGCTCTCGGTCAAGTTCCACCGCGACGGCGACGAAAAGGCTCGCCGCGCGCTGGACGAGCTGCTGTCAGGCCTCAGCCGCGACCAGGCGGTGAGCGTGATCCGCGCGTTCAGCTTTTTTTCCATCCTCGCCAACATCGCCGAGGATCGGCATGTGCTGCGGCTGGCCGAGCAGTCGGAGGACCGCGGCGAGGCGCCGGCGCGCGACAGTGTGCGCGGCGCGCTGCAGCGGTTGCGCGACGCCGGAGTGGGCGCGACCGAACTGCAGGCGTTTTTCCACCAGGCGCTGATCTGCCCGGTGCTCACCGCGCACCCCACCGAGGTGCAGCGCAAAAGCGTGCTCGACGCCGAGCGCGCGCTGGCGCGACTGCTGGCCGAACACGACCAGACGCGCAGCGCCAGCCGCCGTGCCGACATCGAAGAAACCATGCGCGCTCGCGTGGTGCAGCTGTGGCAGACGCGGCTGCTGCGCTTCGTGCGGCTGCGGGTTTCGGACGAAGTGAAAAACGCGCTGTCGTATTACGAAACCACGTTTTTCTCGCAGTTTCCGCGGCTGTACCGCAACCTGCAGCGCGATCTGCAATCGCTGTATCCCGAATCGCAGGACTGGGACGTGCCGGCGTTTTTTCGCATGGGTCACTGGATCGGCGGCGACCGCGACGGCAACCCCTACGTCACCGCCGACACCCTGAGCTACGCGATGCGCATGCAGGCACGCACCGCGGTCGAGTATTACCTGCAGGAAGTGCATGCTGCCGGTGGCGAGCTGTCGGTTTCGGCCATGCTGGCCAGCGCCAGCCCCGAGCTGCTGGCGCTGGCCGACCACTCGCCCGATCTGTCCGAACATCGCAGCGACGAGCCCTACCGCCGCGCGCTCATCGGCATCTACTCGCGGCTGGCGGCCAATCTGCGCAAGTTCGCCGGGGTCGACGCGCCGCGGCACGAACTCGGCCATTCCGAGCCCTACCCCAACGCCGATGCGTTTGTTGCCGATCTGCAGATCATCCGCGATTCGCTGGCCGCGCATCACGCCGAGGCGCTGGCGCGGCTGCGGCTCGATCCGCTGATTCGCGCCGCGCAGGTGTTCGGCTTCCGGCTGGCGACCATCGACCTGCGGCAAAGCTCCGACCAGCATGAAACCGTGCTGGCCGAGCTGCTGCGGGTGGCCGGTCTTTGCGCCGACTACTCGGCGCTGGATGAACCCGCCAAGCAGGCGCTGCTGCTGCAGTGCCTGCGCGACCCGCGCAATCTGCGCGTGCCGTTTCACACCTATTCCGACTGGGCGCAGAGCGAACTCGCGGTGTTCGACCGCGCCTACCAGATCCGTCGTGACTACGGCCCGCGCGCCATCCGGCAGTACATCATCTCCCACTCGGAGACGGTCAGCGATTTGCTCGAAGTGCTGGTGCTGCAGAAAGAAGCGGGGCTGTTTCACGCCACGCTGGACTCGCCTGAAAGCCTGGCCGAGTTGCTGGTCGTGCCGCTGTTCGAGACCATTGCCGACCTGCGCAACGCCCCGGCGATCATGCGCGAGTTCTACGCGATACCGGGCATTGCCGAACTGGTGCAGCGCTCGGGCGGCGAGCAGGAAATCATGCTCGGCTATTCCGACAGCAACAAGGACGGCGGTTACTTCACGTCCAACTGGGAGCTGTATTGCGCCGAGGTCGCACTGGTCGAGCTGTTCGCGCCGCTGCAGGCCGAGCGCGGCATCACCCTGCGGCTGTTCCACGGCCGCGGCGGCACCGTGGGTCGTGGCGGCGGCCCGAGCTTCGACGCCATCGTTGCCCAGCCGCCGGGCACGGTCAACGGTCAGATCCGGCTGACCGAACAGGGCGAGGTCATCACCAGCAAATACGCCAACCCGGACATCGGGCTGCGCAACCTCGAAACCCTGGTCGCCGCAACCCTGCAGGCCACGCTGATGCCGCGTGGCAAGTCGGCCGGCCATCCGCCCAGACGCTTTCTCGATGCCGCGGCCGAGCTGTCGGCCGCGTCGATGGCGGCGTACCGCGCACTGGTCTACGGCACGCCCGAGTTCACCGATTACTTCTATGCGGCCACACCGATTGCCGAAATCGCCGAGCTCAACATCGGCAGCCGCCCCGCCTCGCGCAAGAAAAGCCGGGAGATCGCCGATCTGCGGGCCATACCCTGGGGCTTCTCCTGGGGCCAGTGCCGGGTGGCGCTGCCTGGCTGGTTCGGCTTCGGCAGCGCGGTGCAGGCTTACCTGAAAGCGCACCCCGACGATGGCCGCGACACCCTGCAGCGCATGGCGCGGCGCTGGCCGTTTTTCGCGACCCTGCTGTCGAACATGGACATGGTGCTGGCCAAGGCCGATCTGCGCGTGGCCGCCCGCTACGCCGAACTGGTGCCCGACGCCAAGGTGCGGCAGAAGGTGTTTCGCGCCATCGTGCGCGAATGGGAGCTCACCACCGAGGCGCTGGCCGACATCACCGGCCACGCCGAGCGACTGGCCGACAACCCGACGCTGCGCCGGTCGATTCGTGCCCGCTTCCCCTACATCGACCCGCTCAACCATCTGCAGATCGAACTGCTCTGGCGGTTCCGCGAAGGCCAGACCGACGAGCGCACCAAGCGCGGCATCCACCTGAGCATCAACGGCATCGCCGCGGGTCTGCGCAACACCGGCTGAAGGCGCGCGCTCGGCAACCCCACGCGACCGCAAACGAGCGCTGTCAGGCGCTCAGGCCGTCAGGGTGTTCTTGACCACCTGCCCGTTTTTGATGATGAGCTTGAGGTTTTGCTTCGGGTCGGCCAGCGGCTTGAGGGTCTTGTCCAGGTCGCCGTCGACCAGCAGCACATCGGCCCAGGCGCCGGGAGCGATGACCCCGAGCCTGTGCGGCAGGTAAGGGTTGCGCTCGCCCGACAGCCCCAGCAGTTCGGCGTTCTGGCTCGTGGCCTGGCGCAGGGCGTCAAGCGGGGCATACCAGTTTTCCAGCGCGACCAGGCGGTAATTCTGGAAAATCGTTTTGCCCGGTGCGAACAAAATGTCGGTGCCCCATGCGGTGCGGGTCTTGTGCTTGATCGCCAACTCGTAGGCGCGGCGCGTGCCCGTGGCGATCTGCTCGCTCTTGGCCTGCGAATTCGGGTCGGCTTTGGCCGACGGGGCCAGTTCGGGCAGGAAGGGCTGCAACGACCACCAGACTCCGTTGTCGGCCATCATCCGCACCGTTGGCTCATCGGTCAGCTGCCCGTGCTCGATCACCTGTATCCCCGCTTCCATTGCGCGCTGCATGCCTTTGGGCAGGTAGACATGCGCCATCACGTAAGTGCCCCAGTCGGAAGCGGCCTCGACCGCCGCACGCAGTTCGGGCAAGGTGAATTGGATGGTGTCCAGCGGGTCATAGAGCGAGGATGCCCCTCCGCCGGCCATCACCTTGATCTGCGACGCCCCGCGCAGCAGTTGCTCGCGCGACGCCTTGCGCACCGCGTCGGCGCTGTCGGCAATCGCCGAGGCGCCAAGCCGCTCGGCATGTCCGGCCGCGCTGCACGCCGGCCCCGGGCTCACCTCGTGCAGAAACCGGAAGTCGCCATGGCCGGCAGTCTGCGAAATCATCGCGCCGCTGGGAAAGATGCGCGGGCCGCGCACCAGCCCCCGGTCGATCGCCGTCTTGAGCGCGAACACCGGGCCGCCTGCATCGCGCACCGTCGTGAACCCGCGCAGCAAGGTGCGCTCGGCCTCGGCACCGGCGGCGAGATGAACCAATGCCGGGTCGGCCAGCATCATCTGCTCCATGCTCATCGCGGCCATCAGACTGTGCCAGTGTGCGTCGATCAGCCCGGGCATCAGCACCCGCCCGCCGCAGTCGATGATCTGCGCCCCCTGCGGCGCACCCTGCGCCTGCGGCTCGACGGCGCGGATCTGCGTCCCGTCGATGACCACCTGCATGCCCGTTTGCAGCGCGGCGCGCTGACCGTCGAACAGACGGGCGCCGCGCAGCACCAGCGGGCGCGGCGATGCGGCAACGGCGACACCGCTGTCGGCCGCGTGTGCGGCAGGGCCCACAGCGCCCAACCCCGAGGCAGCCAGCGCGCCGATGGCCGTCTGCAAAAAATCGCGGCGTGAAAACGCGCGCTCCAGCCGACGCTGCATCCGCGCGACCTCGTCGCTGCCACAGCGACAACCCTCCACCGGACGCAGCACGCCAAGCCGGGTGGGAGATTGAGATTCGTCTTTCATGGCTCTGCTCCCGATCAGAAGTGTTGAAGCCGCCGTCTATCGCGGGCATAGTCTTCGACGAGAGACGCGCAACGACGTCGCTGCCAGAGCGTCGCTCGGTCGAGCGACCATCAAGGCTCGATCACATCGACCAGCTTCCACGTTCCCGGCCGCTCGCGACAGGCCCGCACCGAGGTGCTCGCCGGCCGGTGCTGCGCGGTGAAGAGCGTCACGGTCATGTCCTTGCACAGTCGGCCGTTCAGCACCTTTTGACGCAACAGCTTGAAGCTGCCTCCCGCGCCAGTGCGCGGGTTGCGCCATTCGAGCAGGGTGCCGTCGCTGCGCAGAAACGCCAGCCCCTGCTCCTGCATCGCGTCCAGATCAGATGCGGTGAAGGATTGCAGCGGGGTGTTCCGCAGCAACGGCGACCAGTTGCCCGCCCAAGCGGGCGCCGCTGCCAGCATCGCGCCGCAGAGGACTGCGGCTGAAATCATGCGCATATCACCTCCTGTGTGCATCGCTTCGGTTGCCGCCAGCGGCATCGGCTTCGGCGCGGCGTCTGTGCGCCGCCTTCCCGTACAGCGTAGTGCAGTTGCCAGCCGCATTCCCTCCCATGTACCGCACCGACGCCTGCCCCAATCAGTCAGCCACCGTCTATGCCTGCGCTAAGACGCCCTTCCTAGAGTTCACCCCACGCCATTCCGGCGCT
>CAYMDM010000084.1:0-10500 GCA_964389235.1 uncultured Burkholderiaceae bacterium
CCGCTGGCGGCGGCGGGCTGGACGCGAGCCGGTGCGGTGGCGTCGGCCATTGCCGGCGAGGTCAGCGCGGATGCGGGCCCCGACTTGTCGCTGCAGCCACAGCCGCAGGACGACTGCGGCGCGCAGCCGCACGACGCGGCCTCGCGCACGCCAGCAGTTTCTGCAGCACCTGCCGGCGCGGCCAGGGCGCGGGCAGCGGTCGGGCGCAGATGCGCACTCGGACCACTGCTGCCGGCCTTCTGCACCGCTGCCTTGCCCTGCTGCGACAACGCCTGCCGGCGCGCCCGCGCCGGGCTCAGGCTGGCAGCAGGCGGGGTGTAAGCCGCAGAGGCCGCCGCGTGAGACGAAACGGATGCGGACGACGCGGCAGCGATCGAGGCGACACTGCCCGCCGACGCAACGGCCGCGGCAGCGCGCGGCTGCAGGTAGGACGCGACCGCCTCGGCGCGCGGACGCGAAACCGCCCCGGCCGGCTTGACCGCGCCGGTTTTGCCATGCAGCGCCATCGCCTGGCGCCGTTTGAGAGCCAGCTCGCGGCCCGAAAGGGTCGCTTGGGCGTGGCGATCGGCAGGTTGTGTCATGGTGGACCTCGATGCTGAAACGTCGGGTGATTCAGGGCATGGCGGCGCGGTCATGCGTACCGCCATGCTGGGCTTCGCGAGGCGGAGCGCAGCGCCTGCCGGGGGTGAACTCCCCGGACGCACCGCGCCCGGCGCCCGGCTCAGCGGTAGACGACGAACGCGGTGCCCTGGCTCTGGGCGTAGTTGTCATACGCCACGAAACGCACCATGTGGTCGGGGAACTCGCGGTGGCAGGCTTCGATTTCGGCCAGCACGGCGTCGACCGACTGCTCGCCGAACAGCGGCAGCTTCCACATGTACCAGAAGCTCACTTTGGCAGGGGTGCCCTTTTCGGTGTGCTCGACCGCCGGGTTCCAGCCCTGGGCGATCGCATACGCGATCTGGCGACGCACCTGCTCGGGGGTCATCTGCGGCAGATAGGAGAAGGTCTCGTATTTCTTGCCGGAACGATAGGCTTGCACATTGGCCATGATGAATTCCTCAATTGCTTCAGTTGGGGGCGAGGGCGGCAGCGCGCGGGCGCTGCCGCGTCCGGTCGATTACTTGTTGGCGACGTCCAGCTTGTCGACGGTGTCGAACTCGAACTTGATCTCTTTCCAGGTTTCCATCGCGATCTTGAGTTCGGGCGAATGCTGGGCGGCAGCGGTGAGGATCTCACGGCCTTCCTTCTCGACCTGACGGCCTTCGTTGCGCGCCTGCACGCAGGCTTCGAGCGCGACACGGTTGGCCGCGGCGCCGGCCGCGTTGCCCCAGGGGTGGCCCAGAGTGCCGCCGCCGAACTGCAGCACCGAGTCGTCACCGAAGATGGTGACCAGCGCGGGCATGTGCCAGACGTGAATGCCGCCCGAGGCCACCGCGAAGGCGCCGGGCATCGAACCCCAGTCCTGGTCGAAGAAAATGCCACGCGACCGGTCTTCCGGCACGAAGGACTCGCGCAGCAGGTCGATCCAGCCCAGGGTCGAGGCGCGGTCGCCTTCGAGCTTGCCCACCACGGTGCCGGTGTGCAGGTGGTCGCCGCCCGACAGGCGCAGGATCTTGGTCAGCACGCGGAAGTGGATGCCGTGGTGCGGGTTGCGGTCGAGCACGGCGTGCATCGCGCGGTGGATGTGCAGCAGCATGCCGTTGTTGCGGCACCAGTTGGCCAGGCCGGTGTTGGCGCAGAAGCCGCCGGTGATGTAGTCGTGCATGATGATGGGCGCGCCGATTTCCTTGGCGTACTCCGCACGCTTGTACATCTCCTCCGGGGTCGGCGCGGTCACGTTGAGGTAGTGGCCCTTGCGCTCGCCGGTCTCGGCCTCGGCCTTCTGGATGGCTTCGACGACGAAGTCGAAGCGCTCACGCCAGCGCATGAACGGCTGGCTGTTGACGTTTTCGTCGTCCTTGGTGAAGTCCAGACCGCCGCGCAGGCACTCGTACACCGCACGGCCGTAGTTCTTGGCCGACAGGCCGAGCTTGGGCTTGATGGTGCAACCCAGCAGCGGACGGCCGTATTTGTTGAGCTTGTCGCGCTCGACCTGGATACCCATCGGCGGGCCGCCGCAGGTCTTGACGTAGGCGATCGGGAAGCGCACGTCTTCCAGACGCAGCGCGCGGATGGCCTTGAAGCCGAACACGTTGCCCACCAGCGAGGTGAACACGTTGACCACCGAGCCTTCTTCGAACAGGTCGATCGGGTAGGCGATGAAGGCGTAGAAGCAGGTATCGTCGCCGGGCACGTCCTCGATGCGATAGGCGCGGCCCTTGTAGTAATCGAGGTCAGTCAGCAGATCGGTCCACACCGTGGTCCAGGTGCCGGTGGAGGACTCGGCGGCCACCGCAGCGGCGGCCTCCTCGCGATCGACGCCCGGCTGCGGGGTGATCTTGAAGCAGGCCAGGATGTCGGTGTCCAGCGGCGTGTACTCCGGCATCCAGTAGGTTTGCCGGTACTCCTTGACGCCGGCCTGATAGGTCTTGACTGCCATATCGATCACTCCTTTGCGATTAAGCGCGACAAAATTTCAACGTTCGGGCCGACAGTTGCGGGCGGCCCACCCCGGAAGTCTCGGTACTGCACCGCGCCCTCGGCGCCCGCGCGGCCTCGGGCTGCCCCGCCGCGGCCGGTGGCATCCGGCGCCGGGCGGGATCCGGGTGGCGTCGGCTTGCGCCGCCGTTTTCCCAGAAGAGGGCATAAAGATAATGCCCTCGTGTCATAAGAATCAATTTATATCGACAACAGATTCGTTCAGATTTTCTGAATCGAATTCCGAGTCGGCTTGTGCCGTCAGTTGCGGAATTTCACCGGCCGCCCGACCTGGATGTCCGAGACGAACACCACCCCGGAATGGGCCTCGAAAAACGGCTGGAAGCCTTCGAGCAGCGGGCCGACGAGTTCCTCGGGAACCGCGGCGATGATCATGATCAGCGCATCGTCCTCGTTGAACATCAGGTGCCCTTCGTACATGCCGTGGCTGCCCTTGCCCGAGAGGTTGCCGATGATGGTGTAACCCTTGACCCCGGCGCGGTCGAGCAGGTCGGTGGCGAATTCCTTGTGCGCGCCTTCGAGAATGATTTCCAGCTTTTTCAGCGGATGCAGCTTGATGGTGCTCATGCGGCGAGGTCCTCCGGCTTGGCGGCGACGAGAGGCGGACGTTCCTCCCATTGCCCGTTGTTGAACACAAAAGGTTTGTAGCCCTGCGTGGGGTCGATGACGATGGCGCGCAGCCAGCCGCCGAGCACCAGGCTCTTGACCTTGACCACGCTCTGCAGCGCACGCCCGGCGAAGTCCAGCGGAGCCTCGATCAGCGCGACCAGCCGCATCGGCTCGTGATACGGCTTGCCCTGGCGCAGCACGGTCTGCGCCGGCAGCCCGGTGCGCAGATCGGACAGGCTGCCGGTCATCACGCCGAAGCGGCCGGCGACGTTGTGATAGACCTTGCTGCCGCTGCCAAAGCGCGCGTTATCGACTGTGGAGAAAAAGTATTCGAGGTTGATCCACTCACCCACCACCACCGGCGCGGCCAGCAGGTTTTCCAGCAGCCGGCCCTTGGGGTCGCAGCGCCAGTCGTAAGACAGCAGAAAAGACCGTCCTTGCAGATTGGCCGCCTGCGTCAGCGAGCGCCGGCCGATCACCCCGTACAGGTTTTTCGACAGCCCCCACTCGGGCCGCACCTGCGCCCAGTCCACCGCCATGCGGTGCGCCAGGCGCCAGGCCGCCGCCGGCTCCAGCGGCTTGGGGTTGGGCAGCAGCTTGGGCATGCGCTCGGCCGCAGCCAGTTTGCTCGCCGCGCGCAGGCCGTTACGCAGCCGCTCCAGATAGACCAGATGCCGCGGTGGCAGCAGGTCGAGGTCGAGCAGTTCGATGTGGTCGGTGGTGGTGTTGTGCAGCGCCGGCAGGAACCAGGTGTCTTCGGGGATGTCGATGCCCATGCTGCGCAGCCGGTCGCGCACCGCGGTCTTGTTGGCCATTTGCGCCAGCACCCGGGCGTTGACCAGACCCGAGCCGCCGCCGCAGGCGCCGCAGTCCAGCGCCGATTCATACGGGTTGTTCTCGGTCTGGCCGTTGTGGCCGACGATGAGCACAAAGCGCGAAAACTGCTTGACCAGTCCGATCATGGTCAGCGCGGTGTGCACGTAATTCACCTGCTCGTCGAGCGAAAAGCCGATGCGCCCCAGCCGTACCAGCTGGTAGCCGGCGTAATCGGGGTCGACGCGGTAGACCTCGCGCAGCTTGTCGATGAACTCGGCCTCCTGCTTTGCCGCCACGTTGTAGGCCGACTGCAGGCGCGTCGGCCCCTCGCGGTGACGCAGCGCGGTTTCGCGCAGTTCGCGGATCAGGTCGTCGTCGACGCGCTCGCGCTCCAGCCCCAGCTCGGTCTGCAGCGCCTTTACGATCATCGCCCGCTGCAGGGTGCGGATGATGGAGTCGGCCTGCTCGCGCGTGAGCTTGTCCACCAGCAGGCGGGTGACGGGCTTTTCCGCGTCGATGCGCTGGCGCCAGTTGCTGTAGCCCAGCGGTGCCAGGGTCTTGCCGAACAGGTCGAGGCCGAACAGCATGCCCACCGCCTCGACCGTGACGTAGGGCGACAGCACCGAGCTCTTGAGGTCGTGCAGCACATGGCCTAGGGTGCTGACGAAATGCTCGTCATTGGGATCGAGTTCGGCCGGCAGTTCGAGCACCAGGTTTTTCGGCGTGACCAGCGCCGGGCAGAAGTGCACTTCGCTGCCCTTGCCGTAGCCGAGAAAGCCCACCGGCACGCCGAAGAACCCGGCGATGCCGAAGGTCTGATAGTCGCCCACCCGCTCAAGGTGACGGCGCAGCGGCTCGGAGCGCACGTCGATGCAAAACATCACCTGCGCAAACGGCCGCTTGTTCAGCGGCAAATCCTGCGGCAACTGCACGTTGGCCAGCAGATGGTCAATGGCGTGCATTTCCATCGCCAGCGTCCACACCAGCCCCTCCTTCGGCGCGAACTGCTGCAAGCCTTGCAGCAAGCCCTGCACCCCGGCGGCGTCGAGCGCCTGCAGCTCGGCCTGCATGCCCGCAACGGTGGCGAGTTGCTGCAGCTCGCCAGCCTGCAGCTGCGCCTGCTGCCCTCGCCAGTGCGGCCAGTAATCGCGCAGAAGCGCCTCGCAGCGGGCGCAGTTGCCGCGCGCCAGCGCGTCGTCGATGCGGTGCGCCCACGCTGGCAACACCTGCCCACCGTGCAGTGCCTCACGCAGCAGACATTCGGCGGTGCGCTCGGCCAGCACCGCGTCGAGCTGATCGCGGCGGCGCGGGGTGTCGCGATGGCGCGCGTGCTCCTGCAGCAGCGCCAGCCCGACGATCAGACGGATGGCCAGCAGATCAACCACATCGGCCGGATACTGCTCGGCCCAGAAGTAGTGCTTGGCCGACGAGCGCCAGCGCACAAAACCCGTCCAGCCATACAGCCGCGTCAGCTCACGGGTGAAGTAGTCGGACCAGTCCTCGGGGTCGATCCCGAGTTCGCCCATCACATGCACCACCGCGCTTTCGGCATCCTGCACCGCGTCGAGAATGCGCGGCACGTGCAGCCCACGCAGCAGCAGCCGCACATTGCGCCGCGCGATGTCGCTCCACGCAGCGAAAAGCCCGCGCTCGCGGCCCGGCATGCGCCAGGACGACTGGTCTTCGTCGAAAAAGTCCAGGCAGCTCTTGATCACCAGCTCGTCGAGCTCCTCGGCGATGCGCGTGCCCCACAGGGCATCGACGGCTTCCGGCAGGGTGCGGCGAGACATACGCTCGCGCAGCGCCGGCAGCTCGGCGGCCACATCGACCTCGGCTGCTGGCAGCGGCTGGCCGCGCAGCACAGCCGCAACGTCCGCCGGCTGCGCACCGGGGACGACCACCTCGCGGTCGTGCGGCAACTGCATCACTCCGTGCAGCCAGCGCGGCCAGTCCACACCGTTCAGCGCGGGCAAGGCCGCGGCGCGGCGCTGCAGCTCGCGCATCAGTTCCTCGGGATGCACCTTGCCCTCGCGCTGCCAGTTCTGGTAGTGGCTGCGCGACAGGAAGGTGCGGGCGTGAAACAGATCGCGCGCCTTGTCCACCGCCTGCTCGAAGGTCAGATGTTCCAGCCCGAGCAGCGGGTTGCGGCTGATGAAAGTGCGCATCGGCCAGAAAAACGGCACCGGCTCGGCCGCCACATAGGCGGTGGAGCGCACCCGCAGGCGCCGACCCAGATTCAAAGCATCGACCATGCCCAGCTCCCGATCAAACCGGCGGCGATGAACAACAGCGCCGCGATCACCCACACCGTGCTGCCGGCCAGCGCCAGATCGGTCGTGCCGGCCGGGCGCATCCAGCTCGGGCCGAACAACCCTTTCTGCCACAGCTCGGCCGCGGCCCAGCTCCACACAATCCACACGATCAGCAGCGCGACCACCACCGCCGCCGGCACCGCGTGCAGCACTGCCAGCACCGCGAAAAAGCCCGGGAAAGGCGGCGCCGCCAGCGCCGCGACCAGCACCACCGCAAACGCTCCGGTCAGCCGCGGATACACCGCGCCGAGGCGGCCACGCAAGCCCACGTAAGCCCCGCCCAGCCGCCGACGCAGCGCGCACGCGACCAAGGTCAGCGCTGCCGCCGGCAGCGCCAGCGCCAGGGCAATGCCCACCAGCTTCCAGCCCGCCACGCCGTGCAGCCACGCCAGCCAGACCAGTGGCCAGGCGGAAGTGGCCTGCAGCCGCGCCCAGATGAACACCTCGCGCACCGCCAGCAGCCGCCACGCATACAGCAGCGCGGTGAACACCGCGAGCACCTGCAGCGCCAGCAACAGGTCGCCTGCGGGCGGCGAAGGCAGCAGGGACAGCAGCCACGCGCCGCCGGCCGGCAGCGCGAACAGCAGCAGCGCGCGCAGCCAGTCGGGCAGCGCCTGCAATATCGCATTGATCACCAGGCTGGCCGGAAACAGCGGCAGCAACACCAGCGCCGCAATCAGCAGTTCGATCATGTCAGGGTCTCCCAGCCGTTCACACCCAGCGCAGCCAGACGTTCACCCGCCGCGCCGCGCCAACGACCGCGCGCGAAAACTGGGTGTAGACGTCGGCGACGTAGAACTCGCGCGAAAACAGGGTGTAGAGGTTGAGGTAGATCGCGTTCCACACCGTGCCGCGTCGCCCTTCGAGGTTGAGCGACTGCGCGTAAAACGTCACCAGCCAGGCGCCGACCAGCACCAGGGTGAAAAACACCACCAGGATGTCGAACGCCAGCAGGTTGATGCCCGCCGCGGCGTAGCTGGCTTCGCGCAGCACCGGGTCGGGGTAGAGGAAGGTCTCGAACGCGTGGGCGATCAGGGTGTAGCCGATGACCACGATCAGGAACGACACGAAAATCAGCGTCAGCGAACGCCAGGGGTTTTCGGTCGGCAGTTTGTGGATCGAGAAGAACACCTGCGCGCCGGTCACCCAGCCGAAGAACAGCAGCACCACCGCGCCCTGCTTGCTGAAAAAGTCCGAGGCGACCAGCCAGTGCGACAGCGTCAGCACCACCGCGGGCACCAGCACGGTGATCAGCGCGGCCAGCAGCCACGGCACCTGCACCGCCCGCGCGGGCTTACGCTCGACGATGAAGGTGTAGATGTCATCGGGCGGCACGCCGTCATCCTTGCGCGTGTCGCCAATCACATTGCCCGAGCTGAGGAACAGCGTGGCCTTGAACAGCCCGTGCGCGATCAGGTGATAGACCGCGAGCGAAAACGCCCCCAGCCCGCACTCCATGATCATGAAGCCCATCTGCCCCATGGTCGAGTAGCCCAGCGACTTTTTGATGTCGTTTTGCGTGAGCATCAGCGCCGAGCCGAGCAGCGCGGTGATCAGCCCGACGACAAAGGCCAGGTGCAGCACGTCCGGGGTGTGGATGAACAGCGGGGCGAAGCGGTTGAACAGAAAGCCCCCGGCGTTGACGATGCCCGCGTGCATCAGCGCCGACACTGGCGTCGGGCCGTCCATGGTGTAGGGCAGCCAGGTGTGCAGCGGAAACTGTGCCGAGCGGGCGAACGCGGCGAGCGCGACCAGCAGCCCGGCCAGCGGCACCACGGCCACACCCGCGATCGCCACATGCGGGTCGGCGGCGATGCGCGTCCACAGCGTCGGCAGATCCCAGGCGCCGTAGGCCTTGGCGAGCAGCAGCGCGGCGCCGACCAGCGGCAGATCGCCCAGCCGGTAGGTGATGAAGGTCCAGAAGGCGTAGCGCCCGGTCGAGGGTCGCTCGGTGTTGTGGCCGAGCAGGAAATACAGCAGTTGCCCGACCGCGAACCAGGCGGCGAGCAGGGTGAGCAGATCGCCGGCGCTGACCATCAGCAGAATCGCCGCGGTCATCAGGTCGAGCAGGGCAAAGAACCGCACATAGCCAGGCTCGTCGGCCATGTAGTTCAGCGAATAGACGTGCACCACCAGGCTGATCGCGGCCACCAGCACCGCCATGGCAATCGACAGCGGATCGAGCAGCAGACCGAAGCCGCCGGCGCCGACGAACAATGCCGGGGTGGCGATGCCCGCGCGCAGATGCTGCACCAGCAGCGCGACGGCAACCAGCAGGGTCAGGGTGATGAAGGCAATGCTCCAGCGCGCGGCGCGGCGCTGGCGCTTGCCGCAGATCAGCGGCAGCACCGCTGCCGAAATCAGCGGCAGCAGCGGAAGGGCGAGGACGGCAACATCGATCCAGTTCATCGGGCTTGGGCTCAGGGAGCGAAAAGTCTGCGGAACAGGCCGAAGGCGACAGGGCGTTTGCGGCTTCTGCGCTTCGGCACGATGGCCGTCCGGCTCGGTGACCGACGGCAGGGGCACATCCTAGAGGCGATATTTGATAAGGCAAATTGATAATTTCTGTCGCCGCATTAAGTTATTCTGAATTTTGAGCGGGCGCCTTTAGCTGTGCCGGAGCGTCGCGCGCCGCCGCTATGCTCGCGCTCGGCCGCTGCGCCGCAAGGCCAAATACTTTTGGGAGGAATGAGATGCGTCGATTGCTGCTGCTGTTGCTGTTCGGTCTGACCACGCTGCTTTCGGGCTGCGGCTACAACGCGCTGCAGGCGCAGGACGAGCAGGTCAAGGCCGCGTGGTCGGAGGTGCTCAACCAGTACCAGCGCCGTGCCGATCTGGTGCCCAATCTGGTCGCCACGGTCAAAGGCTACGCCCAGCATGAGCAGCAAGTGCTCACCGCGGTGACGCAGGCGCGCGCCGCGGTCGGCCAGATCCAGATCACTCCCGAACTGGCCAACGACCCGGAGGCGCTGGCGAAATTCCAGGCCGCGCAGCAGCAGATGGGCAGCGCGCTGTCGCGGCTGATCGCGGTGTCTGAAAACTACCCGCAGCTCAAGGCCGACGCCAATTTCCGCGATCTGCAGGCCCAGCTCGAGGGCACGGAAAACCGCATCACCGTGGCGCGCATGCGCTACATCGAAGCGGTGCAGGCCTACAACAACACCGTGCGCCAGTTCCCGAGCAACCTGACCGCAATGGTGTTCGGCTACAAGGTCAAGCCCAATTTCTCGGTGAGCAACGAGGCGGCGATCGCCACCCCGCCGAAGGTGGACTTCGGTAACGCCGCGCCCTCGCCTGCACCCGCACCTGCCGGCTCGCATTGATCGCGGCTCGTTGATGCTGCGCTCTTCCTTGGCCGCGCCGGCGCCCCGGGGTATGGCCGACCCGCGGCGGGCAGCGCGCGGGCTGCTGCGCGCGCTGGCCACGTTCGCCGCCGCGCTGCTGGCTTTGGCCTTGCTCGCGCTGCCGGCGCAGGCGCAGCAGGGGCTGCAGCCGGTGCCGGCGCTGGCCGCGCCGGTGACCGACCTCACCGGCACGCTGTCGCCGCAGCAGGTGCAGTCGCTCGACCAGACGCTGACCGCGTTTGCCGCGAAAAAGGGCAGCCAGATCGCGGTGCTGATCGTGCCGACCACCGCGCCGGAGAGCATCGAGCAATACTCGATCCGCGTGGTCGATGCGTGGAAGCTCGGGCGCAAGGGCGTGGACGACGGGGTGCTGCTGCTGGTCGCCAAGGACGACCGGCGGGTGCGCATCGAGGTCGGCTACGGGCTCGAAGGGGCGATCCCCGATGCCATCGCCAAGCGCATCGTCGCCGAAATCATCACCCCGAAGTTCAAGGCCGGCGACTTCGACGGCGGCATCACTGCCGGGGTCGATGCGCTGATGAAACTGATCGATGGCGAGGCACTGCCTGCTCCCAAGCCGGCAGAAAAGCCGCGCGGCGTCGACCCCGAGCTGCTGATTTTCGTGGTCATCGGCGCGATCATCTTCGGCAAGGCGGTGCAGGCAGCGCTGGGCCGCGCGGTTGGCGCCGGCGCCGCGGCGCTGGCCGCCGGGGTCATCGGCTGGGTGCTGGTCGCCTCGGTGCTGCTGGCGCTGGCGGTGGCGGTCGCGGCGTTTTTCGGCGCCTTTGCCGGCGGGCGCGGCGGCAGCGGCTGGAGCA
>CAYMDM010000085.1:0-10439 GCA_964389235.1 uncultured Burkholderiaceae bacterium
TCCCTTTTCAAGTGGCTGCTGACCGCGATGCTGGCGTTTGCGCTCGGTGCCTGCGGCGGTGGCGGTGGTGACCCCGGGTCGCCCATCCTCACCAACCCACCGTCGATCCAGATGATCTCGGCTTCGGGCAATGCCGTCTTGCCCAACCAGACCATCGTGCTGGTCGCGCGGGCCACCAACTCCAGCGGCGCCGCGCTGCCCAACACCACGGTGAACTTCGCGATCGTTTCCAACGGCACCAACGGCACGTTGAGTGCATCCAGCGCCACCACCAACAGCAATGGCATGGCGCAAGTGCTCTACACCGCTGGCCCGCAGCAGGGCACGGACATCGTCAACGCAACGGTGACCGGCGCGCAAGCGAAGTCCGCGACCGCGTCGGTGACCCTGCAAGTCGGCATCAATCCTTACGCCGGGCCGCAGGTCGCCATCAGCTTGCAATCGAACCTGGCGCCTGGGCAGACGGCGGTTGCGCCGAACTCCACCGCCCAGATCACCGCGACGGTGACGTCCAATGGTCAGCCGGTGGTCAACCAGCCGGTGTCGTTCAGCTTCGGTCTGGCGAGCTCGGGCGCGACCGGTTCTGGGGGAGCGGGGGGAACGGCGGGGCCGACCCTCAACGGCGCTACCGGCACGCCGGTGCAGGCGATGACCAACGGCCTGGGTCAGGCGACGGTGACCTATGTCGCAGGCCCGCAGGCGGGCGTCGACAGCATCATCGCGACCTACTCGCAGAACAAGATCGTGATGGGTATCGGCTCGATCACCATCTCGGTGCAGCCCTCGGCCAGCCCGACCTGGCAGATTTCGCTGATGGGCACGCCCACGTCCGGCTCATGCTCCCAGCAGGCCAACGCCTACGGGGCGGGCCTGACCTGCTCGGGGCTGACGCACAACGGAATCTCCAATAGCGGAGTCCAGTTCTCCGGTAACGGTGTGGCGCTGCAGGCGCGTGTGACCGACCGAAATGGCAACCCGGTGCCGAATGCAGTCGTTCTGTTCTCGCTCGGCAGCGTGTCCACCTCGACCGGTCTGCCGTATTGCACCCCACCCGCACAATTGACTGGAGGGGTCTGCAAAACTCCGCAGCAAGGCTCGGCACCGGCAGTGCCAGACACTGCCCCGCAAATTGGTAACGTCAATGCCGGTTTCGCCTCGGGTACTTCAACCGTCGTCCCGACCATCACTGGAGTGACCGACGCCAATGGCGTTGCGACCGCGCGGTACGTCACCGGCGGCTCCACCGGCACCGACATCGTGGTGGTCAACGCCGGGTACAACACCGGTACGGCGGGAGCGCCCGCCCTCGGATCGCCGCAGGGGTCGCAGTCCGGTACGATGAACGTCACCAACTGAGGCGACACCAAAACGGAAAAAGCCGGGTTCGCCCCGGCTTTTTCTTTGAACAAAAGCGATGGCACGCATTTTTCTCGTCGGTCTGATGGGCGCGGGCAAGACCACCGTCGGGCGGGCGCTGGCACAGCGGGCCGGCTTGGCGTTTGTCGACAGCGACCACGAAATCGAGCGGGAGCAGGGTTGCAGCGTGTCCGAGCTGTTTGCCCGGCTGGGTGAGGCGGGGTTTCGCGATCTGGAGGCGCGGGCGATCGACCGACTGACCCAGCGCGCGGGCATCGTGCTGGCCACCGGGGGCGGGGCGGTGTTGCGGGCGGAAAACCGCAAGGCGCTGCGCGAGCGCGGGACGGTGGTCTATCTGCGCGCAAGCCCGGACGATCTGGCGCATCGCCTGCGCCATGACCGCAGCCGGCCGCTTTTGCAGAACACCGACCCGCGCGGCAAGCTGCAGGCGCTGTTTCGCGAGCGCGATCCGTTGTACCGCGAAACGGCGCATTTCGTCATCGACACCGGCCGGCCGTCGGCTGCGCTGCTGACCAATATGGTGCAGATGCAGCTCGAACTCGCCGGGGTGCTGCCGGCGTCGCCGGGGCCGCGCGACGCGGCGAGCTGAGCCGGCTCACCGCAGCGAAAACCGGTCGGTTGCAGCCCGCGCCGGGCCGCCCCGGCCGGCGGGCCATGCGCTCGCTTCCTACAATCGGGGGCTTGCCTGCCCGATTCCCTGACCGCCCTGCCGCCATGACCCAGGTTCGCATCGCCCTCGATTCTCGCGCTTATGACATCCGCATCGCGCCGGGTCTGCTGCAGTCGGCCGACACGTTCGCAGCGGTCGCGGCGCCGAAGGCAACGGCGCTGATTGTGAGCAACACCACGGTCGCGCCGCTGTATGCCGACCGGCTGGCCGCCAGCCTAACGCCGCATTACGCGCGGGTGCTGCGCTGCGTGCTGCCCGATGGCGAGGCGTACAAGGACTGGGCGACGCTGAACCAGATTTTCGACGCCCTGCTGCAGCACCAGTGCGACCGCAAGACCACGCTGTTCGCGCTGGGCGGCGGGGTGATTGGCGACATGACGGGGTTTGCCGCAGCCTGCTACATGCGTGGGGTGCCCTTCGTGCAGGTGCCGACGACGCTGCTGGCGCAGGTGGATTCGTCGGTCGGCGGCAAGACCGCGATCAACCACCCGCTGGGCAAGAACATGATCGGCGCGTTCTACCAGCCGCGGCTGGTCATCGCCGACCTCGATACCCTGAACACTTTGCCGCCGCGCGAGCTGTCGGCCGGGCTGGCCGAGGTGATCAAGCACGCGGCGATTGCCGATGTCGACTTCCTCGCCTGGCTGGAGGCGCACATCGACGATCTGCTGGCGCGCGACCCGGCGGCGCTGGCCGAGGCGGTGGCGCGCTGCTGCCGCATCAAGGCCGAGGTGGTCGCGCAGGACGAAACCGAGTCGGGGCTGCGCGCCATCCTCAACTTCGGCCACACCTTCGGCCATGCGATCGAAGCGGGCATGGGCTACGGCGCGTGGTTGCACGGCGAGGCCGTGGGCGCGGGCATGGTGCTCGCGGCCGATCTGTCGGTGCGCCTGGGCCTGCTGGCGCCGGCCGATGCCGAGCGGCTGGCGCGGTTGATCGCCCGCGCGCGGCTGCCGGTCAAGGCGCCCGATCTGGGGGCGGCGCGCTGGGCCGAGCTGATGCAGGTGGACAAAAAGGCCGAGGGTGGCAGCGTGCGCTTTGTGCTGCTGCAAGGGCTCGCGCGGCCGGTGATCCGCAGCGCCGAATCTGCCGCGGTGCAGGCCAGCATCGCCGCACATCTTCAGCCGGTCGAGGCTGCGGTGCAGGCCGGATGAACGTGCGTGAGTCGGCGGCGCAGGGTGAGTCGCCCGATGCCGGGCGGCGGGCCGCACCGCTGCAGCCCGAACTCGGCGTGACCGCGCCGGCGGCCGACGGCTCCGCGCGCCCCGGGGCGGCCATTGCCCAGATCGCTCCCTCCGTTCCCGAGCGCCCGCTCGCGCCCTATGCCTGCAGCGCCGCGACCTCGCGCGGCCGCCGCCATGCCGAGCCGCCGCCCGTCGACCGCAGCGACTATCAGCGCGACCGCGACCGCATCATCCACAGCAAGGCGTTTCGCCGCCTGGAATACAAAACCCAGGTGTTCCTCAACCACGAGGGCGATCTGTTCCGCACCCGGCTGACCCACAGCCTGGAGGTGGCGCAGATCGCGCGTTCGGTGGCGCGGGTGCTGGGCTTGAACGAAGACCTGACCGAGGCGATCGCGCTGGCGCACGACCTGGGCCACACCCCGTTTGGCCACGCCGGGCAGGACGCGCTGGGCGCGGCGATGCGCCGAGTCGCGCCTGAAGGCGGCGGCTTCGAGCACAACCTGCAGTCGCTGCGGGTGGTCGACAAGCTCGAAGAACGCTACGCCGCGTTTGACGGCCTCAACCTTTGCTTCGAGACGCGCGAAGGCATTCTCAAACACTGTTCGCGCCGCAACGCGCAGCGGCTCGGCGATGTGGCGCAGCGCTTTCTCACCGGCGGACAGCCCAGCCTGGAGGCGCAGATCACCAACCTCGCCGACGCCATCGCCTACAACAACCACGACATCGACGACGGGCTGCGCGCCGGGCTGATCGACCTCGAAGAACTGCAGACCGTGCCGTTTTTCTCCGGCCACCTCGATGCGGTGCGACGCGCTTATCCGGCGCTGCCGCAGCGCCGGCTGGTGGCCGAGACCATCCGCCGCATGATTGCCGCGCTGATCCGCGACTTGGTCGATGAAACGGCGCGGCGCATCGCCGCCGCCGGGGTCGAGCACCCTGACGACGTGCGCCGGGCGCCGCCGCTGGCGGCGTTCAGCGCCCCGGTGCGCGAGCAGCTCGAGCAGTTGCAGCGCCTGCTGCTGCGCCGGCTCTACCGTCACCCCGACGTGCTGCGCAACACCACCAAGGCGCAGCGGCTGCTGACCGAACTTTTCGACGCCTACCACTCCGACCCGCGGCTGCTGCCGCGCGACTACCAGCGCGAAGACCCGGCGGCGCAGCCGCGTGCGATTGCCGACTATCTGGCCGGCATGACTGACCGCTACGCGATCCGCGAACACCAGCGGCTGTTTTCGATGCGCGACTGGCCGTCGTACTGATCCCGGAACTCGCCGTTCGCCAACATGCCTGCCCCGCGCCGATCCCGGGTCGCGCCGCAGCAGCCGGCAGCCAGCGCGCGTGCAGACGAGGGCGACAAGCCGGGCAAGCCGAACAAACCCAGTCTGCTCGACCGCCTGGGGTTGCGCAGCGACTGGGAGCTGGCGCTGCACCTGCCACTGCGCTTTGAGGACCACACCCGGCTGACCCCTCTGGCCGCGCTGCGCGATGGCGACGTGGCGACCGTGGACGTGATCGTGCAGTTGGCCGAGATCTACGGCCGCCCGCCGCGGCGGCAATTGCTGGTGCGGACGCGCGAGGCCCCGCCGCCAGGCAATGCTGCCGCGCCCGGCCTCGCCCCGAAAGGCGGCGAGCCTGCGGACGAGCCGAAATCTGGGCACGGTGCGATGAGACCATCCCTCGCAGTCGACGCCCCCGGCGCCGAGCTGACGCTGCGGCTGTTTCACTTCTATCCCAACCAGCAGCGGCAATTGCAGCCGGGCGCGCGGTTGCGGGTGCATGGCGCAGCGCGGCGCGGGCTGTACGGCTGGGAAATGGTGCATTCGCAATGGCGGCCGATCGATGCAGACGAACCGCTGCCCACCACCCTCACCCCCGTCTACCCCGCGGCGGCCAACGTGCCGCAGGCGTATCTGCGCAAGGCGATCGCTACGGCGCTGGCGCGGCTGACCCTCGACGACACCCTGCGCCCGGAAGAACTCGCCGCGCTGCAGCTGCCGCCGCTGGCCGCGAGCTTGCAGCTTTTGCACGCTCCGCCACCCGCGGCAGCAGCGGCGCTGGACGAGGGCGATCACCCCGCGCAGCGCCGGCTGCGCTTCGACGAGCTGCTGGCGCAGCAACTCGCGCAGCAACACGCGAGGCTGCAGCGCCAGCGCTGGCGTGCGCCGATGCTCGACCCCACCGCCGCTGCGGCGTCGGGCCAGCGGGCAGACGCGGACCTGGTGCCCCGCCTGCACGCGCGGCTGCCGTTTGCGCTGACAGCGGCGCAGCAGCGTTGCGTGGAAGAAATCGCCTCCGAATTGCAGCGGCCGCAGCCCATGCACCGCCTGCTGCAGGGCGATGTGGGCAGCGGTAAGACCGTGGTCGCTGCGCTGGCGGCGGCCCAGTGCATCGCCGCCGGCTGGCAGTGTGTCATCATGGCGCCGACCGAGGTGCTCGCCGGCCAGCACGCGCGCAAGCTGGCCGAGTGGCTGCTGCCGCTGGGGGTGCAGGTGGCGTGGCTGGCCGGCAGCCAGAGCAAGCGAGAGCGCGAGCAGGCGCGGGCGGCAGCGGCCAGCGGCGCGGCGCAGCTCATCGTCGGCACCCACGCGGTGATCCAGGACGGGGTGCGCTTCGCCCGCCTCGGGCTGGCGGTGGTCGACGAGCAGCACCGCTTTGGCGTCGCGCAGCGGCTGGCGTTGCGCGACGCGCTACGCGCCGGGCTGGGCGAGACGGACCTGCAACCGCATCTGCTGATGATGAGCGCCACGCCGATTCCCCGCACCCTGGCGATGGCGCTGTTCGGCGATCTGGACGTGTCCACGCTGGATGAGTTGCCGCCCGGCCGCACCCCGGTGCGAACCCGTGTGTTCAGCGCCGAGCGGCGCGCCGCGGTGATCGCCCGCCTGGGCGAGCTGCTGGCGCGCGGCCGGCAGGCGTACTGGGTGTGCCCGTTGGTCGAGGAAAGCGAGGCGCTGGATCTGCAGAACGCGATCGCGGTCCATGCCGAACTGACCGCCGAACTCGCCGCGCAGGCGCAGGCGGCCGGCCGCGCCTCGCCGCGCGTCGGGCTGCTGCACGGGCGCATGAAGCCGGCCGACAAGCAGGCGACGCTGCAGGCGTTTGCCGCCGGCGACCTCGCGCTGCTGGTGGCAACGACGGTGATCGAAGTCGGCGTGGACGTGCCCAATGCCAGCCTGATGGTGATCGAACACGCCGAGCGCTTCGGCCTGTCGCAGCTGCACCAGCTGCGCGGGCGGGTCGGGCGTGGCCGCGCCGAGTCCGAGTGTCTGCTGCTGTTCACCTCGCCGCTGTCGCCCACTGCCCAGGCGCGCCTGACGGCGCTGCGCGACAGCAGCGACGGCTTCGCGCTGGCGCAGAAAGACCTGGAACTGCGCGGCCCGGGCGAACTGCTCGGGCTGCGCCAGTCCGGCGTGCCCGCGCTGCGCTACGCCGACCTGGTGCGCGACGCCGACCTGATCGACCCCGCGCGCGAGCTGGCGCAGCGGCTGTGGCAATCCGACCCGGCGCGCGCCCGCGCCCACGTGCAACGCTGGCTGGGCGGAGCGGTGGACTGGCTCGGGGCGTAGCCCGGATGCGCCGGACGCGAGATTGAAACAATCGATGACGGAGCCATTTCTGCTTAAATTCCGTCAATGACTCTCACCGAACTTCGCTACATCGTGGCCGTCGCGCGCGAGCGGCATTTCGGCCGCGCCGCCGAGGCCTGCTTCGTCAGCCAGCCCACCTTGTCGGTGGCGATCAAAAAGCTGGAAGAAGAACTCGACGTGCGGTTGTTCGAGCGCGGCGGGTCGGAGGTGACGATCACTCCGATTGGCGCCGAAATCATCGAGCAGGCGCAGAAGGTGCTCGAACAGTCGGCGGCGATCAAGGAAATCGCCAAACGTGGCAAAGACCCGCTGGCCGGGCCGCTGCGGCTGGGGGTGATCTACACCGTCGCGCCCTACCTGCTGCCCAAGCTGGTCAAAACGGTGATCGAGCGCGTGCCGCAGATGCCGCTGCTGCTGCAGGAGAACTTCACCGTGCGGCTGCTGGAAATGCTGCGCACCGGCGAGCTCGACGCCGCCATCCTTGCCGAGCCGTTCCCCGAGCATGGGCTGGCGGTGGCGCCGTTGTATGAGGAGCCGTTCGTCGTCGCGGTGCCGCGCGGCCACGCGCTGGCGAGTCGCCCAAATCTCACCGCCGAGGCGATCAAGGACGAAACCATGCTGCTGCTGGGCACCGGGCATTGCTTTCGCGACCACGTGCTCGAAGTCTGCCCCGAATTTGCCCGCTTCTCACCCGGGTCGGACGGCATCCGCAAAAGCTTCGAGGGCTCGTCGCTGGAGACCATAAAGCACATGGTCGCCTCCGGCATGGGCATCACCGTCGTGCCCAAGCTCTCGGTGCCGCAGACCGACTTGCCCGCGGCTGCCGACCCCGGCGCCGACCACGTGCGCTACATCCCCTTCGCCGACCCCGCGCCGACCCGGCGCGTGGTGCTGGTCTGGCGCAAAAGCTTCACCCGCGGCGAGGCGATCGAGGCGCTGCGCCAGGCTGTGCTGGACTGCGATCTGCCGGGCGTGCAACTGTTCGTAAGCTGAGGGGCAGACGCGCTCGGGAATACCCCGGCGCGTCATGTTCGTGACGTAACATCGGCCGCTTTGACACAAAACGGTTGATTTGCATGGGCGCCTTCCGCGTCGGCTTTGACGATCTCCTCCGCAGCATCGCCGCCTGGCGGCTCTGGAGCCTGCTGGGCTGGCTGGAAATCCGCCAGCGCTATGCCCGCTCCAAGCTCGGCCCTTTCTGGCTGACCATCAGCATGGGGGTTCTCGTCGGAACCATGGGGGTGGTGTATGGCTCCCTTTTCGGCCAGGACCTCACCAACTACCTGCCGATGCTGGCCATAGGCATCGTGATGTGGGGCCTGTTCTCCGGCATCGTCAACGAAGGCAGCACCGCCTATATCAACAGCGCCAATTACATTCGGCAAGTGCACACGCCAAGGCTAATCTACATCGTTCAGGCAGCGTGGCGCAATACAGTGATATTTGCACATAACTTCATCATCGTTTTTATAACGCTGGTGATTTTCGGAGTGAAGAGTTGGGCGACCCTACCCCTGTTCATTCTCGGTTTGGCGCTTTTTCTATTGAACGCTCTTTGGATTGCGACGGTCGTCGGCCTCGTTTCGGCCCGCTTTCGCGATATGCCGCAAATTGTTGGCGCGTTGCTGCAAGTGGCGTTCTATGTTACGCCCATTCTATTTCACGGCGGAATGCTCAGCGCAAAACACAAATGGATTGTTGAATTCAATCCTCTGGCCTATCTCATCGATATCGTGCGGCAGCCTTTGGTTGGCGAAATTCCTCCCGCATTCACTTGGGAGTTAACCATAATAATGGCGCTTTTGGGATGGCTTCTGGCACTCGGTATGACGGGGCGCTACCACCGCCGTATTCCATATTGGGTATAACGCGTCGCTGGAAGCCAAGGTTTTTGCGCGCCACGTTGTATTCGACTTTCCATCGCTCAGCCCATGCCCGCGAGCATCACCCTAAAAAACGTCCACCTCGATCTGCCCATCTTCGATGTGTCAGCCATTTCACTGAAAAAGCGCGTGCTGCGAATGGGGCGCCGTAATCGCATTGCTGAAGATAATACGGGCGTGGTTGTGGTGCGCGCCATCGACGACCTGAGCATCAAGCTTGAAAGTGGTGATCGACTTGGCCTTATCGGTCATAACGGTGCCGGCAAAAGCACCTTGCTGCGGGTGATGGCCGGCATTTATCCGCCCAGCAGCGGCACTGTCGAGGTGAAAGGGAAATCAGTGCCACTGCTTGACATTGCGTTAGGGATGGACGATCAGTCCACCGGCCGTCAGAACATCCGTCTGCGCGGCCTATTGCTGGGCATGACAGACGACGAAATCGAACGTAAGACCGAAGATATCGTAAATTTCACCGAATTGGGTGACTATCTCGACCTGCCGTTGCGCACTTACTCTTCTGGTATGCGTGTTCGCCTCGCCTTCGCTATCTCGACTGCCGTAGATGCTCACATTCTGCTGCTCGACGAAGTGCTGGGCGTGGGCGATGTTAGTTTTCAAGAAAAGGCTAACAAACGCTTGCAAGACCTTCATGACCGAGCTGAGATAGTAGTTCTCGCCATCCACAGTAGCGAAGCGATAAGAAAGACATGCAACAAGGTTCTATGGTTAGAAAGGGGTAAGTTGAAATTATTTGGAGGTGTGGGCGAGGTGCTGGAGGCCTATAATTTTTCCGCGGCCCACAAAGGACTATAAAAACGTCTTGTCGCCATAGGAATGATCCTCATTGCGCAACAAAAACCTCGTATTGGCTTAATCAAATAGCAACAAGCGGAAGATATTGGATGCGTAACTACCCAAACCAGCTCTCGATATTTGGCCTCACGGTTTCGATAGTTTCGCATGGTCAGCGCGATATAACCGCATCGCTTCTAAAGCAGCTCGCGCTCCTCTCGGATGTTAATGTGGGGCGTGTGGTGGTTACACATAACCTCCAAGATATAAAAATCGATAAGCCGGATCATGCTGGATATGATTTGGTGCAACTGCAAAACTCTGAGCCGCGCGGCTTTTCTGAAAATCATAACCTTGCTTTCGAATACTGTGAGACACCTTATTTCGCCGTGCTCAATCCAGATATTGAACTTTTGTTTGGCAATCCTTTCCCCGCGCTTCTCGATGCGATGAACAATGACGCTCGTTTAGGGGCTGTAGCGCCCGCCCTTGTTCAGCCGGGAACTCTAAATGTTGAGCCGAACCGGCGTTTTGTTACTCCGATCGAGCTCATAAGGCGCAGGCTTCCCGGCTATCTTCCGCCGGTCGAACCAGACTGGTTGGTTGGGGCGTTTTTAATAACTCGGTCTGAGGTTTATCGTGATCTTGGCGGATTCGATCGAAAATTTAAATTGTATTGTGAAGATGTTGATCTTGGGGCTCGAATAGTTAGAGCTGGCTTCGCTATTCGTCGCCTGGAGTCCGTTAAGGTCTTTCATCTGACACATCGAGGAAGTCACCGTAATTTAAAATATGCGTGGTTGCATTTTAATAGTTTGTTTCGATTGTGGAATAAATACTTATTCGCTCGGCGGAATATTGGTTGGAAATATAAAGATCGGACAATTCCATGATTTTTCTCACCGGTGGTGCCGGTTTCATCGGCGCGAATTTTGTTCATCAC
>CAYMDM010000086.1:0-10192 GCA_964389235.1 uncultured Burkholderiaceae bacterium
CCAGCGCCGCCGCCGGTGCAGCCAGCGCGGCCAAGGGCGCAGCAGCCGGTGCCGCTTCCAGCGCGGCAGCAGCCGCCACCGGTGCCGTGGCCGGCGCCAAGGACATGGCGCAGCAGGCGTCGGCCGCCGCACACAGCGCGGTCGACCACGCCAAGGATGCCGCCGACAAGGCCAAGGCCGCCGTGCAGCAGGCCGCCAGCGCGGCCAAGGCTGCGGTCAAGCAGTAAACCTGACGCCGGGTTCGCGCCCGTCATGCCGCCGGCAACGCCGTTTGGGCGCTGCCGGTTGCCGCTGGACGTGGCGCGAGGTCAGTCGAATCCCAGCCGCCGCGGCGTCAGCCCCGGCGGCTTGTGTGCTTGATGGTTGCCGTCGTGCCGCCAGACCAGCGCCCGGACGGCTGCCGGTGCGGGATCAGCGGGTTTCGGCGTCCGGGTCGTCGAGGCTGAACACCTCGGCGTTGTCGTCGTAGGCGTAGAGCTCGGCGTAGCGGCCCCAGTCGATCGCGGTGTCGAGCACGCGGCGAGCTTCGTCCTCGCTGAAATAGTCTTCGAGTTCGTTGAGGAAGCGCGAGTCAGGGGCGCGGTGGTTGTAGCGCTCGTCGAGCACGCTGCGAATGCGCGCCACCAGCGGCACGCGCTCGATCAGGTGCTTGGCGAACAGCTCTTTGCGCTCCTGCAGGGTGCCGTCGACGAACTGCCGGCCCGCGGGCAGCAGCATGATGTCGCCCTCCTCGGCCTGGGCGAATCCGAGCAGTTCGCCCGCCTCGATCAGCGGGAACAGGTCGTCGACCGAGAAGTGCATGTCCTCGGCCAGTTCGGGCAGGCTGATGCGCACATTGCCGCTGCTCTTTTCCAGCGCGTCGAGTTCTTCGAGCAGACCGGCCAGGGCGTTGACCGACAGCGTGGGCAGCCGCAGTCCGATGCTCGGTGGCAGCGCCTTGCGCACGGCTTCGCGGCCGACGGGGCGCGCGGTCATCGCGCCGTAGATGGTTTCGACCAGATCGCGGAATTCCTGCGATTCACGGTCGCGCGGCTGCGGCAGATCGATCACCACCTCGCGGATCACCCGCCCGGGGTTGGAGCCGAGGATGACGATGCGGTCGGCCATCAGCACCGCCTCCTCGATGTTGTGCGACACCAGCAGGATGCCGCGGGTGGGAATCTTGCGCTCGGCCCACAGGTCGAGCAGGTCGGTGCGCAGCGTTTCCGCGGTGAGCACGTCCAGCGCCGAAAACGGCTCGTCCATCAGCAGCACGTCGGGGTTGATGACAAGCGCGCGGGCAAACCCCACGCGTTGTCGCATGCCGCCCGACAGCTCGCGCGGATAGGCTGACTCGAAGCCGTCCAGGCCGATGAGGTCGATCGCTGCCAGCGCGCGGGCGCGGCGCTCGGCCGGCGGCACCTTCAGCGCCTCCAGCCCCAGCTCGACGTTCTGCAACACCGTCAGCCAGGGGAACAGCGCAAAGCTCTGGAACACCATCGCCAGCCCCGGCACCGGCCCGTCGATCGGCTGGCCGCGGTGCAGCGCCGTGCCGCCGGTGGCCGGCACCAGCCCGGCCAGGGTGCGCAACAGCGTGGACTTGCCCGAGCCGGAGCGGCCGAGCAGAACCAGGATTTCGCCGTCGCGTAATTGCAGATCGACCCCGTCGAGGATGACCAGCTCGTTGCCATCGGGGGTGCGGAAGACCTTGCGCACCCCGCGCAGGTCGAAAATCGGGGCGGGGGATTCGGCGACGACGGCGTTCATGGCCGCTCCTTGCTGCGAAGTTCAGTCCAGCCGCACGCGGCGCTGCGCCAGGGCGTAGAGCCGGTGCCAGACAAAACGGTTGACGACGATGACGTAAAGGCACATCACCCCCACGCCCAGCGCAATCTCGGCGCTCTTGCCCTGCGCGGTGGCCTGGCTGATGAACGCGCCCAAGCCGGTGGCGACCAGAGTCTTGTCACCCCAGCTCACCACCTCGGCGACGATGCTCGCGTTCCACGCCCCGCCGCTGGCGGTGATCGCCCCGGTGACAAAGCCTGGAAACACCGCCGGCAGATACAGGCGCCGCCACAGGAGCCAGCCGCGCAAGCCCAGGTTCTGCGCCGCCTCGCGCATATCGGTGGGAATCGCGGTGGCCGCGCCGACCACCGAGAACAGGATGTACCACATGCTGCCAAGAATCATCAGCGGGGCGGTGAACACGTCCACGTTCAGGTGCCAGTGAACGATGACCACGACCACCAGCGGGAACAGCAGGTTGGCCGGGAACGCCGCGAGGAACTGCGCCAGCGGCTGCACCGCCTGCGCCCAGCGCGGCCGCAGCCCGACCCAGATGCCAATCGGCACCCACACCAGCGCCGACAACGCCACCAGGATGAACACCTTGATGCCGGTGAGGATGCCCAGCCACAGCACGTGAAACACCAGCGGCCAGCCGAAGTCGCGCGGCAGCACCTGCCCGAGCCGCACCAGCGCCCAGATCGCGAATATCGCCACCGCGCTGTAGAAAACCGCATCACCCCAGCGCCGCTCACGCTCGGGCCGCGCCCGCGGCTGCCGCACCTTCGGGCCCAGGCGTATCGTCAGTTCCCACAGCGCGGCGGGAATGCGCCAGAGCTCGCGCAGCACCCGGGTGCGGCGGAAAAAGTCCAGCACCACCGACCGCGGCGCCTCGCCACCGGCGGACATTTCGAACTTGAACTTGTCGGCCCAGGCGATCACCGGGCGGAACAGCAGAAAGTCGTAGGCGAGGATGATCAGGATCATCGCGACGATGGCCCACAGCACTGCACCGAGGTTTTTCTGGTCGATCGCCGCGGCGATGTACGAGCCGATACCCGGCACCGTCACCGTCTGGTTGGCCACGGTGATGGCCTCGGAGGCGACGACGAAAAACCAGCCGCCCGACATCGACATCATGGTGTTCCACAGCAGCCCGGGCATCGCAAACGGCAGCTCCAGCTTCCAGAAACGCTGCCAGGCGTTGAGGCGGTAGAGAGTGGCTGCCTCCTGCAGGTCGCGCGGCAGGGTTTTGAGCGACTGGTACAGGCTGAAGGTCATGTTCCACGCCTGCGAGGTGAACACGGCGAAGATCACCGCGAGCTGCACGCCGACGAGGCTGCCCGGAAACAGCGCCATGAAGCCGGTGACGGTGATCGACAGATAGCCCAGGATCGGCACCGACTGCAGCACGTCCAGCACCGGGATGAGGATGCGCTCGGCATAACGGTTGTGCGCGGCCAGCCAGGCGTAGACCAGGGTGAACACGAACGACACGGCCAACGCCGCCAGCATGCGCAGCACGGTGTACAGCCCATACTCGGGCAGCACCGCGGGCGACAGCGAAATTTGCAGGTTCTGCCCGAGGTGATAGGGCACGGCCATCTGGTGCCCGGCGTGGCTGATGATGAAAAACAGCGCAATGACCAGCGGCAGCGCGATCAGGTCGCGCCGGTTGGGCAGCGGCAGTTGGTTGGGGCGCAGATGCAGGGCCATCGGAGGGTCGGTAGGCGGCGACGCGGCTCCTCGCAGCAGGGGCGCGGCACGAAGCAGCGAAGTCTAGCGACGCCCACTGCGGGGAAATGTGACGTTCATGTGTCACCCGGCATGCGGCTGTGTCCAAACGCTTCCGATGGCAAAAAGGGACGCGGCACCGGCAAAATGGCGCCATGCCAATGCAAAGCTATCTTCGCGTGTCGCTGGCGGTTTCGCTGGTGGTCATCGTGCTCAAAATCCTCGCCTGGCGGGTCACCGGGTCGGTCGGCTTTCTGTCGGACGCGATGGAGTCGGTGGTCAACGTCGCCGCGGCGGCGTTCGCGCTGCTGATGACCCGCGTGGCTGCCGCCCCGCCCGATGCCGAACATCCGTTCGGTCACAGCAAGGCCGAATACTTTTCCAGCGGCGCCGAGGGGCTGTTGATCGGCGTAGCCGCGCTGCTGATCCTGATCGAAGCAGCGCAGCGGCTGACCGCGCCGCAGCCCGTCAGCTCGGTGCCGCTGGGTGTGGCGATTTCGGCGCTGGCCACCGCGATCAACCTGGTCACCGCGCTGTGGATGCTGCGCGGGGCCAAGCGCCTGCGGTCGATCGCGGTCGAGGCTGACGCCCGCCACCTGCTCACCGACGTCTGGACCACTGCGGGGGTGATCATCGCGGTGCTGCTGATTCCGGTGACCGGCTGGCTGTGGCTGGATCCGGTGATCGGCATTGCGGTGGCGCTGCACATCCTGCGCGAGGCTTACAGCCTGCTGCGCCGCTCGGTCAACGGCCTGATGGACAGCGCGCTGGACGGCGACGATCTGCAGACCGTCGAATCGGTGCTGACCCGGTTCCGCAGCAACGAGCTGCGCTTCGACCATGTGCGCACCCGCGTGGCCGGGGCGCGGCGCTTTGTGTCGATGCATCTGCACATGCCCTCGCAGTGGACGCTGCAGCAGGCGGCCGACACCCGCTATGCGGTGGAAAAGGCGCTGCTGGCGGCGCTTCCCGACGCGCATGTGACCATCGAAATGCTCACCCTCGGCCGCGAGTCGGCGCAGGAGGAGCAGGACGAAGCCGCCGAGCTGGCCGAGCACATCGCTGCGCAACATCTGGGCGCAACACTGCCGCGCAGTCCGCGGTAGAGTGCGGGGCATCGACGGGAGAGACCACCATGCAACTCACCAGCTCCGCTTTTTTCGACGGGCAGGCGATTCCGCCCGAATACGCGTTCTGCAAGCCCGCCACGGTCGGCCACGTGGCGCTCTCAAACAACCGCAACCCGCCGCTGGCCTGGCGTGACGTGCCGGCCGGCACCCAGTCGCTGGTGCTGATCTGCCACGACCCGGACGTGCCGACCGTCGCCACCGATGTGAACATCGACGGCCGCACCGTACCGGCCGATCTGCCGCGCACCGACTTCTACCACTGGGTGCTGGTGGACATTCCGCCAGCCGTGAGCGAAATCGCCGCCGGCAGCCACAGCAACGGCGTGACCGCGCGCGGCAAGCCCGGCCCGCAGTGCGCCGGCGGCATGCGCCACGGCATCAACGACTACACCGGCTGGTTCGCCGGCGACCAGGACATGGCCGGCCAGTACTTCGGCTACGACGGCCCCTGCCCGCCGTGGAACGACGCGCGGCTGCACCACTACGTCTTCACCCTCTACGCGCTGGATCTGCCGCGCTGTCCGGTGGACGGTGCGTTCACCGGTGCGCAGGTGCGCGCAGCGATCGCCGGGCACGTACTGGCCGAGGCCAGCGTGACCGGCACCTACACCCTCAACCCGGCGCTGTTGGCCGCGCGAGCATGAGCGAGTCCCCGAAGGCTGCGGCCAGCGACAACAAATTCAGCGGCTGGAAGGTGCAGCTCTACGGGCTGGTGGGCATCGTCATCGGCGTGCTGGTGCTGCTGCTGGTGCTGTCGCTGCTGCGCCAGCGGATCGTCAATCGCCCGGTCAACGCGGCCGAAATCCTGCAGTACAGCAACAGCCCGTGCATGCGCGAGGGCATCGCCGCCGCGACCAAGGACGGAAAAATGCTCACCTACGGCACCTTCGACCGCCTCAAGTCGCAGTGCGGCGAGGGCGAGTAAGCGCAGCGCGATCGTCCATCTGCCGCTGAACGGTTCTGCGCGGAAAGACTGCGGCCACGGCAGCGCGGCCGTCAGCATCACCCCGCATGGCAGGCCCGTAATGGCGCGCCGCGCGGCGTGTCACGACGGTGCGCGCGGCAGCGACACCCGCACCCGCAACCCGCGCCGTCCCGGGCGCTCGCCCAGTTCGATGCTGGCCTGATGCTGGCGGGCGATTTCGCGCACGATCGCCAGCCCCAGGCCGCTGCCCTCGGCGCCGTTGTCGAGGATGCGGTAGAACGGCTCGAACACCAGTTCGCGCTCGGCCGGCGGAATCCCCGGGCCGTCGTCGTCCACTTCCAGCACCACCTGCGGCTGTCCCTGGTCGTTGCGTTGCTCGTAGAGCCGCAGGGTCACGCTGCCGCCGGCCGGGGTGTAGGTGATGGCGTTGTCGAGCAGGTTTTTCACCAGCTCCTGCAGCAGCAGCGCGTTGCCCAGCACCGGCAGCGGCCGCTCGGGGCTGTCCAGACCCAGCTCCAGCCGCTTGTCCAGCGCCAGCATCGCCAGGTCTTTCATCGCCTCGGTCGCCGGCTGGCGCAAGTCGACGCGGGTGAACGCCGCGCGCGTGACCACCGCCTGGTTTTCCGCCCGCGTGAGCGCCAGCAACTGGTTGACCAGCCGGGTGGTGCGCTCGACGCTTTTGCTGATCTGCCGCAGGCTGGCGCGCAGTTCTTCCGGGTCGGTCTGGCGCTGCGCCAGCTCGGCCTGGGTGCGTAGCCCCGCGAGCGGGGTTTTCATCTGGTGCGCGGCATCGGCGACGAATCGCCGCTGGGTCTGGATGGATTGCGCCAGCCGCGCCAGCAGTCCGTTGATCGAATCGACCAGCGGCGCGATTTCCTCCGGCGCCTCGCGCTCGTCGATCGGGCTCAGATCGTCGGCGCGGCGGCGGCGGATGCGCGCCTGGGTTTCGTTCAGCGGCGCAATGCCCTGCCCCAGCCCGAACCACACCAGAAAAATCGACACCGGCACCATCAGCAATTGCGGCGCAATCACCCCCTGCACGATGTTCCAGCTCAGTTGTTTGCGCCCGTCCAGAGTCTGTGCGACCTGCAGCAACACCACCTCGGCGCGGCCACCCGGCCGTGGCAGCGCGACCCAGCGCGAAGCCACACGCAGTTCCTCGCCGTCCACTTCCTCGGTGCGCAGCCGTGGCGGTTCGGCCTCGTCGTCGGCCAGGGTCTGCGCAGTAGCCGGGCCGCGGTCGCTGCCGGGCATCGGCAGCGCCGGGTCGCCGGCGAGCACCCGGCCATCGGCTGCGCGCACCTGATACGCGCGCAGCCCGCCCAGCGGCAACTGCTGCAACGCGACGCGCCAGTCGGGCGCCGGCGCCTCGCCGCCGGCCGGATGGGCGCGTACCTCGGCGGCGAGCACCGCCAGCGCGTTGCCCAGCGCCTGGTCATACGGCTTGGCGGCCAGCGCCTGCGCGACCAGCCAGGTGATACCGATGGTCAGCGGCCACATCAGCAGCATCGGAATCAGCATCCAGTCCAGGATTTCGCCGAACAGCGAACGCTGCTGCTGACGGCGGCCGAAAATCTGCAGCAGCACGCGGCGAGCCTGCGATGGCGCGGGAAGGCGGCTTCAGGCCGCGGCGTTGCCGCTGCCCGATGCCGGGATTTTTTCCAGGCAGTAGCCCAGCCCGCGCACCGTGGCGATGCGCACCGGGCCGGTTTCGATTTTTTTGCGCAGCCGGTGCACGTAGACCTCGATCGCGTTGGTGCTGACTTCCTCGCCCCACACGCAAAGGTGTTCGACCAGCTGATCCTTGCTCACCAGCCGGCCGACGCGCTGCAGCAGCACCTCGAGCAGCGCCAGCTCGCGCGCCGACAGCTCGACCACCCGGTCGTCGAGGGTGACGACGCGGCCGTTGAGGTCGTACTGCAAGGGGCCATGCTGGATGACGGGCGCGGCGCCGCCCATGCCCCGGCGTGACAGCGCCCGCACCCGCGCTTCGAGCTCCTGCAGCGCAAAGGGCTTGGCCATGTAGTCGTCGGCGCCGAGATCGAGCCCGCGCACCTTGTCTTCGACGCTGTCGGCCGCGGTGAGGATCAGCACCGGCAAGGTCGCGCCGCGGCTGCGCAGCCGCCGCAGCACCTCGAACCCCGACAGCCGCGGCAGCCCGAGGTCGAGAATCAGCAGGTCGAAATCGCCCGATTGCAACGCTGCGTCGGCCGCGTTGCCATCGTCCACCTGATCGACCGCATAGCCCAGGCCGCGCAGCGAACGCAGCAAGCCGTCGGCCAGCACGCGGTCGTCCTCGGCGATCAGAATGCGCATGGCCTCGTCTCCTCGTCATCGATGCGGCCGTCCGCCCCGCCCCGGAAGCGGTGACGGCGGCCGTCGCGCCGATTCTAGGAGGCAGCCACCGGCTGGAGCTGACGCGATGCGGAAGCACCACCGACTGCACTCACCGGCAGCGGCGCAGACATCTGCAACTGGACGGTGCGCGTCGGGAACGCAAACTCCACCCCCAGCGCAGCGCAGCGATCGAGCAGCGCGAGGTTGATGGCCTGCTGCGTATCCATGTAGGCGGTGTAATCGGGCGTGGTCATCCAGTAGACCACCTCGAAATTGAGGCTGGAGTCACCGAAATCCTTGAAGTGCGCGCGATCGAACCGGGCCTGCGGCTGCGCCTGCACGATTTCGCGCACCTCGGCAGGCAGTTGCCGCAACAGCTCGGGCGGGGTGTCGTAAGTCACGCCAAACGCGAACACGATGCGCCGCTCCTGCATGAACTTGAAGTTGCGCAGCCGTGCCTTGGTGAGGTCGGTGTTGGAGAACACCAGCATTTCCCCGCTGAGCGAGCGGATGCGGGTGGTCTTGAGGCCGATGTTCTCGACCGTGCCGGAGTAGTTGTCGACCACCACGAAATGCCCGATCTGAAACGGCTTGTCCAGCACGATGGACAGGCTTGAGAACAGATCGCCCAGGATGTTCTGCAAGGCTAGGCCGACCGCGATGCCCCCCACGCCCAGCCCGGCCAGCAGGGTGGTGACGTTGAAGCCGAGGTTGTCCAGCAGCGCCAGCAGCACCAGCGACCAGATCAGCAACCGTGCCAGGTAGCTCATCACCGACAGGCCGGTGACCGTTTCGGCGTCAGCGGCGTTGGCGCGGGAGTTGCGGATCATCTCGGCGGCAAAGCGGCTGGCCCACAGCCCGATCTGCACGAACAGTCCGACGGCGGCCGCGCCGATCAGCCATCGATGCAAAAGCGTCGGCAGCGTCAGGCTCTGCACCGCGGGATAGAGCGCGACCAGGGTCAGCAGCAGCGGCCGTGTGCCGCGCAATGCCTGCACCGCTGCGTCGTCCCAATGTGCTGCGGTGCGCGCGGCCAGCGCGGCCAGCCGCGCGACCAGCATCGGCCGCACGATGCGCACGGTCAGCGCCACACCGATCAGCCAGGCAGCGGCCAGCCCCCAGTCCTGCAGCCGGTTGCCGGCCAACGGGGTATGCAGGCTCAGGTGGATCCAGTCGGTCAGGGTTTGGGTCATCGTGTTCTCCTCAGTCCGTTCTGGCCGCCGCGCAGCGCCAGCTCAGGCGGCCGAACGGGCTGGCTCGACGGCCTCTCGTTCTCGCTCGCCGGCGATCTGCGCAAACAACGCCAGCACGTGCTGCCGCCAGTGCAGGATGTCGTAGCGCGACACCCGCGCGTCCATGCGCTGCATGCGCGCGCGCTGCTCGGCCAGCGGCATGTCCAGCGCAAAATCGATCGCCGCATCCATCTGCCGCAGGCTGTACGGGTTGACCAGCAGGGCGTCCTGCAGCTCGACCGCAGCGCCGGCGAATTCCGACAGCACCAGCACCCCGCTGTCGTTGACATGCGCGGCGACGAACTCTTTGGCCACCAGGTTCAGCCCGTCGCGCAGCGGCGTGATCCACGCGATGTCCGCGGCGCGGTAATGGCACAGCGTTTCGTCCAGCGGCATCGGTGTGGTCGACAGCAGCACCGGCTGCCAGCCCAGATCGCCATAGTGCCCATTGATGCGTCCGACCAGCGCCTCGATCTGTTGCTGCGCGCGGCGATAGACCTTCATGCCGTCGGCCGCGGCAACGGCGGTCACCAGCAGCCGCACCCGCCGATGCCACTCGGGTCGGCGCTGCAGCAGACGCTCGAACGCCAGCAGCATTTCGCGGGTGCCCTTGGCGTAATCGACCCGACCGACGGAAACGATGATTTTTTCCGCCCCCAGTTCGGCGCGGATGGCCTGCACCCGCTGCTGACAGGCGGGCGTCTGCACCCGGCTTCGGATCAGCTCGGCGTGGGTGCCGATCGGAAACGCGTCGATGCGCACACGGCGCCCTTCGACGGTCAGCGCCTGCGGGCAGCGCGGTTCGGCCAGCGCGCGGCCGATGCCGCGCAATCCGGGCTCGACCTCGGCCTCGGTCTCGTCCTGCACCACGCGCAACGAGCGCACCACCGCGGCGAAGTTGCGCGCATAGCGGGGCACATGAAACCCCACCACATCGCAGGCCAGCAGACTGTCGACGATTTCCTCCCGCCACGGCAGGATGTTGAACACGTCCGGGCCGGGGAACGGCGTGTGGTGAAAAAAGGCCAGAGTCACGTCGGGCCGCTGCGCGCGCACCAGGCCCGGCACCA
>CAYMDM010000087.1:0-10186 GCA_964389235.1 uncultured Burkholderiaceae bacterium
TTGCGCCTGCTGCCGCTGGCGGCGGCGCTGGCGCTAGCCGGCTGCATCAGCCCGGCGGCATTCGCAGCCGATGCCGGCGCGCCCGGCCCTGCCACCGCGGCGAGCCCACCCGCGCAGTCGATGCAACTGCGCCCGAGCACTGATCTGCTGCCGCGGCTGCCGGCGGCCGCGCAGCCGCTGGAGCCGACCTTTCTGCTGGCTGACAAGGTGACGGGGCAGAACGATGTGTTTCTGGACGCCAGCGGCAACGTGGCGCTGCGCAAGCACAGCGTCGTCATCAAGGCCGATCGGCTGCAGTACTGGTATGTCGAAAACGAGGCGCTGGCCACGGGCGACGTGCGGGTGATCAAGGACGGCAATGTGTTTTCCGGGCCGTCGCTGCGCATGAATCTGGACACCGACACCGGGTCGATGCCCGACGCGGCCTACCGCTTTCTGCGCACCGGCGGCCACGGCACCGCCAGCCGCATCGACATCCTCGGCCGCCAGCACGTCACCGCCGACGATGCGACCTACACCACCTGCACCGCCAACCCGGTGGACTGGTTCGTGCAGGCCACCCACCTCGACCTGGACTTCGCCGACAACACCGGCACCGCGCGCGATGCCCGCGTGGTGTTCAAGGGCGCGACCATCCTGCCGCTGCCGTATGCCAGCTTTCCGCTGACCGACGCGCGCAAGTCCGGCTGGCTGCCGCCCAGCCTGGGGCTGGACAGCCGCAACGGGGTCGATCTGGCTGTGCCCTATTACTGGAACATCGCCCCGAATTACGACGCCACCCTCACCCCGCGGGTGATTCTGCGCCGCGGTTTCATGGGCAGCGGTCAGTTCCGCTGGCTGCAGCCCGACTATTACGGCCAGACGCAGATCGACCTGCTGCCGTCCGACCGCCTGACCGGCGGCGACTCGCGCTGGGCCGGCTACCTGCAGCAGAACGGCAGCCTGGGCCGCGGGCTGAGCTATGCGCTGAACTATCAGCGGGTGTCCGACGACAACTGGTGGCAGGACTTCCCGACGGTCGACCCGGTGATCGGCAGCAACCGCACCCTGCCGCAGCAGGGCAGCCTGACCTGGGCGCTGCCGCTGGGCTACGCGCAGCTCTCCGTCAACCGCTGGCAGACCCTGCAGAACGCCACCTCGCCGATTGCCGTGCCGTACAACCAGGCGCCGCAGCTCTACGCCCACTTTCGCAGCGACAACTACACCGGACTGGCCTGGCAGTTCGACGGCGCCGCCACGCGCTTCACCAACCCGACCGCGATTTCCGGCGACCGGCTCTACCTCAACCCGCAGATCAGCTACCCCATCGTGCGTCCCGGCGGGTTTTTCACCCCCAAGCTGTCGTTCAACGCGACCCGCTACGTCACCGACACGCCGATGGCCAATGGCGCCACCACCGCCGACCGCGCGCTGCCCACCTTCAGCCTGGACAGCGGGCTGGTGTTCGAGCGGCAGACCGCGTTTTTCGGCCGCCCGGTCACGCAGACCCTGGAGCCGCGGCTGTTCTACGTCTACACGCCTTACCGCAACCAGTCCTATCTGCCCAATTTCGACAGCGCCGACCTCGACCTCAACCTGGCGACCATCTACACCGACAACGTGTTCTCGGGCAACGACCGCATCGCCGACGCCAACAACCTCACCGGCGGCGTGACCACCCGGCTGCTCGACCCGGGCGACGGCAGCGAACTCGCCCAGTTCACCCTGGCGCAGCGGGTGCTGTTCAAGCCCCAGCTCGTCACCCTCAGCGGCACTCCGGTGCCGGCCGGACTCAACAGCACCTTCGCGCTGGCCAGTGTGAGCTTCGACAAACGCTGGAGCGCGCAGGCCGGGGCGCAGTACGCACTGCGGCAGCGGCAACTGGTGCAGGCCAATATCGGCGCGAGCTGGACGCCCGAGCCATTCCACACCGTCAGCCTCAACTATTTCAACCAGACCGCGGCCGAGGGCCAGATTCCGCTGCGCTACGTCAACACCGCGTGGCAGTGGAAGCTGTCGCCGCGCTGGTATTCGCTCGGGCAGATCAACTACAGCCTGCAGGACCGGCGGCTGAACAACGGGCTGCTCGGCTTTGAATACGACGGCGGCTGCTGGGTCGGGCGCATCGTGGTGCAGCGCAATTCACTCACCGCCGCCAGCGCCTACACCCGGGTGCTGTTCCAGCTCGAGCTCGTCGGCTTCTCCCGCCTGGGCAACAACCCGCTGTCGGCCCTCAAGCAAAATATCCCCGGCTATCAACTCCTGCATCAACCGAGCGCGCC
The DNA here is from genome assembly GCA_964389235.1 of uncultured Burkholderiaceae bacterium. GTDB lineage: Bacteria > Pseudomonadota > Gammaproteobacteria > Burkholderiales > Burkholderiaceae_C > Thiomonas. The sequence goes on from CAYMDM010000087.1 coordinate 2,262, forward strand.
GCCCAGCCGCTTTTCTACCTATGAATAAATTCCCGCCGCGCAAGCTGCTGGTCGTTCTCTGCGCCGTCGTGGCGAGCAGCGCCGGCGCGCAGGGCCTGCGCCTGCCCGGCAGCGGCGACACCGGCAACGGGCTGCTGTCCACGCCGGCACTGCCGGCCGCTCCGGCCACGCCGGCTGCGCCTGCGATGCCCGCCTCGCCGCAGTCCCCGCGCGCGCCGTCCGTGCCATCGGCGCCGAATGCTCCGGCGCTGCCGGCCGTCACGCCGCTGGTGTCGAGCGGGTCACAGCAGAACCGCGACGGCATTGCCGCGATCGTCGGCAACGACGTGGTCACCGACTACGACGTGCAGTTGCGCATGGGCAATCTGGCGCAACAGCTGCAGGCCGCCGGCCGGCCGCTGCCGCCGACCTCGCAGCTGCGCCAGGCCGCGCTGAACCAGGCCATCGACGAGCTGGCGCTGGCTCAGTACGCCGAGCTGACCGGGCTGAGTGTCAGCGACGACACCATCCAGCGTGCGCTGGCGCAGGTCGCGGCGAACAACAAAATGACCGTGCCCGAGCTGCGCAAGGCCGTCGAGGCCGAGGGCATGGGCTGGAAGACCTACCAGAACCAGATCCGCCACGAAATCCTCATCGCCCGGCTGCGCGAGCGGGTGATGGCGCAGGTGCCGCCGATATCCAGCTCGCAGATCGACGAATTCCTCGCCCGAGAGGACGCCCCTTCCGCCGCCCAGCCCGAGCAGTACGACATTGCGCAGATCTTCCTGCCGCTTCCCGAGAACGCGACGGCGCAGCAGGTGCAGGCGGTGCGCGCGCGCATGCAGTCGATCGAAGACCAGCTGAAAAAAGGCGCCGATTTCGCCCAGCTCGCCAAGACCGAATCGCAGGGCGAAGGCGCGAAGGACGGCGGCGATCTGGGCATGCGCCCGGCCAGCGACTACCCGACGCTGTTCGTCGACACCGTGCGCAACCTCAAGCCGGGGCAGATCAGCGGCATCATCCGCAGCCCGGCCGGACTGCACATCCTCAAGCTGCTGGCCGCCAGCGGCGGCACCGCGCCGGCCGAGGCGATGCAAAGTGAGGTACGCGAAATCGTGCTGCGCGCCGACAACGCCGCGGCGCGGCAGCGCGCCCGCGCCGAGCTCGACGCGGTGCGCGACGCGGTGACGGCAGGCAGCGTCGAATTTGCCGCCAAAGCGCGCGAACTGTCGCAGGACGCGGCCAGCGCCAAAAAGGGTGGGGACATCGGCTGGGTGCTGCCCGGGCAGCTCGACCCAGCGCTGGACGCTGCGCTGCAGCGACTGAACCCGGGCGATGTGTCGGCGCCGATCGTCCTGGCCGACAAGGTGGTGCTGCTGCAACTGGTCGACCGCGCGTTGCGCCCGCTCGCGCCCGAGCAGAAACGGGCGCTGGCGCGCGAGGTGCTGCAACGGCGCAAGGCGGCGCAGGACTTCGACGAGCTGGTGCGCACCGTGCGCGCGCAGACCTACGTCCACCTTCCGGAGAACGACTGAGTGGCCGCGCCGCGGCCGCAGCGCACCTCTGGCGGGCATGTCGCGCGCAAGCGCTTCGGCCAGCATTTTCTGGTCGATCGCGCGGTGATCGCCGACATCGTCGCCGCGATCGACCCGCAGCCGTCTGACCGGCTGGTGGAAATCGGCCCGGGGCTGGGCGCGCTGACCCTGGCGCTGCTGCAGCGGGTGCCGCGGCTGACCGCGGTGGAAATCGACCGAGACTTGGCCGCGCGCTGGCGGCGCAGCGAGCCCGAGCGGGTGGAACTGATCGAAGCCGATGCGCTGTCGTTCGATTTCGCCACGCTGGGCAGCGGGCTGCGGCTGGTCGGCAACCTGCCGTACAACATCTCCACCCCGCTGCTGTTTCACCTGCTGGGCGTGGCCGACCGGGTGCGCGACCAGGTGTTCATGCTCCAGAAGGAAGTGGTCGACCGCATGGTCGCCGGCCCGGGCGGGCGCGACTACGGGCGGCTGTCAGTGATGCTGCAGTGGCGCTACGACCTGGACAAGGTGCTCGACGTGCCGCCCGCCGCGTTCGACCCGCCGCCCAAGGTCGATTCGGCGGTGGTGGTGATGCGCCCGCGGCCCGTGGCAGAACTGCGCCCGCCATCGGCCGAGCGGCTGGGTGCGCTGGTCACCGCGGCGTTTTCACAGCGGCGCAAGCTGCTGCGTCACAGCCTGGGCCCATGGCTGGCGCAGCAAGGCGGCCACATCGACTTCGACCTGCAGCGCCGCGCCGAGGAAGTGCCGGTGGCCGAATACCTCGCACTGGCCGCCGCGCTGCCACCGGCCGAAAAGCAGACAGGCTCCCCGCGGGAGCCTGTCTGAACGAAAGCGCCGATAAGGCCGGCGCCGTTTGCCGAACGTGGGCAGCGGCTTCAGGCGACGAGCTGCGCCCAGGCGCCTTCCCACGGTTGCAGCGCAGACGGCGTCTGCGGCAGCGGTTGACCCGGTTCACATTCACCCCGCATCCCCTCCCGGGCAGGAGAGCGGGTTACAGAAAAGAATAGAAAACCCTGAAGGGGATGCCGCGCTCGGCCCAGAAGTCCGCCGCGTCGCGGAACACGTCGAGCAGGGTCTCGCGCGCCTCCTTGTCAAAGCGCTGGGTAGCCGGAATCTGCTCGAGCACGACGATGAACCCAGGCTGCGGGCCCGAGCCCTGCACCACATCGGTCAGGCAGTCGTGCAGGGCGTCGAGGTTTTTGCCGAAATGCTTGGGAAACAGAAACGAGCGCGCGATCGCCTCGAGCACTTCCTGTTTGGTGGTCGCGCTGGCGAGGTTGGCGTAGAGAAAGTGCTGGCCGAGGGTTTGCGCGGCCGCTTCGAGCTGCGACACGCGAAACGCCCGGATCGACTGCACGATGTTCGGGCGCACCGACTTGAGCAGCAGGGCCGGGTCGGCATCAGTCGACGATGCGGCGGAAACTGGCGTAGTGATCATGGGTGTAGTAGCAGACTTCAGGGTGACGCTTGGGCCCGCCGCAGACGATGCGACGCGCACCGCGGTTGTGGGCTCCGGGAGTGGGGACGGTGTACTCGCGGTAGTACCCGCGGGGCTTTGAGGGCAATAGGCGCTCATAGTTTCCGAAAATCACTCCGTCCTTGTAGCCGGGAAACGGCCCGCCGCGCTCGATCAGCGACAGCATTTCGCGCCCCTGCGGCGGCAGCTCGGCACGTGAAATGACCCCCAGATCGCGCGCCGCCGACCGTGCCGGGTGCTCGAACTCGAAGGGCGTTTCGCGCGCTCCGGCCGCCGGCCCGACCACCAGCGACAGCGCCAGCAGCAGCGCGGCCATCAGGTGCGGGCGGAACAGACGGAACATGCGCAGCGCAGAGGACGGAGTCGAACCGGAACGACCCGCGACCGGGCACTTCCTCGACTCATTCACCCCGACGCGCGAGCAAGGCGCGCCAGGCGGATCGTCTCAGGACAGCGAACGGGAGCGCGGCAACGCCGGATCGAAAGCCGGCATCTTCAACAAGCCGCGATCGTAGCGAAATCGCCACGGAAACGCAAGAAATTGCCTAGTTTTTAGGCAGTTTTTGCATTTGGCCGGCAACGGTCGGCCGCGGCTGCGTTCCGGCCCTCGCGGCTGCTCGACGCGCTTTTGTTGCGTCGCCGCATCGCCCCTTGTGGGCTCGCAGCCGATACTGCCCGGGAGTAGTCGCCCGAAAAACCTACTCGGCGCTGCGGCGGGCGGCGATTTCCGTCACGGTCAGCGCGGTCATGTTGACCAGCCGCCGCACCGTGGTCGATGCGGTGAGGATGTGCAGCGGCTTGGCAGCGCCGAGCAGTATGGGGCCGATGGCGATGTTGTTGCCGGCTGCGGTCTTCAGCAGGTTGTAGGAGATGTTGGCCGCGTCGACGTCCGGGAACACCAGCAGATTGGCCTCGCCGCTCAGGGTGGACTCGGCCAGCAGGGTGGCGCGCAACGCCGGGTCGAGCGCGGTATCGCCCTGCATTTCGCCGTCCACCTCCAGGTGCGGCGCCTGCTCGCGCAGCAGCGCCAGGGTTTCGCGCATTTTCAGCGCTGCGGGCGCCGGAGAGGAGCCGAAGTTGGAGTGCGACAGCAGCGCGACCTTGGGCGTGACGCCGAAGCGGCGCAGTTCGTCGGCGGCCATGCGGGTGATTTCGGCCAGCTGCGGCGCGGTGGGGTCGAGGTTGACGTGGGTGTCGACCAGCGCGAGCTGCCGCCCGGGCAGGATGAGCACGCTCATGCAGGCGTAGACGCTGGCGCCGGGGCGGCGGCCGATGACCTGGTCGATGTAATGCAGGTGGATGTTGGTGTTGCCCCAGGTGCCGCACAGCATGCCGTCGGCCTCGCCCTTGTACAGCATCATCGAGCTGATCAGGGTCAGGCGCCGGCGCATTTCGATCTTGGCCATCGCCTGGGTGACGCCCTTTCGGCCGGCGAGCTGGTGGTAGGTCTGCCAGAAGTCGCGGTAGCGCGGGTCGTCGTCGGTGTTGACGACCTCGTAGTCCTGCCCTTCCTTGAGCCGCAGGCCGAAGCGCTCGATGCGGCGGGCGATGACCGCCGGCCGGCCGACCAGAATCGGACGCGCCAGGTTTTCGTCCACCACCACCCGCACCGCGCGCAGCACCCGTTCGTCCTCGCCTTCGGCGTAGACGATGCGCTTGTGCTGCGCCTTTTTGGCAATCGAAAACATCGGCCGCATCAGCGCGCCGGAGTGGTAGGCGAACTGCGCGAGCTGCTCGCGGTACGCCTCCATGTCCTCGATCGGCCGCTTGGCCACCCCGCTCTTCGCTGCGGCCTCGGCCACCGCCGGGGCGATTTCGACCATCAGCCGCGGGTCGAACGGTTTGGGGATGATGTAGTCGGGGCCGAAGCGCAGCTGTTCACCGGCGTAGACCGTGGCCACCACATCGCTCTGCTCGGCCTGCGCCAGCTTGGCAATCGCGTGCACCGCGGCGATTTCCATTTCGGTGGTGATGGTCGTCGCCCCGCAGTCCAGCGCGCCGCGGAAGATGTACGGAAAACACAGGACGTTGTTGACCTGGTTCGGGTAGTCCGAGCGGCCGGTGGCGATCACCGCGTCGGGCCGCACCTGCCGCGCCAGCTCGGGCATGATTTCCGGCGTCGGGTTGGCCAGCGCCAGAATCAGCGGCCGCTCGGCCATCTGCTCGGCGAATTCGGGTTTGAGCACCCCGCCGGCAGACAGCCCGAGAAACACGTCGGCCCCCTTGATGATGTCGGCCAGGGTTCGTGCATCGGTGTCCTGCGCAAAAAACGCCTTGTCCTCGTCCATCAGCTCGGTGCGGCCTTTGTAGACCACACCGGCGAGGTCGCTGACCCAGATGTTTTCGCGCGGCAGCCCGAGCTCGACCAGCAGCCGCAGACACGCCAGCGCCGCCGCACCCGCGCCCGAGCACACCAGCTTGACTTGACGAAGGTCTTTTTCCACCACCTTCAGCCCATTGGACACCGCCGCGCCGACGATGATCGCGGTGCCGTGCTGGTCGTCGTGGAACACCGGGATGTGCATGCGCGCGCGCAGCTTGCGCTCGACCGCAAAGCACTCGGGCGCCTTGATGTCCTCGAGGTTGATGCCGCCGAAGGTCGGCTCCAGCGCGGCGATGACCTCGACCAGTTTGTCCGGATCGGTCTCGGCAATCTCGATGTCGAACACGTCGATGCCGGCGAATTTCTTGAACAGCACCGCCTTGCCTTCCATCACCGGCTTGGCCGCCAGCGGGCCGATATTGCCCAGCCCGAGCACCGCGGTGCCGTTGGAAATCACCGCGACCAGGTTGCCGCGGGTGGTGTAGCGGAACACCTTGTCGGGGTCGGCGTGAATTTCCTCGCACGCGGCCGCGACACCCGGCGAGTAGGCCAGCGCCAGATCGCGCTGGTTGGACAGCTGCTTGGTCGGAGTGACCGAGAGTTTGCCGGGCTGGGGAAATTCGTGATATTCGAGCGCGGCCTGGCGCAGCTTGGCGCGCGCGTCTTCGGGGGTGGACATGATGCGTTGTCTCCGCGCGCCGTGACGGTTGTGAACGGTATGCTTGTCGTCAGCCTGGGGTTCGGCGCTTGGAATCCATTCTAGGAGTCTGTCTGCGCGCTGCCGCGCCGCCCTTGCCGCGCCGCGGGATTGCGCAGCGGCTGCGCCCCCAGCCCGCGACGAACCGCCTCAAACCCATTCCACCACCCTTCCCGATGACTGCTCCCGCGCTTGGCGAGTTCGAACTGATCGCCCGTTACTTCACCCGCCCGGCGCGCCGTGCGACGGTGGGCGTCGGCGACGATTGCGCGCTTCTGGCGGCGCTCCCGGCGGGCGAGCAACTGGCGGTGTCGACCGACATGCTGGTCGAGGGCCGACATTTCCTGCCGGGTGCCGACCCGAGCGGCCTCGGCCACAAGGCGCTGGCGGTCAACCTGTCCGATCTGGCCGCGGTCGGCGCCCGGCCGCTGGCGTTCACCCTGGCGCTGGCGCTGCCCGCGGCCGAGCCGCAGTGGCTCGAACCGTTCGCGCAGGGGTTGCTGGCGCTGGCCGACGCGTTCGACATCGAACTCGTCGGCGGCGATACCACCGCCGGTCCGCGCAATCTGTGCCTGACGGTGCTGGGCAGCGTGCCGGCGGCGCAGATGCTGCGCCGCGGCGGCGCGCGCGCGGGCGACACGATCTGGGTGTCGGGCACGGTCGGTGACGCGCGGCTGGCGCTGGGCCACCGCCGCGGCGAGTGGACACTGGACACCACGGCGTTGCATGAAGCCGCCGCGCGCATGGACCAGCCGACACCGCGCGTGGCACTCGGACTGGCGCTGCGCGGAGTGGCCAGTGCGGCGATCGACGTGTCCGACGGGCTGCTCGGCGACCTCGGCCACATCCTGCAGGCCAGCGGGGTCGGGGCCATGGTCGAGGTCGACGCGGTGCCCGCCAGCGCCGCGCTGGCGGCGCAGCCAGCCGAACGCCGGCGGTTGTGCCAGCTCGCCGGTGGCGACGATTACGAGCTGCTGTTCACCGCCCCGGCGGCGCGGGCCGGCGCGGTGCGCGCCGCCGCTGTGCAAGCTGGGGTTGCGGTCATGCCGATCGGGCGTATCGAGCCGGCTCTCGGTCTGCGGCTGGTGGATGCCCAGGGCCGGGTCGTGGACAATGCCTTTTCCGGCTTCGACCACTTCCGCTGACCGCCCGCGATGTTCCGCCGCTCCGCCCCCGGCCCTGCCCCCACCGCTGCCGCTGCCGCTGCTGCGGCACCGCGCGCGAGCTGGCGCTTTGCCGTGTCCAACCCGCTGCGGCTGATCGCGCTGGGTTTTGGCAGCGGGCTGTCGCCGATCGCCCCGGGCACCGCCGGCACACTGTTCGCCTGGGCGAGCTATGACCTGCTGTCGCTGTGGCTGTCGCCGCTGCAATGGGCGGTGATCATCGCCGTGGGTGCGCTGCTGGGCATCTGGGCCTGCCATCACACCGCGCAGGCGCTTTCCACCGACGACCCCTCGCCGGTGGTGTGGGACGAAATCATCGCTTTCTGGCTGGTGCTGCTGCTGGTCATGCCCGCGGGCTGGGCCGAGCAGCTGGCGGCGTTTTTGCTGTTTCGCGCCTTCGACGCCGGCAAATGGCTGGCCGTCGGCTGGGCCGACCGCCATGTCAAAGGCGGCTTCGGGATTATGTTGGATGACCTGATCGCGGCGTTTTTCACCCTGCTGGTGCTGGCCGCAGCGGTGCGCATCGCCGCATGGTGGTGAACATGAACGACGACCTCGTTCCCGACAGCGGCGCGCTGGTGCAGGCCGCGGCGCAAGCCGGCGCCGCGTTGCGCGCCCGCGGCTGGATGCTGGCGGCCGCCGAGTCGTGCACCGGCGGGCTGGTCGGCGCGGCGGTCACCGCGATCGCCGGGTCGAGCGCGTGGTTCGAGCGTGGCTTCGTCACTTACAGCAACGCCGCCAAGACCGC
>CAYMDM010000088.1:0-9664 GCA_964389235.1 uncultured Burkholderiaceae bacterium
GAACGCCCACGGCTGCCGCCAGCGCCGCCCAGGCCTGCTGCTCGCCGCCGCGCGCCCGCGCCAGCTGCATCGCGGCACCTTGCGCGGCTTGCCGTGCCTGCGCTGCGGCCAGCGGGCTGTCGACCCCGGCGACGGCGCGCTGTGCGATGCGGTGCAGCAGTTGCTCTTCGGTGTGCACCGCCTGCTGCTGCAGCCCGGTCTGTTCGCGTGCCACCCACAGCGCGACCGTGGCGTGTTCGACCTGGGCGTGCACGCGCCACATCGTGCCCTGCAGCAGCAGGCGTGCGGCGCGCACCCCGGCAGCGGCCTGCTGCGCCTGCGCCTGCCGCTGCGTTTGCGACAGCAGCAACAGCCCGATGGCTGCACCGACCGTCCACGGGCTGGGCGCGGCCAGACCGGCTGCAGCGCCGTACTTCAGGCCGATGTCGAGCCGGGGGTTGGGGCGTTGTCGGGCGATGCGTAGATTTGCCTGCGCGAGCTGCAGCGCGGCGCGATCGACCCGCAGATCGGGATGAAAGTACAGCGCGGCCAGGCTCAGCCGCCTGGGCGTCCACGGGCTGTCGGGCGATTGCGCCTGCCCGGTCTGCGCATCGAGAAAGCGCAGCAGGCCGGGGTCGTTGAAGCGCCGCTGCACCAGCCGTTGCGCGCTGCTTCGGGGCGTCACGGCCGGCTCGACCACAGCGGGCGGGCGGACGGCACAGCCGCCGAGCGCGACGAGCAGCGCTGCGGCCAGTGCGACGCGGCGAGTCTGCAGGGCGGGCGACATGCTCACATGCTGCACCGCCGACGCCGGCGCGGACATGACGCGCAGGTGACGATTCCGTCATGTGGCCACGGGCGGTTGCGCCTGCTTGCAGACCGATACATCGGCTGCCGTCGCCGCGGCCGACAATCCACCACATGCGCATTCTGATCGTCGAAGACGAGGCCAAGACCGCGGCCTACCTCAAGCGCGGCCTGGGCGAAAACGGCTTCATCGCCGACGTCGCTGCCGACGGCACCGATGGCCTGCACCTGGCGCTGACCCAGGCCTACGACCTGGTGATCCTCGACGCCATGCTGCCCGGGCGCGACGGCTGGAGCGTGCTGCAGGATCTGCGCGCGCGGCAGGCCACGCCGGTGCTCATGCTCACCGCGCGCGACGGCGTCGCCGACCGCGTGCGCGGGCTGGAACTGGGGGCAGACGACTATCTGGTCAAGCCGTTTGCGTTTTCCGAGCTGCTGGCGCGGGTGCGCAGCGTGCTGCGGCGTGGGCCGATGCGCCTGCCCGACGTCATCGAGGTGGCCGATCTGCGCATCGACCTGCAGCGCCAGCGTGCCGAGCGGAGCGGCCAGCGGCTGCCCCTCACGCCCAAGGAGTTTGCCCTGCTCGCGCTGCTGGCGCGGCGCGCCGGCGAGGTGCTGTCGCGCACCCTGATCGCCGAGCAGGTGTGGGACATGAACTTCGACAGCGACACCAACGTGGTCGACGTCCACATCCGCCGCCTGCGCGGCAAACTCGACGAGCCGTTCGCCGCGCCGCTGCTGCACACCGTGCGCGGCGTCGGCTACGTGCTGGAGGCGCGCGATGGGCAGTGAATCACGCGTGGAGCCGAACGAGAGGGCAGTTGCACCTCCTGTGCAGGGCGCGCCACTGGCGCAGACCCTGCGACGTCTGGTCGAGGCGCGCCCGGAGGGTATTCGTTATGCGCTGAGCCGGTTGCGCCAATACGGTCTGCCTCCGCGCTCGCTGGCGGCACGCATGGCCGGAGCTTTTGCACTGGCTCTGGCGCTGATCGTGTTGGGCGCGAGCAGTTGGGTGTACTGGGGACTGAGTGCGCGCATGATGCAGGAAGACCGCGAGTCGGTTTTGCGCAAGCTCGACACCGTGGCGGCGGTGCTTCGCCGGCACCCCGTGGAGAGCAGCGAGGCGCGCCAGGAAATCGACCTCGCGCTTCCCGCCGACGCGCCACACAATCTATTCGTCCGAATTCGGGGAGCAGATGGAGGGGCGTTGCTCCAGACACCGGGATTTGACCCGGCACTGCTGGATTCCGATTTTGACCTGCCAGGTGTCGACGGCCAGCCGCAGCTGCGCAAATTGCACCTGAGACACGGGCATCATTACCTGACGGCGATGCTGCCGGTCGACGCGCGCGTTTCGCCAGGCGATCCCCCGCAGCCCATGCGATTGGAGGTCGCTCTCAATCGCACGACCGAATCTCACATTCTGGCGGACTACCGGATTCGCCTCCTGTTCGTACTCTTGGCTGCAATGGCCACGGCTGCGGCGGCGGGATACGCCATCGCGTGGCGCGGACTGCGCCCGCTGCGGCACATGGCTGACGCAGCCCGCGACATCGGGGCAGACGATTTGCACCGAAGGCTGGACGCGCGCGCACTGCCGGTCGAACTTCAGACGCTGGCCGTGGCCTTCAACGCCACACTGCAGCGGCTGGAGGAAGCGTTCGGGCGCATCTCACGGTTTTCCGCGGACATTGCGCATGAGTTGCGCACGCCGATCAGCAACCTCTGGGGCGGCCTGGAGGTGGCGCTGGGGCGGCCGCGCGAGGCAGGGCAGTACCGAGAGGCACTCGAATCGGCGGTGGAAGAGTGCGCGCGGCTGTCGCGAATGATTCAGACCTTGCTCCTAGTGGCACAGACCGAGCGCCCGGATGCGGTGCTCCACCGCGAGCGCGTTGATGTCCACCGCGAGCTCTCAGTTCTGGCTGAGTTCTACGAGGCGACTGCGCTTGAGGCAGGGGTGAGACTGCTTGTTGACGGGCCGCTCGGGTTGATCGTCGCAGCCGACCGCTTGTTGCTGCAGCGAGCCCTGGCCAACGTGATCTCGAATGCAATCGCTCACACCCCACCCGGAGGGGAGATCAGGCTGTCGGCGAGGCGGGAGGACGGCATGGTGCGCACGTCCGTCAGTGACACCGGGTGCGGCATTGCCCCGGAGCACCTCCCGTTTCTATTTGATCGCTTCTACCGCGCCGATCCGGCACGCAGCCGAAACCGGGGCGGTCTGGGATTGGGGCTTGCGCTGGTTCGCAACATTGTGCGTTTGCACGGTGGAGAGGCTCAGGTGCACAGCATCGAGGGCAGAGGCACGAGGGTCGATCTGGACTGGCCGGTTTCCGCTGTTCTAACGACTGGCACCGCCGCGTGACCGGGCCGCTGGTACGTTGCCTGTGCATCGATGCCTCGCGCCCGAGCGCCGAGTGCATGCAGCGATCGGGCAATTCCGGATCAATGTTCGTCATCATCTTCCCGGTCACGGTGCTCGCCGTAATGGCGCCTCCGCCAGTATTCCGGTTGGCGCGGCCCATAACCGGGAACGACATAGACATAGCCCGGTGCGGGAATGTATTGCACGGGTGGAGGTGGAACGTAGACCGGGGGAGCGGCAGGGAATACGTTCCCGATGTTAGCGACCAAGCCCGGCGTGCCGATGGACAAGGACCAAAGTGGGCGGTCGTCTGCTCGAGCGGTGCCAGCGGCAGCGAGACAGCAGGTCAAACACAGGGCGAATGCGGGGAACACGGGTCTGGACATGGCTGTGTACGGTCTAAAAAGGAGAGCTATGACAATCGGTGATCGGTTGCGGGTGTGAACGCCCGGTTTCGGAAGCATCGAGAGGTTCGAACCAGGCAAATCCCTGTCCCCAGTGCACGCCGAGGTCACGCAGGCGGAGCGCCGTAGAAAGGTCTTCTACCCCCTCTGCAATGGTCACCAGTTGCAGTTCGTGTGCCAGATGCAATAAGTGGCGCAGGATGCACGCGCTACGCGAGCAAGTCCTGCTCGCTTGAACCAGGGCGCGGTCGATTTTGAGATAGCGAATGGGCAGTTTGGCGAGGTATGGGTAGGCGCTGTGGTTGCCGCCGAAGTCATCCAGCGCCAATTCGAATCCGAGGTCGAGCAGCGGCTGCAGGTTGCGATGTAGCAGGGATGGGTCAGCATGCAAGTGCCGTTCGGTGATTTCCAGCACCCAGGGCGTCTCTCTTGGCGCACTACCTCCGGGGGCGTGAAGCCAGTGCATATGCTGCTGGCGCATCCTTTCCGTGCATCCGGGCTCGGCCAGGAAGTCGCTTGAGCAGTTCAGAAACATCTTGCCGACTAGAGGGGAACGGCTCATCGCCTGCGCGGTGATGATGGTGTCGATGCGTGCCTCAAGCCCGATAGCGGCAGCAATGTCAATGAAGGCATTCGCCTCGACCCATACCCCCTGCGAGGTGAGCAGTCGGGCCAAGGCCTCCTGCCCAACGGGTTGCTGGTCGTGCAGCCGGACGATGGTCTGGTAGACCGCCCGCAGGCGCTGCTCTTGCAGCGCCTGGCGGAGTTGTGCGCGTGGGAATGTGTGGCTGTTCCAACGACATCCCTGTGCCGGCGCAACCAGTCCCCGCCGGCGGTGTGGATCGCGCATGGCTGAAGCAGCGGGCGCGGCTGAGCCATTCACGTCAGTGATCCTGCCCGCCGTGGTTTTCCTGCAGCGTATCCAGCGGGTTTTCATTCATCACGAACAGGCCGTTCGATGCGCCGCTCGTACTGCCCGTGCTGTAGATCATGTCCTTGGCACCGAGCACATAGAACATCTGACCGGTGAGCGTGCTGGACTTGTTCGACGAGGGATTGGACTGCGAGATGGTGACCGCCGGGGCGCTCAGGATGTAGGGCGTACTGCTGGTGTTGTTGAGCGAAAAACTGCTGAAGCTGACGGTGGCGCCCGGTTTGAAGTCATCATCGCCGTACTCTCTGCCCGTGCCGCCGGGCATCGCCGGGGAAAGGTTCAGCCCCGCAGTCTGGGGCAGGACGCAGGCACCCAGCACCAGCCCGCCGACACTGGCACCCGTGCCCATGAGGCGCACGCCGAACATGCCGCTATTACCACCGCAATTCAGTCGGTCGTTGCGCGTAGTGCCGGTCTGGCCGAGTTGCGTCCAGGCCGGCTGGCTGTTCTGGGGCACCAGCACCGCATCGAAGCGGGTGAGCACACCACCGGTCAGGGTTCGGCCGCCCATGCGCAGCGCGTAGCCGGTCGAGGTGCCCGCAGCGCTGGCGGCTGAGGCACTGCCTGCAGGTCCAGTGGACGCGGGTGCCGGAACTGCACCACCAACCACCAGTCCGCTGGGTAGCAGCCCGGCCTTGCCGGCTAGGGTGTAGGTGTTGCCTTGCCCGTCGTTCAACGTCAGGGTGATGAGGTTGCCGACGATCACCCCGGTGACATTGCCGCTTGCCGAACTGATATTGCCTGCGGCATCGACCGTGACCACGGTATTGAGAATGCCCGGGGGCAGCGCCGCTGTGGGCTGTGGTAGCGAGGCTGCGGAAGCCATGGATGCCGGCGGGCGGGGCGGCATGGGCAGGGCACTCATGCCCGATTGCGCCAGCACACCTTGCAGGCTGTAGGTGCCTGCGGACACCGCCGGGGCACCTTGTTCCAGCACGTCGCCCAGGTCGAGTTCGGGCGTCCAGCGTTCGTCGGAGCTGATGTATTGCATCAGCGATTTGAGGTTGCCATCGCAGCTCGACCCGAGTGCAGTCGAGGCGGCGCTGAGCGTGCTCGACGTGCTGCTGGATAGGCCTTGTTTGGCGATGCCCTTGGCCATGTCGTCGGTATCGGCGTAGCCGGACGGGCGGGCGCAATAGCCGTCGGCCACGGCCTTGATGGCCGCCGACAGTGCCAGGATGTCGTCGTGATGCTGCGACAGCAGCGCGGCATAGATCGCTGGCGTGAGGCTGGCGTAGCTGCCGCCTACGGCAACGTACACCGCCAGCGCTGCCGTCGTCACCTGGCTGATGACCAGATTGGGCAGATTGGCCGCCGTGAGCGAACCCGCCGCGAGCACGGTGCTGCTCGTGCCCAGATAAGCGGTGAGCACCACCTTGCCGTCGGGTGAGGTGGCGTTGGCGAATAACGGGGCGGAGGTGTTGGGCACGGTGGCCTGCACTGTGTAGTTGCCGCTGGCGTCTGCGGTGGCAGTGCCGATGACCACCGAGCCCGGCTGGCCCATGGGCGCACCGGTGGTGAAAGTGACGGTGGCGTTGGCAATGGGCGCGTCGATGACCGCGCCTTTGAGGGTGGCGTTGGCCGCGGTCGGGTTGACCTGCGCTGCACTCCCACCGCCACCGCCGCAGGCGCTTAGGGTCAGCGCCACGGCGGCGGCAAGGGGAAGCAAAGCGGCACGCGGAACAGGGCGAAAGACTTGCATTGGCAACTCCAGGAAGTGGCGGGATGGGTTTGGCACTCCGGCTCCATAATAAATGGGAAAAAATCACATGCAAGAAAATTTTTAGGTACACTGCTGCCATCGACTCAACTCGCCTCGATCTAGCGCTGCACCATCATGGGCCGTCCACCACGCCGACTTCCTGCCGCGCGACGGCCAGAGCTCTCGCCGCCGCCTGCAGCGAACGTCTCGCAGGCGATCGAGCAGATCATGCCCCCCCTGGTTCGACTGCTATTGGCCAGCGGTGTGGACTACACGCAATTCGCCGCCACGCTCAAACCACTGTTCATCGAGCAGGCCCGGCTCGAGTTACTGCGCAATGGCCAGAAGGACACGGACTCGGCCATCAGCCTGCTCAGCGGTGTGCACCGCAAAGACGTCCGCGCCTGGCGTACCGAGGGTCTGGCTGCGCGCATCGAGCAGCACATGTCGGTCAGTGCGCAAATCTTCGCCCGCTGGGTTCAGGACCCGCTGTATCGGGATCGCCACCGCCGCCCACGGCCCCTGCCGCGCTCGGGCCCAGCCCCCTCTTTCGAAACCCTGGCGCGCAGCGTGACCCAGGACGTGCACCCCTACACCGCACTGACCGAGTTGCTGCGGCTGGGCTTGGTCGCGGTTCACAGCGTCAAAGGCCAGGAAACCGTCGTGCCCCACCGCGAGGGATTCGTGCCGCCAGCGGGCTCGAGCGATCTGCTCGAACTCTTCGGCGCCAACCTGGCGGACCATGCCGCCGCCGCTGTGGGCAATGTGCTGGGCGAGCCGCCCCGGCTGGAGCAGAGCGTGTTTGCCGAAGGCATCACTGCGGCATCGGCGCAGGCTCTCGGTGAACTGGCGAGAAGGCTCTGGGCACAGGCGCGCAGCGAAATGATTGGCGAGGCCACGCGCCGCTATCAGACCGAGCACGAGCGGGACGATGCGTCCTGCCGCATGCGTTTCGGTGTGTATTTCTGGGCCGAAGACGTCCGGGCGCAGGGTGACGCGCCGGCAGGAGATGACAACCATGACAACTAGACGATGGCTGGTCGCCGCGGCAGCGGCACTGGCGGCGATCCTGGCGCTGATGCTGGCTTCGTGTGGCGGTGGGGGCAGTGCCGTAGCAGTAAATGGCGGCGTGGGCACCGGCGGTACCGGTATTTCCACGGGAACGGTGACCGGCTTCGGCAGTCTCGTACTCGACGGCACCGCCTACAACAGCGCCAGCCCGCTGTACTTTGCCAGTTCGGATCAGCAGGCGCAAACCCAGACCGCGTCCACCGCCGTTGGGCTGGGAGACCGGCTGGAAATCCGTCTGGACGCGCAGGGGCGGCCCACCCAGGTGGTGATCGACCCCGAGCTGATCGGCCCGGTTGCCAATCTCGGCAACGGGCAATTCCGTGTCAACGGCGTGGCCGTTCACGTCAACACCAACCCCGCCGCCGGGCCGGTGACGTATTACGCCGGACTCAGCGGGTTCGCCGACCTGAGCAACGGCATGCAGGTCGAAGTGCACGGCGCCTTCGGTCTGGATGCATTTGATCAAGGCTACATCCAGGCCACGCGGATCGAGCAACTGCCTGCGAACAATCCGGTCACCCGCGTGACCGGGCTGATATCCAACCTTGACGCGGCTGCGGGACGCTTCCAACTCGGCACTTTGAGCGTGCAATTCAGCGCCAACACCCCGATGACTCCCGCGGCGCAGACGCTGGCCAATGGCGAGCTGGTCAACGTCTGGAGCAACACGCCGCTGACGGCAGACGGCGTGCTGTCCGCTGGAGCGATCACCATCCGCACCCTGGCCGGTCTCTCCGGGCCGGCGCAGATTGGCGGATTGGTCGCACAACGGGCTGGCAGCCGCTTCACGATATCTGGCATCCCGGTAGACGCGAGTACCCCACGGCTCGCTAGCGCGGTGGCAGGGCTGAGCAATGGCGAATACGTCGTGGTGCAGGGGCAGGTTGACCCGAATACCGGCGTCCTCGTCGCCAGCGCACTGCGCACCTATGCGACGTCGCCGGCGCAGATCGAATTGCGGGGGACGATCACCGGTTACGTCAGCCCGGGCAATTTTCTCGTGCGGGGCGTGCCGGTGGATGCCTCCTCGCCCAACACAGTGTTCCCCGCGGGTTCTTCCGCCTCACTGCGCAACGGCGTGTTCGTTGATGTCGTGGGGTACCCCGCTGCTTCCAGCGGCAACGTGGTGACGGCCGCCCAGGTCACGGTACTCGGCCAGCCCCCGGAGGGAGCCACGGTCGACTACCAGGGCACGGTCAGCGCGGTCAACCTTGCCGCTGGCACTTTCACGTTGACTGCCGTGGACGACGGCAGCACCCAGATCCTGCCGGTCACGCTTGCATCGAACGTGGTGTTCAGCAACGGCACGCCGGCGCAACTGGTCAATGGCGCCAGTGTGGAGGTTGAGGCGTTGAACACTCCGGGCGGACTGCTGGCCTACAGCGTGTCGTACCAGAATGTCGCCGGCCAAAGCGGCGGTGAAGGCGGCAACGCGGGCGCGCTGGAAACCAAGGGCACGCTCTACAACCTCACGGGCAGCAGCTTCCAGGTCAACGGCCTGACCATTCAGATCAACGGTGTGACACCCAAGGAGGGATCTTTGTACAACGGCGCCAAGGTCGAGGTCAGCTTCATCCAGTCCAACGGGCTGAATCTGGCGCAGGACATCAGCGTCGACCAGTGATCATGCCTTGTTGCCATACGGTTTCTGTCGACTGCTCTTTAACCGACGCCCAACCTGCGGCTTGATCATTTCAGCGAAGCGCCGCAAGCCTCGGCATTGCCTCAGGTTCCCGCGGTCTGGCCTTTCCTCATGCATACTTCCTGCACGCCGCATTTGGCCCGCTGCAACCGAACGAGGAGACCCGACCGATGAGCCTGCAGACCAAATACCTGCTGGACGAGAGCCAGATGCCGCGCTACTGGTACAACATCCAGGCCGATCTGCCCAAGACCCTGCCGCCCGTGCTGCACCCGGGCACGATGCAGCCCGTAGGGCCGGACGACCTCGCGCCGCTGTTTCCGATGGAGCTGATCCTGCAGGAAGTCAGCACCGAGCGCGAAATCGAAATCCCCGAGCTCGTGCGCGACATCTACCGCCTCTGGCGGCCCAGCCCGCTGTACCGCGCGCACCGGCTGGAGAAAGCGCTGGGCACGCCGGCGAAGATCTTCTACAAGTACGAAGGTGTCAGCCCTGCGGGCAGCCACAAGCCCAATACCGCCGTGCCGCAGGCCTTCTACAACGCGCAGGCCGGCACCAAGCGCCTGACCACCGAAACCGGGGCGGGGCAGTGGGGCACGTCGCTGGCGTTCGCCGGGCAGATCTTCGGTCTGGAAGTGCTGGTTTTCCAGGTGCGGGTGTCTTACGACCAGAAGCCGTATCGCCGCGCCGTCATGGAAACCTATGGCGCGCGCTGCCTGCCTTCCCCCTCGACCGAAACCCAGTACGGCCGCAGCGTGCT